>DASWWP010000158.1:0-18312 GCA_036405915.1 Pseudomonadales bacterium
CACCGCGCCGCTCGAATTCGACCTGAAGAACTTCCGCGACGCGCTGAACGCGCATCCGGCGCCCGACGCCTTCATGAATGCCGCCTCACCCGGCGTCGTGTCCGCCTTCCAGCCGAACGAATACTACGCAACGCACGCCGACTACCTCGAGGCGATTTCAGAAGCGATGCGCGCCGAATACGAAGCGATCGTCGCGGCTGGCTTCGTGCTGCAGGTGGACTGCCCTGACCTCGCGATGGCGCGGCACACCGGCTTCCAGGACCTCAGCGAAGCCGAGTTCCTGCGCCAGGCAGAGCAGCAGGTGGAGGCGCTGAATGCCGCGCTCGTCAACGTGCCGGCCGACAGGCTGCGCATGCACGTGTGCTGGGGCAACTACGAAGGCCCGCATACGCACGACATCGACCTCGCGAAGATCCTCGGCATCGTGCTGAAGGCAAAGCCGGCGGCGATCCTGTTCGAAGCCTCGAATCCGCGGCACGCGCATGAATGGCAGGTGTGGGATGCGGCGTGGAAGGAAGCACGCATCCCGGACGACAAAATCCTCGTACCCGGCGTCGTCGATTCGACATCGAACTATGTCGAACACCCGGAACTCGTCAGCCAGCGCATCTGCCAGTTCGCCGACATCGTCGGCCGCGAACGCGTGATTGCCGGCACCGACTGCGGCTTCGGCACCTTCGCCGGCGTCGGCAAGGTCGACAGCAAGATCGTCTGGAAGAAACTCGAAGCCCTGGCCTGCGGCGCGCGCATCGCAAGCAAGCGCCTGTTCGGCGCAAAGGTAGCGACGCTCGGCTGAACGCGGCTCAAATCATCGGCAGCGAACGCGGTTCTGGTCCGCGCGGGAATGCGGCATCGAGCCGCGCGAGGTCGTCGGTGGTCAGTTGCAGGCGCAGCGCGCCGGCGTTGTCTTCGACGTGCGCCGGCAGGCTCGCCTTCGGAATCGCGAACACGCTGCCACGACGTGCGAGGAAGGCCAGCGCAACCTGCCGTGGCGTCGCGCCATGGGCCGCGGCAACCTGCGATAGCATGCGTCCGCCTGGGCTGTGCGCCGTCGGAAAGTCGTTGTGTCCGAAAGGACTGTAAGCGACGACAGCCACGTTGTGCCGCTCGCACCAGGGCAGCACCGCATGTTCGATCGCACGTTCCTGCAGGTGGTACAGCACCTGGTTGCACGCGAGCCTGCCGGGACCTAGCAGCGCAAACGCTTCGTCGAGATCGCCCGCATCGAAATTGCTGACGCCGAAGCTGCGGATCTTGCCGGCGCGCTGCAGTTCGTCGAAGGCCGCGAAGGTTTCGGCCAGCGGCACGCCGCCGCGCCAGTGCAGCAGGTAGCAATCGAGATGATCGGTGCCAAGCCGGCGCAGCGACTGTTCGCAGGCCGCGATCGTGCCGCGGCGCGAGGCGTTCGACGGCAGTACTTTCGATACGAGGAAAGCCTCCTCCCGGCGTCCGCGCAGGGCTTCTCCGACCACTTCCTCGGCCGCTCCGCTGCCGTACATTTCCGCCGTGTCGATATGGCGCAGGCCGAGTTCCATGCCTCGCTGCAGCGCGGCGATCGCGTCGGTCCTGCGCGCGCGTTCGACATACCATGTCCCCTGCCCGATCGCAGGTACCTGTGTTCCTGTAGCGCCGAAAGGCCGTTCGCTCATCGCAGATTCCTCACGTCGTGAATACCAGGCGGCCGCTGCGCTGGCGGATCTTCCAGCCCTGCGCGGTCAACACGTAAATGTCACTGTATTCGCCAACCAGCTGCGGGGGGTTCGCGCGCCAGCCGTGCGTCGGTGCTGGCTGCTCGGTGGTGCCGGCATACTGCGTCACGTAACTGAAACCCTTCGCGGTCGTTGGACCCGTCACGTCGATGATGACGTTGGTCACGAGGTGGCGCGTCAGCTTGTCTTTAGGCCGCGCCTTGAACGACGTCAACAGGTCGGCATGGCCGGCAATGAAATTCGCCGGATCGGTCGGACGCGCATAGCGGCCATCATCCGTGAACAGCGCAGCGAGTTCGTCATAGCGTGCGGCATCACTGTACACCGCGAACTGGTTGACGAGTTTCGTGCAGGCGAACTCGATTGCCTGGATTTCGTCTGCCGTCATTGCGTGCAGGTCGGGAACATTCATCGGCTGGCTCCGGCGGTCAGGTCTGGCGATAGGCTGGCAAAGAATTCCTGCATGTCGCGCGCGACCAGCTCGGGTTCCTCCCATTCGAGGAAATGGCCGCCGCGTGGCGCCGTGTTGAAGTGCACGACATTGTGCGAACGCTCGGCCCATTCGCGTGGCGCGGGTGGAAACATGTCCTTTTCGCTCATCAGGAAGGCAACCGGCACTGCTACCCGGCTCGCGTCGCCGCGGTTGCGGACCATTTCATAGTACGTGCGAATCGATGGCGCGATCGTCTGCGTGAGCCAGTAGGTCGTCAGCGTCGTCAGCAGGAAGTCGCGATCGAAGCGGCTTTCGACATCGCCGCCGGTATCGCCCCAGCTGCGATACTTTTCGACGATCCATGCAGCGAGGCCGGCAGGCGAATCGTTAAGGCCATAAGCCAGCGTTTGCGGTTTCGTCGAATGGATGCGCGCGTACGCGATCTCGCCGTTGCTGACGGCGACGCTGGCTGCGAGGAAATCCCGCTCCGCCTGCGTGGCATTTTCCGGCGGCGCCGGCGGCGCGCCGGCGACGATGATCTGCGTCAGGTGCGCTCCCAGCAGCTCGTCCGGGTAGTGACGGCCGAGCTGGTCGATCGTAGTGCCGCCGAGATCGCTGCCACGCGCGCCGTAACGGGCGTAGCCGAGCACGTCGACCATCAGCTTGTGCATCAGCGCAGCGATACCTTCCATCCCCATGCCAGGTGCGGTAGCTGCGTCGGAGAGACCGAAGCCGGGCAACGACGCCACGACGACATGGAATGAAGGAGCACCGGGCATGTCGTGCGTGGTCGGCGCGGTGAGCAGCGGCACGAGCTTGAGCATCTGCACGAAGGTGCCGGGCCAGCCATGCAGCAGCAGGACCGGGATTGCCTTCGGATCGGCGCTGCGAGCATGGACGTAGTGGATATTCAGGCCATCGATCGCCGTACGGTGATGTTCGAAGGTATTCAGCCAGGTTTCCTGGCTGCGCCAGTCGAAGCCATCCGCCCAGTAGCGCACGAGTTCCTGCAGGTACGCGCGGTTCGTGCCGTAGGCCCACGCGTCATTTGCGTATTCGTCGGGCCAGCGCGTGTTGCGCAGGCGGTAGCGAAGGTCGTCGAGAGCCTGTTGCCCGGCGCGTATGACGATGCGATCCGAATGAACGGCGTCAATATCCCTGCTGAACATGGTAAGGGCCTCCGTTGACGGGGCCGGTTATAACACGAAAAAGAACAGCAGGAAGGTGCCCAGCAGAAGGCGGTAGACGACGAAAGGCAGGAAGCCGAGCGCGCCGATGAACTTCAGGAACCAGTGGATGCAGGCGAGCGCGGTCAGCGCCGACATCAGCATCGCGTAGAGCAGTTCTGCCCAGTTGATGTCCGGCTGGCCGAGCAGATCGATCAGTGCAAGCGACGCGGCGGCACCGATCGTCGGAATCGACAGCAGGAACGAAAAGCGCGCGGCGGCCTGGCGCTGCAGGCCGCAGAACAGGGCCGTCGTCATCGTGACGCCCGAACGCGACGTGCCGGGTATGATCGCAAGGCACTGCGCGAGACCGATGATCAGTGCGATCTTCCACGTCACGTCGGCGACCGTGCCGTGCTGGCGCCCGACGCGGTCCGCGATGCCGAGCAAGAGGCCAAAAATCAGTGTCGTCGCGGTAATGACGGTGACGCTGCGCAGGCTCGTCTCAGCCACTTCCTCGAATAGCAGGCCGGCAATCAGCACCGGAATCGTCGCGATCACGATGTGCCAGCCGAGGCGGCTGTCGTCCGAAGCCTGCCCGCCGCCGACCTGAGTCAGCATTGCGCGCGCTACGTTCCACAGGTCGCGCCGAAAATAAAACAGCACGGCGACGAGCGACCCGAGGTGCAGCGCCATGTCGAACGCAAGGCCCTGGTCCTCCCAGCCCCACAGTTGCGACGGCAGGATCAGGTGCGCGGAACTCGAGATCGGCAGGAACTCGGTGAGTCCCTGGATAAAGGCAAGCACAGTGGCGCGGACGACGTCGAAATCCATGAGCGGCTTCTTGGTGGCTGGACTTGTTTAGTGGTGCGTGACCTTGTCGCGCAGATATACCGGGCGCACCTGTTCCGCGCCGACGATTTCACCGCGCTCGAAGGCGGCCGCGGCAAGCGCCGCGATGTGCCCGGCTCGCGGCAGTGCTTCCGGCAGGCGGTGCGCAAAACGCGCGTGGACTTCGGCGGGGAAGCGTTCGCCATAGGCGAGGCCGTTGCCGACTGCGCACCATTGCGCGGCGGCATCGAGCGTCGTGCCGGGAATCGCTTCGGGCTTGCACAACTGCTCCGGTGCGATGGCGATGGGGAGTCCGTCGCGAATCTCGAACAGGCCCCAGTACACCTCGTCGATACGGGCATCCAGGCACGCGAACACGCGCGTCTGTTTCTGTTCTTCCCATGCTGCGAGTGCCAGCGCCGCGAGCGTCGAAACCTCGATCACCGGCAGTTCCGCCGCGAACGCAATACCCTGCGTGACACCGGCGGCGATGCGCAAGCCAGTGAAGGAACCGGGGCCGCGCCCCCATGCGACAGCATCGAGATCTTCGAACCCGAGGCCATGCTCGCGCAACAGGGTTTCGATCGACGAGAGAATCAGTGATGCATGCTGTTGCGGCGCAACAACGTAGCGTTCATGCACGCGTCCATCGATCGCGAGCGCGCAGGAGCATGCTTCTGTGGAAGTATCGAGCGCCAGGATGACTGTCATGTAAAACTCGAAATGCGGCTCCGGCACTGATAAAAGACTGAGTTGCCTGCGCGGCGGCGTGCAATGCCACTGCGTCAAACTGCGCCCATTATTCGGAGACAGCTGCCGGATAAAATCGTGAAAAGCCCGGGTCCTGAAAACAAAAATCCCCCGAAGCGTACTTCGGGGGATTATAAGCGGACCAGTGGCGGGGTAATGAACTGCATACCCCGCTCGCCTGAGCTAAGCCTTACTTCTTGGCTTTGGCTTTTGCTTTGGCTTTTTTCTTGGCCGGCGCTTTTTTCTTCGCAGCGGCTTTCTTCGCTACTTTTTTCTTCGGCGCTTTTTTCTTGGCTGCTTTTTTGGCCGTTTTCTTCGCTGCCGCCATGGCTGCTACCGCTGCTTTACGCTTTGCTTTTGCTTTTGCTTTTTTCTTGGCGGGTGCTTTTTTGGCTGCTTTTTTCTTGGCAGGTGCTTTTTTAGCAGCTTTTTTTGCTGCTTTTTTCTTCGGCGCCTTTTTCTTGGCTGCTTTTTTTGCTGCTGCTAATGCTGCTTTGGCTTCGAGTTTCATAGCTATGATGTTTCCTCCGGCTATTAATTAGCTTAGGTTGTTTGCTGCTTTGGACATACATAAGCCCCGGTACATCTGCCTTTCGGCAACCGAGACCTTTTAGCTACCGGTGGACCTTCGCGTTGCGTCAGGCCCGCGGGCCCTGGCGCTGCTTCTGTCCACCGGTACTGCTTCGGGTTCGTTGCTACTGCTAACTACAACTCCGGACCCTGGCATTCTGGCTACCGTCAGCTTCCCTCGTGTTCTTCTTATATGGAGGTGCTGCCGGCCTTCTTGCTGTCTATCTATTCAGTCGATCTATTCCACCTGCCTCGACGGCGCCTACCCACGAGGCGCCCTTCTGCAGGACACTTACACGTCCATGGCCCGAATGGCCGTTCCGCCCTGCGGCGCGATATGCGCGCGGCGTATGCGGAGCCCTGCAAGGCCACCGCGATACTGGATTCTGCTGGATAGCTGGGAAGATTCGTGAATTCTGAAAAAAACAGAGGCAGGCAACCTGGTTGCCTGCATTGACGCAGCCTTCGATGCTGTTGCTGCCGAGCTCCCCGATGTTTCGTATGCAGCGGCTACCGTCTGGGTAGCGCCGGCAGTCGTACTGCCGTGGGCTGCTTGTACTTGTTCTATGTCTGTTGCCGCACTACTTGCGGCACTACTTGCGGCACTACTTACAGCCCTTGTTAGGGCACTACTTACAGCACTACTTCCGGCACTGAGACTTGCTTCGTTACGTACTTCCGTTGCTTTCCCTTCTCCGGACTTCATCCCTGGGGCGTCCATCCCTGCGACGTCGGTGACTACGTTTACTGCTACCTGGCCTGGCGTCTTTCGCTTTCGACTATCTTGTTGAGCTTGTTCTTGAACTACTGCAGCACTCTTAAGTTCACTGGCAGCGGTCATTCAGTTCTCCTCATCCAGGGAAGTAACACCTTGCCGATCATAGCCACTCGACTGCTTCGATCCCGATGATGCTGCTCCAGTCTGGCGCTTCGTACTCCTCGTACTCACCGCCGTGATCCTCGGTCGTCTTCGTCGTCGCTCTCGCCGTGCGAGTCTCCTGCGACGCCTTCGATCAACCTGCGTCGATGCGTTGTCGATCCATCATCGATTCGATCAGCGCTTCGTTTACTTCGTCGGCCGACCTGCTCGATCACTTCTTCTCGAATCACTGCATCGCGATCGCGTTCGATCACTTGCTGAACCAGCAACTACTTCATCTACTCAAGTTGTTGCAACCTTCGCGGCGCACATTACCACAAAAAAATATTTTTGAGCAACAAGCAATTTTTTCTGCTAGGGAGTGATGCGCGATGTGCATCGCGTGAAGTCGAGAGCGACGATGCGCAACGCGCATCGATGCTTCATTGAATGACTGAGCGAGTCGAACGCGCGACGACATGAATCGATGCGCGCGCGAGCGAGACGCAGCTGCGCTGACGCATCAACGCAGTGCGCTCTCGAGTGACTGACGGATCGCAGAGATGTCGCCGACGCCACTAACCGTGGCGAAACGCGTCGCCGGCGTATTCGCCGCAAGCTTGCGATAGAACTCGACAAGAGGTTTGGTCTGCGCGTGATAGACCTCGAGACGCTTGCGCACGGTCGCTTCCTTGTCGTCGTCGCGCTGGATCAGCGGCTCGCCGGTGACGTCGTCTTTACCGGGGTTTTTAGGCGGTTTGTTGTCGACGTGGTACGTACGACCGGATTCCGGATGCACGCGCCGGCCGCTCAGGCGGCGGACGATTTCCTCGTCGGGAACGTCGATCTCGAGCACGACGTCGATCGTGATTCCGGCATCGACGAGAGCCTGTGCCTGCGGAATCGTGCGCGGGAAACCGTCGAACAGGAAACCGTTGCGGCAGTCGTCGCGGGTGATGCGTTCGCGGATCAGCGCGATGATGATGTCGTCGGTCACCAGGCCGCCGCTCTCCATCACGGACTTCACCTGCATGCCGAGCGGCGTTCCTGCCTTCACCGCGGCGCGCAGCATGTCGCCGGTGGAGATCTGCGGGATGCCGTAAGTTTCCTTGAGGTACTCAGCCTGCGTACCTTTACCCGCGCCGGGGGCGCCCAACAAAATTATTCTCATCTCTTTCTCCGTGCCTCTCGATCTTGCCATCGTGCGGTCGCTGCCTCTGCCTCGATGCGGAGGGCGTCGGCACCTTAACACTGTTGTCAGACGCCGCTCAAGCCGACGGCCTGGCGGTCATAGCCTTCACTTTGTTCCAATATTCGTCGAGCTCCGCATCGTCCAGATCACGCAGCGCGCGCCCTTCACGCCGCAGCATTTCCTCCACCGCGCGGAAGCGCGTTTCGAATTTGCGGCTCGCGCCGCGCAGCGCGCTTTCAGGATTCACGTCGAGGTGCCGCGCAAGGTTCACTAACGTGAACAGCAGGTCGCCAAATTCTTCGTCGATCCCGGCCTTGTCGTCGGCCGCGACGGCTTCGCGCAGCTCAGCGAGCTCCTCATCGACTTTTGCCAGCACGCCGTCCGTGCAGCGCCAGTCGAAGCCCTGGCCCGCCGCGCGTTTCTGCAACTTGGTGGCACGCAGCAAGGCGGTAAGCGCCAGGGGCACGTCGTCGAGCACGCTGCCAGGCCTGTCGCCCTGCTTGCGCCGGCGCTCTTCTGCCTTGATCGCTTCCCAATTCGTGACGACCTCTTCGGACGAAATGCCGGTCTCCGGCGCAGCGCCTTCGGCCTCGAAGCGCCCGCCGGGAAAGACATGTGGATGTCGGTGCACCAGCTTGGCGCCAATGGCGGTCGCGATCGCGTCGAAGTCGAACAGGTCCTGTTCGCGCCCAAGCTGTGCATAGAACACGACCTGGAACAGCAGGTCGCCGAGTTCATCGCGCAGCTGCGGCATGTCGCCGGTTTCGATCGCGTCGATCACCTCGTAAACCTCTTCGAGCGTGTGTGGCGCTATCGATGCGAAGTCCTGCTGCAGGTCCCACGGGCAACCCTGGTCGGGATCGCGCAGGCGCTGCATGATCGCGAGCAGGCGCTGCATGCCGGGAAGTTCGCGGCTGTCATTTGCCATGTCTGGACTTTCCACCGGATGCGCCCTTCGGCACGAAAAGCGCCATCGCCTCGACGTGGCTCGTGTGCGGGAACATGTCCATCGCCCCGGCGGCGACAAGCACGTATCCATGCTCGGCGAGGTAGGCAGCATCGCGCGCGAGAGTTGCCGGGTTGCACGATACGTAAACGATCCGCGCCGGCCGCGCCGCGACGACCGCCGGCAGCACTTCGAGCGCACCGGAACGGGGCGGATCGAGCAGCACCTTGTCGAAGCCCTGCTTGAGCCAGGCATGCTGGTCGGGATGCAAGGTCAGGTCGGCCTGCAGAAAGCGGACATTCGTCAGCCCGTTGCGCCCTGCGTTCTCCGTGCCGCGCTCGACCATCGCCGCCGCGCCTTCGACGCCAATCACCTCCGCGGCGCGCGTGGCCAGCGGCAGCGTGAAATTGCCGAGCCCGCAGAACAGGTCGAGCACGCGATCGGTCGGCTGCACGTCCAGCAGGTCGACGGCACGCCGCACCATCATCCTGTTTATCCCCGCATTCACCTGCGTGAAGTCGGTCGGGTGGAAGGCCAGCGTCAGGTTGAAATCGGTCAGGCCGTAGAACAGGCGCTGGTCACCGCCGGCAGGCAACACGCGGTGCACCGAATCGGGACCCTTGGGTTGCAGATACACGTCCACGGCATGTGCCACGCCAAAAGCGAGCAACTGATCCAGGTCGTGGCGATCGAGTGGCTGCAGGTGGCGGAAAATAAGCGCGCAGGTGTTGCTGCCGGGCTGCGCATCGCCAATGGCTACTTCCACCTGAGGCAGCTGCTCGCGGCAATGCATGCGCCCGATCAGTTCGGGCAATAGTGGCAGCAGCTGCGCGACTTCCGGTTCGAGCACCGCGCAGCTGTCCATGTCGGTGATGAAGTTGCTGTGCTGCTCGCGGAAGCCGACGAGCACGCGCTCCTTCTTCGCCACGTAGCGCACGGCCAGCCTAGCCTTGCGGCGGTAGGCGCGATCGGCGCCGGCGATGGCCGGCAGCTTGTCGTAATCGCCGGCTCCAGCCGCATGCGCGAGACGCTCGTGCAGCACGGCCTCCTTGAACGCCAGCTGCGACGCGCTCGCGTAGTGCTGAAGGCTGCACCCACCACAGGCCGCGAAATGCGGACACGGCGGCTGCGTGCGCTCGGCCGATGGATTCAGAACTTCGAGCGTACGCGCTTCGGCGTAGCTTCCGCGCCGGCTCGTGAATTCCGCGCGTACCGTTTCACCGGGCAATGCGCCGTCCACGAAAACGACCTGCCCTTCATGCCGCGTCAGGCCGCGCCCTTCGTGGCTCAGCTTTTCGATTTCAAAAACCTGCGGCTCCCTCGGCAGGGAACGCCCTCGTTTGTTGCTGCGCATGTGTGGTCCGGCTAGTGGCTGAAGACGCCGGTGGACAGATAGCGATCGCCGCGGTCGCAGATGATCGCGACGATGACGGCATCCTGAACCGTTTTCGCCAGCTCGAGAGCCGCGAACACTGCACCGCCGGACGATACGCCGCAGCTGATGCCTTCTTCGCGCGCAAGCGCCTTCATCGTGCGCTCGGCATCCACCTGCGTGATGTCGATGACCTGGTCGACGCGTTCGCGCTCGAAGATTTTCGGCAGGTACGCTTCCGGCCAGCGGCGGATGCCGGGGATACGCGAACCGTCCTTCGGCTGCAGGCCGATGATCTGGATCGCTGGATTCTGCTCCTTGAGGTAACGCGACACACCCATGATCGTGCCGGTCGTGCCCATCGAGCTGACGAAGTGCGTGATCGTGCCGTGCGTGTCCCGCCAGATTTCAGGGCCGGTGTGCTCGACATGCGCGGCGAAGTTATCGGGATTGCCGAACTGGTCTAGTACCGTGCCCTTGCCTTCCCGCTGCATTTTCTCGGCGAGATCGCGCGCGCCTTCCATGCCGTCGGCTTCGCTGACTTCGATCAGCTGCGCACCGTAAGCGGTCATGGCATCCTTGCGTTCCTGCGTGGAGTTCTCCGGCATGATCAGGATCATCCGGTAGCCCTTGATCGCGGCAACCATGGCCAGCGCAATGCCGGTGTTGCCACTCGTCGCTTCGATGAGCGTGTCGCCGGGCTTGATGAGTCCGCGCGCTTCCGCCTTGCTGATCATGCTGAGCGCAGGTCGATCCTTCACCGAGCCCGCCGGATTATTACCTTCGAGCTTGACGAGGATCGTGTTCGTCGACGTACCCGGCAGGCGTTGCAGGCGCACGAGCGGCGTGTTGCCTACCGTGCTTTCGATGGTCGGAAACTCGATGACGGGACGACCGGGCGTGGGAGAATTCATCGGCGCTGCGCTTCACGGAAAGCGCGAATTCTAGCCGGGTTGCATGAAAAGTTCACGGCTGGTGAGCGGCCGCTCGGACATATGGTGTTGCAGCACCTCGCGCAACAGGCGTTTCGCGCAGGCACGTGTCGTACCGGCGCCAAAGTCGCGCGCGGCGATGCGGTGCAGTTCGTGGCCCGGATAGAGATGATGAGCCGCATCCGGATGAGTTTCGTGCACGCTGCGCTGGCGGACAAACCCGGTGTCATGGTGCAGGTAATACCAGCAGTCGGCAGCGAGTGCTTCGCCGCTTTCGGCTTCGTGCGAGAACTGCAGGCCAAATCCGAGCGCGTCGAGTACGCGCAATTCGAAGTCGCGCAGCAGTGGTTCGAGTTCCGCTCCAGCGTTCAGTCCCGCAAGCACGGTGCTGTACAGGTCGAACAGCGTGGCTTCGCCTTCGTGCCCACGCAGCAGGCGTGTCATCAGTTCATTGACGTACAGCGCGGAGAACAGGCGTTCACCCGTCAGCGGCAAGCCTGGCCCCGCGGCTTCGACGTCGCGCAGGCTCAGCAGCTCGGTACGTCCGGCGAGCGAGACGATCAGCGGCTGGAAAGGTTGCAGCAATGCGCGTTGCTTGGAACGCGGGCCGCGTGCGCCGCGCGCGATCGCGCTGATGCGGCCGTGCTCGGGCGTCAGGAAGTCGAGCAGTACGCTCGTATCGCGGAACGGCCGGCTGTGCAGAAGCCAGGCACTTTGCTTGTCGAGGACCTGTTTCATTCAGACGCGAATACCAGTCCAGCCATCACGACACCGATCCGGACCTCAGTCGAAGCCGAGGCTCTTCAACGCGCGCTCGTCATCGGACCAGCCGCCCTTGACCTTGACCCACAGCTTCAGCATCACCTTGCTGTCGAACAGGCGCTCGAGCTCGATGCGCGCTTCCGTGCCGATCAGTTTCAGGCGGCTGCCTTCGGCGCCGATCAGCATCTTTTTCTGGCCGGCGCGCTCGACGAGGATCAGCGCGCCGATATGGTAGACGCCATTCTCGACCTTGAACTCCTCGATCTCCACGGCGACTTCATGCGGCAGTTCGTCGCCCATCTGGCGCGTGATCTTTTCACGGACGAACTCGGCGGCAAGGAAGCGCGCAGTGCGGTCCGTCAGCTGGTCTTCGGCGTAGAGCCACGGGTTTTCGGGCAGGTAACGGACCAATGTGGCTTCGAGCGCATCGGTGTTCTGCTCCTTCAGCGCAGAAACCGGCACCACTTCGGCGAATGGAAAATGTGTGCGGGCCGCGTCGATGAACGGCAGCAGTTGCGCCCTGTCGTCGAGTTCGTCGACCTTGTTGATGATGAGGAATACCGGGCACTGCACCTTCCGGATGCCGTCGAGCAGCTTGTCGTCGTCTTCGGTGAAGCGCAGGCGGTCGGTCATGAACAGGATCAGGTCGACGTCGTTGACGGTGTTGCTGATCGTGCGGTTCATATACCGGTTCAGCGCCTTCTTGTAGCCAAGCTGGAAACCGGGCGTATCGACGTAGACCAGCTGCGCATTGCCGACGGTCTTGATGCCGAGCAGGCGCTGGCGCGTCGTCTGCGGCTTGCGCGACGTGATGCTGACCTTCTGGCCGACGAGGTGGTTCAGCAAGGTCGACTTGCCGACGTTCGGCCGGCCGATCAGTGCGATGAGTCCGCAACGTGTCTGCGCTTCACCGTCGCTCATGCAACTCCCAATATCGTGAGTACCGTGTCCGCTGCGTTCTGCTCGGCCAGCTTGCGGCTGCTGCCGGTACCGAGTACTGGCGCGTCGAGCAGCGCCACGCGGCAGGCTACGCTGAATGTCTGTTCGTGTTCCTTGCCGCTGACCTCGTGGATTTCATACACCGGCAACCCTAGCTTGCGTGCCTGCATCAGTTCCTGCAGACGGGTCTTCGCATCCTTGCCGGCATCCGGACGCTGGTGCTCGGCGAGCCTCGGCTGGAACCACGATTGCACGATCGCACGACAGGTTTCGAGACCGCCATCGAGGTAGATCGCGCAGATCAGTGCTTCGAGCGCGTCGGCCAGGATCGAATCGCGCTTCGCACCGCCGGACTTCAGTTCCCCGGGACCGAGTATCAGGCTTTCGCCAATCCGCAGTTCCCGTGCAATTGCCGCGAGCGTCGCCTGCTGCACGAGCGCGGCGCGGATGCGGCTCAACTCCCCTTCGGAAGCAGCTGGAAACTGGATGCTAAGGTAGTCGGCGACGATGAAGCCGAGGACGGCGTCGCCAAGGAATTCCAGCCGTTCATTGTTATCGCGGCCGGCGCTGCGGTGTCGCAGCGCACGTGCGAGCAGAGCGGGATCCTTGAACTGGTAACCTGGGATGGCGTCGAGTTTATCCAAGTCGGGTACGGGTCCGGCTCGCGGCAGGAGGAATCATTTCTTGTCGAAACGGTGTTCGAACTTCACGATCGCATCGATGTTGTAAAACAGCGACTTCCGGGATTCGTAGTTCACGTCGACGTATTCGTTGCCCCCTTCCCTGACGAGCACGACGTTGTTCGGATCGAATTCGATGCGGTTGGTGTTCAGCGTGCGCATCAGGCTGCTGCGGACGTCGTTGATGCTCATGTCGGCGAACTCGCTGCTCGCCGCGAGATTTTCCATCGTGCCCGCGATTGCCCGGTCGTCGACGTAGGCCGGCGCAATCTTCAGCACGGCCAGTATCACGATACCGAACAGCGCCACGAGGATCATCGTCGTATAGGCCGACCCGCGCTGTGCCTTTGGCGAACATACCCGCAATGATTTCATCGTCTGGTTCCTTTACCCGTTGCTGTCGTGCGCGCCTGGCTATTCCGGGTTCTCGATCAGGCGGTTAGAGCTGAATGACGGCAGGTGCAAACCCTGCTCCTTGTGCATCCAGACTGCCACCGCCTTGCCGACGATCCGGTCTTCGGAAACCGGGCCCCAGTAACGGCTGTCGCTGCTGTTGTCGCGGTTGTCGCCCATCATGAAGTAGTGCCCTTCCGGGATCACCGCCCCTTCGGGCGGCAGCCAGTCGTAAACACGGGGGAAACGCTGCGATGCGGCAGTATAGATATCGTGCGTAATGCCGCCAACCGTTTCGCGGGAATGTTGCACGCCCAGATCACGGATCACACCGACTTCGTCCTGCGGGAGGGGTTCGCCGTCGATGTAGATCGTGTTGTCCGCATAGCGCACGTGTTCGCCCGGCAGGCCGATGACACGCTTGATGAAGTAGTTCGGATCGTGCGGCGGGATGAACACCATCACGTCGCCGCGCTTCGGTTCGCCGATCGGCACGATCTTCGTTCCGGTGACCGGCAGGCGCAGGCCGTAGGAGAACTTGTTGACGACGATGAAGTCGCCGATGTTCAACGTCGGGATCATCGAGCCGGTGGGAATCTGGAAGGGTTCGAACAGGAAGGAACGCAGTACAAGTACGGCGAACAGGATGGGGAAGAAGGATTTCGCGTATTCCACCGGCACCGACTCGCGGTTCAGCACGTATGCCTGTTCGAGCTGCTTCTGCTTCGCGGGATCAGCGCGCAGGTTGTCTCCGGCCGCGGTCGCCGGGCGCGGCTTGCCGTCTTCGTCGAGCGAATCGACATAAGCCTTGAATTCGGCCGCGCTAAGGTTACGCGCCGCGAGGTAATCCTCCACCTTGCGCCGGCGAGCCTTCGCGAATACCAGCGAATCGACGAGCCACACGAGGCCTGCAACCGCGGACAGGATTAGCAACCACAACGAGAAGTCGATATTCATTACTTGTCCACCTTCAGAATCGCAAGGAACGCTTCCTGCGGCACTTCAACCGTACCCACCTGCTTCATGCGCTTCTTGCCCTCTTTCTGCTTCTCGAGCAGCTTGCGCTTGCGGCTCACGTCGCCACCGTAACATTTCGCCGTGACGTTCTTGCGCAGCGCCTTGACGGTGCTGCGCGACACGATCTGGCCGCCGATCGCCGCCTGGATCGCGACGTCGTAAAGCTGGCGCGGAATGAGCTCCTGCATCTTCTCCGTCAGCACGCGTCCTTTCGAATGCGCCTGGTCGCGATGCACGATAAGCGCGAGGGCGTCGACCGAATCGCCATTGATAAGCACGTCGAGCCGCACGAGGTTCGCCGGCTGGAAGCGCACGAAGTGATAATCGAGCGAGGCATAACCACGGCTGCAGGACTTCAGGCGGTCGAAGAAATCCAGCACCACTTCATTCATCGGCAGCTCGTAGCGAATCGCCACCTGGTTGCCGATGAACTGCATGTCTTTTTGCACGCCGCGCTTCTCGATGCACAGCGACAGCACGTTGCCGACATAATCCTGTGGCACGAGGATGTTCGCCTCGACGATCGGCTCGCGCATTTCCTCGATGTTACCCGCCGGCGGCAGCCGCGATGGGCTCGATACCTTCAGCACCTCGCCGGTACGTGTGAGGACTTCGAAGACGACGGTCGGCGCCGACGTGATGAGATCCAGGTTGTATTCGCGCTCGAGGCGTTCCTGGACGATTTCCATGTGCAGCATGCCGAGGAAGCCGCAGCGGAAGCCGATGCCGAGCGCGTCGGAATTTTCCGGTTCGTAGATCAGCGCCGCATCGTTCAGTTTCAGTTTTTCGAGCGCGTCGCGAAATGCCTCGAAGTCGTCGGCCGATACCGGGAACAAACCTGCGTAAACCTGCGCCTGCACTTTCTTGAAGCCGGGCAGCGGCGCGACGTCGGGCGTTTTCGCATGCGTGATCGTATCGCCGACCGGTGCGCCCATGATTTCCTTGATGCCGGCCTCGATGAAGCCGACTTCGCCAGCTCTCAATTCATCGCGCGGCGTGCGCTTCGGCGTGAAGATGCCGACGTTGTCGACCTGGTGCACGCGGCCCGTCGACAGCGCGATGATCTTGTCGCCCTTGCGGATCGTGCCCTGACGCACGCGCACGAGCGACACGACGCCGAGATAGTTGTCGAACCACGAATCGATGATGAGTGCCTGCAGGTTCGCGTCGATGTCGCCGGTGGGTGCGGGGATGTCGCGGATCAGGGCTTCGAGCACGTCGGTGACGCCCATGCCGCTCTTCGCGCTCGTCGGCACGGCGTTCGTCGCGTCGATGCCGATGATCTCCTCGATCTCCTTCTTCACGCGCTCGGGCTCGGCCTGCGGCAAATCCATCTTGTTGAGGATCGGCACGACTTCGAGGCCCTGTTCGATGGCCGTGTAGCAGTTGGCAACCGACTGCGCTTCGACGCCCTGCGCGGCATCGACGATCAGCAGCGCGCCTTCGCAGGCGGCGAGCGAGCGCGATACTTCGTAGCTGAAGTCCACGTGGCCTGGCGTGTCGATGAAGTTGAGCTGGTAGGTCTTGCCGTCCTGCGCCTTGTAGTCGAGCGTGACGGAATGCGCCTTGATCGTGATGCCGCGCTCGCGTTCGAGGTCCATCGAGTCGAGCACCTGTGCCGACATTTCACGGTCGGTAAGGCCGCCGCAGATCTGGATGAAGCGATCGGCCAGCGTCGACTTGCCGTGGTCGATGTGGGCGATGATGGAGAAGTTGCGGATATGGCTGAGATCGGTCACGGACTGCGGGCACTCTCGGTCAAGAAGCGGGTGTCAAAAAAGCGCGCAAGTGTACCGCAATCGCGCCGTGCCCGTCACGCCGGACATGCCTGCTTTTTCCAGATAAAACAGTTTGTTGCGCCAGCGCGGCGCCAGCCGTCAATCGCCGAGTTCGATCGTGAAGAACGACTGTCTGTCGCCGCGCGATACGAGAACCGGCAGCACGCGATCTGACGGCAGCGTCGGTTCGAGCGCCAGCAGCTCCTCGGGCGTGTCGATCTCGACGTTGTTCAGCGCAATCACGACATCGCCCGGTTGCAGGCCTGCATCCGCCGCAGCGCCCGTGACTTCCTCGACCAGCACGCCGTGCTCGATGCCGAGCTGCGCGCGAATCTCGTCGTCGATCGCGCTGACGGCGAGTCCCGTGCGGCTGGTCTCGGAAACAGGTTCATCGGTGGCGCTGAGCGACGGCGCGCCGCGGCTGCCAAGGGTCATTTGCAGATGCAGCGGTTCGCCATTGCGGACGAGTTCGACGTCGACCGTCGTGCCCGGCATCAGCAGGCCGATGAAATACGGCAGGTCGGGGCCGGTGCGGACCTGGTTGCCGTTGATCGCGACGATGATGTCGCCAAGTTCGATGCCGGCGAGCGCACCTGCTTCGCCCTCCATGACCTGGTTCACCAGCGCGCCGTGCGGCGTGTCGAGATTGAACGCTTCGGCCAGGGACTGGCTCACATTTTCATAACCGATGCCGATGTAACCGCGGCTGACACTGCCGGTGGCCTGCAACTGGCTGACGACGTTCTTCGCGACATCGACCGGAATAGCGAACGACAGGCCGATCGAGCCACCGGAGTTCGTGAAGATCTGCGAGTTGATGCCGATCACTTCGCCGTCGAGGTTGAACAGCGGACCGCCGGAATGACCGGGATTGATTGCAACATCCGTCTGGATGTACGAGACGTAGCTCGCGCTTCCCGTCGGCAATGCGCGGCCCATGTAGCTGATGATGCCGGCCGTGACCGAATACTGCAGGCCGAACGGCGAACCCATCGCCAACACCCATTCACCGATTTTCAGGTCGCTCGAACTGCCGAGCGGCACGGTCGGCAGGTTCGTGGCGTTGACCTTCAGCAGCGCGAGGTCGGAGAGTTCATCAGTGCCGATCACTTCGGCTTCGAGTTCGCGCTGGTCGAACAACGTGACGGTGATGTCGTCGGCGTCTTCGACGACGTGGTGGTTCGTCACGATGTAGCCGGTGCTGTCGATGATGAAGCCGGAGCCGGTGGCGCCAGCTTCCGGGCCGCCGGGTTCTGGCAGCGGAATGTCTTCAGGAACGCGATCGCCATAAAAATAGCGCAGAAGCTGTTCCATCCGCTCGCGGCTTTCGGCATCGAGTTCTTCACTGTCGCGTGTCGTGCCGACCTTCACGATCGCCGGTGCATTACGTTCGACGAGCGCTGTGAAATCGGGCAAGGACTGTGACTGCGCCGCGGGGGCCAGTGCGAGCATCATCAACAGCGATAGCAGTGTTCCGAACGGGCGGGCATTCATGGCGGGGCTCCGATGCGAGCAGCCCGATGCGGTGGGAGCTGCGCGTTGCGAGCGCGCATCATAGCAGGGAGATACCACGGAAACAGCGGCCGCGCAGCGCGCGGCCTGTCTGCTTATTGATCGGAAGAACGCGCGGAGGAAAGTTCAGCGGGGAATTCAGGGTTATAACTGACTGGAATGGCCTGTGGCCTTTCCGACAGCTCGCGATAGACCGCCTGCTGCAAGCGGTCGTATGCGTCCGCGTCGAAGGACACCGTGCGGGTTTGCTCGCTGGCATTGAACTCACCGTTCAGTGCAGGGCTGGCGGCAGCGATCGCCGGGGCAGTCGCGCCATCTGAGAGACCATCCGAGGTTTCGAAAAACGACACGCCCATCAACGCGGCAACTGCGACCGACGCGGCAATGGCCCCCTGCCCGGCATAACGCATTAGGCGGGACTGCAGCATGCTGGTTCGCCTAGCGGGCGGCGAAAATTCGGCATGCGGCGTT
>DASWWP010000159.1:0-23299 GCA_036405915.1 Pseudomonadales bacterium
TGCCCGGGATCTCGCGGAACTGGCGACGTACTTCTTCAATCATGTCGAACGCAGCGGAGCCAACGGACTTCATCGTCATTGCGCTGAACAGGAAGGGCAGCACGGCGCCGAGGAACAGGCTCGTGTACACCATCGGGTCGAGCAGCGTGATGTCGTTCGTCAGGATGTAATCTGCGCCGTATTCGGGCAGTGCGCGCAGCAGGTTCTGGGAATGCGTGATGAATGCGCTGAACAGTGCCAGCGAGGTCAGGATTGCCGCGCCGATGGCGAAGCCCTTGCCGATGGCAGCCGTCGTGTTGCCGGCAGCATCGAGGATGTCGGTACGACGGCGTACTTCCTTGTCGAGGCCTACCATCTCGGCAATACCGCCGGCGTTGTCGGCAACCGGGCCGTACGCGTCGATCATCAGTGCAATGACGAGCGTGCCGAGCATGCCGATCGAGGCGATCGCGATGCCGTACATGCCAGCCAGTTCCCACGATACGAAGATCGCAATGGCGATCGCGATGTAGGGCAGCACGGTGCTCTTGTAGCCGAGGGCGAGGCCGAAAATGATGTTGGTCGCGGCGCCCGTTTCGCAGGACTTCGCGATTTCCTTCACCGGGGTGTAATCGCCGGACGTGTAGTACTCGGTCAGGAAGCCGACAGCCAGGCCGGCAATCAGGCCCGACAGGAAGCACCAGTACACGCCCATGTTCGTGTAGGCCTCACCGTTGATTTCGAAGGTTTCCGGAATCATCGCCATCGTCACGAAGTACATCACGACGACCATCAGCAGCGTGGAGATGCCAAGCAGCATTTTCAGCGCCTTGCCGACCTTGGTTTCATCCGTTACGGACACGAGCATGTGGGTAATGATCTTCGTCGCCAGGCTGATCACGATGCCTACCGCGGTGATCATGATCGGGTACAGCATTGCGTCGATGTCTGATGCGAACGCGAGTGCGGAGATCACGAGCGCGGCGCATGTGCTCTCGGCGCAGGAGCCGAAGAGGTCGGCGCCCATGCCGGCGACGTCGCCGACGTTGTCGCCGACGTTGTCGGCAATCACCGCGGGGTTGCGCGGATCGTCTTCCGGGATGCCTTTTTCGACTTTACCGACGAGGTCGGCGCCGACGTCGGCAGCCTTCGTGAAGATACCGCCGCCTACACGCGCGAACAGTGCGATCGTCGAACCGCCGAGACCGAAGCCGGCGATGACTTCCATCAGCACGTTGTTCGGTACTTCCGGCATGACCATCGACATGAACAGGAAGATCAGGATCAGGCCGAGGGTTGCGAGGCTGACCAGCGCGAAGCCCATCACGGCGCCGGAGTTGATCGCGACGACGAAGGCATCGGCAAGAGCGTTGCGCGCCGATACGGTGGTACGGGCGTTGCCAGCGGTTGCGACCTTCATACCGATGTAGCCGGAGAGCGTGGAAATCGCCGCGCCGAACAGGAAGGCGATCGCCGTGTACCAGCCTTCGTTGGCGTTTTCGGTTTCATGACTGTCGGTCAGCAGGCCGATGACGACCGCAAAGCCCAGCATGAACCACAGCAACACACGGTATTCCTGCTTCAGGAAGGCCATTGCACCTTCGGCAATGGCACCGTGGATGAAGCGCAGGCGATCGCCTTCTTCCTTGTTGAGGCCCATGTCCAGCGGGATGCTGGTGACCTTCTTCATATAGAACAGCGCAACGCCCAGCCCGAACAGGGACAGGACAATGATCAGCAAGGTTGAACTCATGCGGCTTACTCCCGGCTTTTGGTTTTGTGATGCGTTTAGTTTGGTAGGTGGCGATCGATCGAAAGGACGGGGGGTCCTTCAAAAAGTGGCGCACTCTACCATAAGGCCCTGCGTCGGACCAAGGCCGGAATACCCGCTCGCGCGCAAGCGCCTGGCAGCAAAATCCCGGCGAATTTCAGGGCTTTTTCGGTTTTTTCTTTGGGCGGTACAGCTCGAGCAGCTTGCGTGTCGGCGTGAGGCCCGCAGCCTCTTCACGTGCGCCCTGCAGGCGCTCGCGCAATGCGGCGGTGTTCTCATCGTGGCGCTGCTGCGTGCGCGGCTGCCGTGCGCGTTCGAAATCGACGATCTTCGCCATGGTCAGCTCTCTTTTTTTACCGGCTCAGGGCTGTTGCTCGCTAAGGGCGCCTGCCTGCGCCTGAAGCCGCTCGAGTTCTGCATTCAGCTCGGCGATGCGCTCCTTCGACAGCGGCTCGACGGTGGCGCCGGTCGCCGGATCGCGGTTGGTGTACTTCTCCTGCTCCTGCGTCAGCGTCGTGACGAGGTTTTCCGCAGCGGTGATTGCCTGCAGCAGCGTGGCGTTGGCGCTTTCGAGGTTCGTGGTTTCCGCCTGGTTATCGGCAATCTGCGTGCGCAGCGTGGCAATGCGTTCCTGCTGCCGTGCGACGGCCTGCGCGCGTGCTTCGGCGCTCGGTGCGGCGGGTTGCTGCCGGCGGCGCTCTGCTTCGGCCTGTTGCTGGCGACGTTCCTGTTCTGCGGCTTCCGCGGCGCGCGCCACAGCTTCACGACGCGCATTCTCTTCGGCCTGCGCGGCAGCGGCAGCACGCGCGCGTTCTTCGGCGATCAGGCGCTCCTGTTCGGCGTGCTGCGCTTCGAGCTGGGCCTCGGCGGCTGCGCGCTCGGCAGCTTCGGCCGCCGCCTGCTGTGCGGCCACTTCGTTGGCGGACGGACCCGAGGCGCAGGCGGCCAGCAACAGGGCCAGTAGCACGATGCTGGTCGATCTGACGGCGTTCATGGAGAAGTCCTCGGCAGTGCGCAGGGTGCGCGCATGGTAACGCAAGTTTCCGGCAAATAGCACTGCCGTATGTAGGGAAATGCCAGATAAATCAGGGGCTCCCGTGCATGGGATGGGCCCTCTTCGAGGTGGAGCCACGGGGCGGCACGGGGGTAGAATGCGCGCTTCCTTTCAGCCGGCGACGCCCGGCGCCACGCATCCGGATCTCCATGAGCAACAACGAATTCACGACCAAGGTCCTGCACGCCGATCGCCGCGACAAGCCCGAACACGGCGTATTGCACAAGGCCATCCATCCATCGGTCGCCTTCGGCTATGACGACGTACGCGACCTCGTCGCGATCTTCCAGGGGAAGAAGAGCGGTTTTGCCTATGGACGGCAGAGCAATCCGACGGTCGAAGCACTCGCCCGCAAGGTCACGCAGATGGAACAGGGCGTGGCGTCCGTGTGCTTCGGCACAGGCATGGCTGCGATCGGGTCGAGCCTGATCGCGTTGCTGCGCCAGGGCGATCACGTGGTATCGAGTTCGTTCCTGTTCGGCAACACGAACAGCCTGTTCTCGACGCTGCAGAGTTTCGGCGTCAGCGTGAGTTTCGTCGACGCGACGGATGCCGCACAGGTCGCGGCGGCGATCCAGCCGAACACCCGTCTCGTATTCGTCGAAACGATCGCGAATCCGGTGACGCAGGTGGCCGACCTTGCCGGTATCGGCACGCTGTGCGCCGAGCGCAAACTGATTTACGTCGTCGACAACACGATGACTTCGCCATGGCTGTTCCAGCCGAAGACGGTCGGCGCCAGCCTCGTCGTCAATGCGCTGACGAAATACATCGGCGGGCATGGTAACGCGCTCGGCGGCTGCATCACGGACACCGGCCTGTACGACTGGACCGCCTACCCGCACATCTACGACAACTACAAGAACGTGGACGCGGCGCTCTGGGGCATCACGCAGATTCGCAAGAAAGGCCTGCGCGATTTTGGCGCGGCACTCGGACCTGAGGCTGCACACCATCTGTCCGTGGGCGCCGATACGTTGAGCCTGCGCATGGACAAGTCCTGCGCGAATGCGCTGGCCGTCGCCCAGTTCTGCGCGCAGCATCCGAAGATTCGCAAGGTGTTCTACCCAGGCCTGCCTTCGCATCCGCAACACGAACGCGCGAAATCGCTGTTCCGCCACTTCGGAGCGCTGCTCAGCATCGAACTGGCCGATGGGGTCGACTGTTTCGACTTCATGAACGCACTCGACCTCGTGATCTCCTCGAGCAATCTGGGCGACACGCGCACGCTGGGCATTCCGGTTGCGCACACGATCTACTGGGAGATGGGCCCGGCGCGGCGCGCGTCGATGGGCGTTGCCGATTCGATGGTGCGCCTGTCGATCGGCATCGAGGACACCGCCGACCTGCTGGCCGACTTCGCGCGCGCGCTCGCCTGACGATGCTGAAACTGTGCACGCTCGCCGACCTGCCCGAAGGCAGTGCGCGCGGCTTCGCGGTTTTGCAAACGCACGTACTCGCCGTGCGCGATCGCCATGGCGTGTACGTGTACCTGAATCGCTGTCCGCATCTTGGCGTCCCGCTTCAGTGGCAGGACGATCGCTTCCTCGACGAGGACGGCAGCTTCATTCGCTGCGCGAGTCACGGCGCACTGTTCGAGCGCGCCACCGGACTCTGCCTGCAAGGCCCTTGCCGCGGCGACAGCCTGTGGCAGATCGAGTGCCGCATCGAGGACGATGCAGTGTGCATCGACGAAGCGGAATTGCCATCGGCGCCGGCCGTCTACCGTTGAGCGGTCGCGGGTTTTTCGGGCCTCTTTAGCTGGTAGCACTGCCCCGGGTTATCTGGTAGCGTGCGCGCATTCTGAAAGCGGGGTTGTATCAGGAAATTTTGCAGGTCTGTTCCAAGCTGGGTCACGCCAGTTAAAGCTGAAATTTCGCAGGAAATGGAAATGGCAAAGAAAACAACTGCTAAAACGGCACCAAAAGCAAAACCAAAAAAGACCGCACCGAAGCCTGCGCCGAAAAAGCCGGCGAAGCCGGCCAAAAAAGTCGCACCGGCCGCGAAGCCCGCGAAAGCAAAACCCGCAGCCACCAAGCCCGCGGCAAAATCGAAACCAGCGGCGAAGCCATCGCCGTCTAAACCGGCAGCTGCGAAGTCGACACCAGCTAAACCGGCGCTTGCAAAACCGGCGCCCGTAAAACCAACACCGCCGAAAGCGGCGGCGAAGAAAGCCACTCCGCCGCCCGCGAAAGTTCCCGATAAGGGAATTCCCGACAAAAAAGCCACCGTCTCTGTAACCAAATCCAGCGCTAAACCAGACAGTATGAGCAGCACAGCAGTAAATAAACCCGCAAAACCGAAGAGCAAGAGCGCCACCGAGCCGCAGCGTAATTTCGAGCCCTATGAACTGAAGAAGGGCGAGGATTACATGAACGACAAGCAGAAGGAGCACTTCAAGCGCATTCTGCTGAACTGGCGCGATGAGCTGATGCAGGAAGTCGACCGCACGGTGCATCACATGCAGGATGAAGCGGCAAACCCGCCCGATCCGGCTGACCGTGCCACGCTCGAGGAAGAATTCAGCATCGAGCTGCGTACACGCGACCGCGAGCGCCGCCTGATCAAGAAAATCGACAGCACGATCGAACTGATCGCGAACGACGATTACGGCTACTGCGATTCCTGCGGCGTCGAAATCGGCATTCGCCGGCTCGAAGCGCGTCCGACGGCCAACAAGTGCATCGACTGCAAGACGCTCGACGAGATCAAAGAAAAGCAGCTTGGGTCTCCCTGACAGGGTTCGCGAGCCGCCGTTTCCTTCGTACCGGGGGCGCTTCGCGCCCTCGCCTACCGGCCCGCTGCATGCGGGCTCCATTCTCGCCGCGCTGGCCAGCTATCTCGATGCGCGAGCCTGCGGCGGCTACTGGCTCGTGCGAATCGAGGATCTCGATCCGCCACGCGAAAGCCCCGAGGCGGCAGCCGACATCCTGCGGACGCTCGAAGCACTGGGCCTGACCTGGGACGAAAGCATCGTTTACCAGAGCCAGCGCTCTGAGGCCTATCGCGCCGCACTCGCGCAGCTCGACTCGCAGTCACTGTTGTACGCCTGCAACTGCAGCCGCCAGAAACTGGGCGGACTCAGCGTATACCCCGGCTGGTGCCGCGATCATCACATCGTGCGCGGCAGCGCCACGGCATTGCGCTGTCGCGTGGCCGACAAGTCGATTACTTTCACGGACCGCCTGCAGGGCACCTTCTCGCAGCAACTCGCACAGGACGTCGGCGACTTCGTCGTGCACCGGAGAGACGGCTTGTTCGCGTACCAGCTCGCCGTCGTCGTCGACGATGCGTGGCAGGGCATCACGGACGTCGTGCGGGGCATCGACCTGCTCGACTCGACGCCCCGCCAGATCTACCTGCAGCAACAGCTCGGATATGCGACACCGGGATACGCACACGTGCCGATCATCGTGAATGCAGAGGGCCAGAAGCTCGGCAAGCAACAGCATGCGACACCTGTCGATGCTACGCGTCCCGCAGCGGTGCTGTACCGGACCTTGCAGCGCCTGCGACAGGAACCGGATGTTGCGCTCGCACAGGCGGCACCGCACGACATCCTCGCGTGGGCGATCGCACACTGGCAGCCACGAAAACTTGCGGGAATGCGTGCAATTCCTGAAATTGAAGGCGTCAGTTCTCCTGCTGTATGATCCGGACGCCGCCGTATTTCCGGCGGCCATTCCTTCATCTCCGGACTGTGCATGCATCGCTCGATCCTGCTGCTCGTGTTCATCCTGCTGATCGCGATCACCGGCATGCAGGCGTTGCGCAGCATGCTCGACTGGTACAGTCCGTTTCTCGTGGCGCTCGGCGTGATCATTCTCGCGGCGCTGCTGCAACTGCCGCCGCGCCATGATGACGTTTAGCGCTGCGACCATCCTGCTCGCGGCTGCAGCCTACCTGCTGCTGTTTTTCGGCGTGGCATGGTTGACGGACCGCGGTCGCGTGCCGGCGCGCATCATCAGCCATCCGGCGCTGTACGTGTTGTCGCTCGGCATCATCGTCAGTTCGTGGTCGTTCTACACAGCGATGATTTCCGCCTCGAATCGCGGTTACGGATACAACGCGTATTACATCGGCTACGCGTCCGCCTTCCTGTTCGCGCCGATCCTGTTGCAACCGGTGCTGCAGATCACGCGGACATACCAGCTCGGCTCGCTCGCCGACCTGTTCGCGTTCCGCTTTCGCAGTCCATGGGCAGGAACGCTTACGGCAGTCATCCTGCTGCTGTGCATCTTCCCGTTGCTCTCCGTACAGATACTCGCCGTGGCAACGACTACGGAATTCCTCGCGCCGTCACTCGATGCACGCCTCGTCGCACTGGCGTTCTGCGGCGTGCTGCTCGCATTCACGCTGCGCTTCGGCACGCGCGACGTGACGGGTCGCGAACGCAACGACAGCATCGTCGTTAGCCTCGCATTCGAATCGATATTCAAGCTGATCGTCATGATCACGGCCGGCCTGTTCGCGATCTACGGGGTATTCGGCGGCTTCGGGGCACTGAACGAATGGCTGCGGGACCAGCCCGCCCCCGTCACGCGGCTGAACATCTACTTCCTGCAGAACACGACGAACCTGCTGATCCTGCTGTTCTTCACGGCGTCGATCGCAATGCCGCACATGTTCCACATGATCTTCCACGAAAACCGCAACCCGCGGCATCTCGGCACCGCGAGCTGGGGCGTGCCGCTGTATCTCCTCGTCGCGAGCATCCCGACGCTGCCGATCCTGTGGAGCTACGAAGCGCTCGATGCCGATACGCTCGTGCGCTTCGCAGGCCTCGCGATGGGCTTATTGAGCGATTCGCCGGCGATGACCCTGCTGTTTTACGTCGGCGGCCTCGCCGCTGCATGCGGCATGACCGTCGTACTCGCGATGGCGGTATCGAGCGTATGCCTGAACCACCTGCTGCTGCGCGTCCAGAAGCCGCCGACGGGTGCGGGACTCTATCGCTGGCTGCTGCTTCGCCGGCGCCTCTTTATCGCCGGCATCTTCGCGGGCGGCTATCTGTCATACCTGTCCATTGCCGACGGCGGCCGCCTGCTCGACGCCGGCTACATCGCGTTCATCGCCAGCGTGCAGTTCCTTCCCGGCACGCTGACGCTGCTGTACTGGCCCACGGCGAACCGCAAGGGATTCATCGCCGGCTTGCTCGCGGGACTGGTGACATGGACCGTGCTCGGCCTCGTGCCTTATTTCGGCGGCTTCAGCCTGTTCGAGATCAGTTATGGCGGCGCAGGCATCATCAATTGGGACCTCGTTGCAAGCGCGACGCTGCTGGCCAACATGTGCTGCCTCATAGTCGTCTCGCTGCTCAGCAATACGAGCCGCGAAGAGCGCCGCGCCGCGCAATTATGCTCGATGGACACGATTCGCCAGCCGCTGAAATACGGTCTCGTTGCACGTAACACGAACGAGTTCGTCACCGGGCTCGCGTCTGCGCTCGGCGAGGTCAATGCGCGTCAGGAAGTTGCGCGCGCACTGACGGACCTCGGCCTCAGCAACACCGAAACGCGCCCGTACCACCTGCTGCAATTGCGCGCACAGATTGAAGCCAACCTTTCCGCGCTGCTCGGCCCCACGATCGCGCAGCAAACGATCGAACGCTTCCTGCCGTTCGCGCCAGGGCGAATCGACGCGACAAACAAGGGCATCAACTTCATCGAGACGCAGCTCGAAACCTGGTCACAGAACCTCAGCGGCATCGCGCTCGACCTCGACACGTTGCGGCGGCATCACAGGCAGGTGCTGCAGAACCTGCCGCTCGGGGTGTGCGCAATCGACGGCCAGGGACTGATCTCGATCTGGAACAGCGCGATGAGCAACCTGACGCGGCTCTCGGGTGCGAATCTCACCGGCATGCCGCTCAGCGCGCTGCCGCCGCCGTGGCTCGACCTGTTGACCGGCTTCATGCACGACCAGAACACGACGCACATCCCGCGGCAGGTGCTCGTGATCGATGGCAAACAGCGCTGGTTCAGCCTGCACAAGGCCAGCCTCGAATATCCGCTGACGGCCGTATCCGGCATCACGAACAGCGGTGGGCAGCAGGGTTCCGGCCAGGTCATCCTCGTCGAGGACCAGACGGAGACGGCGATGCTGGAAGCCGAATTGACGCACGCAGAAAGGCTCAGCTCGGTGGGTCGCCTGGCCGCCGGCGTCGCGCACGAGATCGGCAACCCGGTGACCGGCATCGCCTGCCTCGCGCAGAACCTTCGCGACGAAACCACCGACCAGGACCAGCGCTCGATGGCCGAACAGATCATCCAGCAGACGCGCCGCATCAGCAGCATCGTGCAGACCCTCGTGCACTTTGCCCATAGCGGCATGCAGGCGGAACTGCCGCGCCGGCTCGAGCGTGTCTGCCTGCATGAGGCCACGACCGAGGCGATCCACCTACTGTCGTTGCAGCAGGACGACCGCGACATCCGGCTCCACAATGACTGCCAGCCCGCGATTTGCGTGCGCGCGGACCGGCAGCGCGTGCAGCAGATCCTCTTGAACCTGCTGACGAATGCGCGCGACGCAAGCCCTGCCGGAAGTACTGTGAATGTAACAAACGGTAGCAGAGACGGAGTCGTCACGCTGATTGTCAGCGACCACGGTAGCGGTATACCCGATGCGATCCGTAATCGGGTGTTCGAGCCCTTTTTCACGACGAAAGACCCTGGAAAGGGCACTGGGCTGGGACTTTCGCTCGTTTATAGCATCGTCAACGACCTCGGCGGGAGCGTGACGATCGATAGCCCGGTTGATACCGTGAGTCGGAAAGGAACAAGGGTAATCGTAACATTTCCCTGCTATGATCCAGCCCCGGAGTTGGCCGCCTGAGCCCCCTAGCTAGGCCGAAGGGACCGCACAGGCGCCGCCATATCGAAGCCGCAAAGCAGCCGCGAAGCAACAGCAACGACCTACGCTATGCCGCACCACATCCTCATTGTCGAAGACGAAGAAATCATCCGCTCGGCGCTACGGCGTCTACTGGAGCGCAACGACTACAAGGTCAGCGAAGCCGGCTCCGTACAGGAGGCCGTCGAGCAGCATGACCTCGATGCCATGGATGTCATCATCAGTGACTTGCGCCTTCCCGGCCTGCCCGGTACCGAATTGATCAAGCGCACGCCGACGCCCGTGTTGATCATGACGAGCTATGCAAGCCTGCGCAGCGCGATCGACTCAATGAAGATCGGCGCCGTCGACTACATCTCGAAGCCTTTCGAACACGAAGAAATCCTCGGCACGCTCGCACGGGTCATTACCGAAAACACGAAGGCGCGCAATGCGAGCCGCCGCAAGCCACGCCCGAGCGAGGAACCCGTCGGCGGGATGGTTGGCAGTTGCCCTGCGATGCTCGAGCTGTTCCGCCGCATCCGGAAGGTGGCACAGACGAATTCGTCCGTGCTGATCCAGGGCGAGTCCGGCACCGGAAAGGAGCTCGTCGCGCGCGCATTGCACGAAGCGAGTTCGCGGCGTGAATCGCCGCTGATTTCCGTCAACTGTGCGGCCATCCCGGAAAACCTCATCGAATCCGAATTGTTCGGCCACGAAAAAGGATCGTTTACCGGCGCGACATCCACGCGTACTGGCCTCGTCGAAGCCGCGAACAATGGCACGCTGTTCCTCGATGAAATCGGCGAGCTGCCGCTCGAAGCGCAGGCACGCCTGCTGCGCGTGCTGCAGGAACATGAAATCCGCAAGGTGGGTTCCGTGCAGTCGCAGAAAGTGGACGTGCGCCTCGTGGCCGCAACGCACCGCGACCTGAAGCAGTTCGTGCGCGAGGGCCGGTTCCGGGAAGACCTGTTCTATCGCATCAACGTGATGCCGTTGCACCTGCCGCCGCTGCGCGAGCGCGGCAACGACATTCTCGAACTCGCAGACAAGATCCTTGCATCTACCTGCAAGCGCATCGGCGTCGAGAACATGTATTTCAGCGCGGATGCGATCCAGGCAATCACGACATACCCGTGGCCCGGCAACGTGCGCGAGCTGGAGAATGCGATCGAGCGCGCGGTGATCCTGTCGGAACAGTCGGAGATCGCGATGGAACTGCTCGGTCTCGACGTCGAACTCGTGAAGATCGACGGCAAGGGCGCCCTGCTCGGCGACCAGCAGGCTGCTGCGAAGCCCGAGACGATGGCCATCGTCGACGACCCGCAGGAAGACCTGTCGCTCGAGGAGTATTTTCAGCGCTTCGTCCTGGAGCACCAGGACCAGATGAACGAAACCGAGCTCGCGAAGAAGCTCGGCATCAGCCGCAAATGCCTGTGGGAACGGCGCCAGCGCTTCGATATCCCCCGCCGCCGCAAGAGCGGCTGACGCTCTTTCCGTTCAGTGCCGGAAACGGCAAAAGACGTTACGCTGTTACGGCCAAAGTAACCATTCTTCCCAGCAACGTAACGAAATCACGATTTGGCTGCTATCGATTCCGGTTAAGTCGAGAGCTTAAGCCACTGAAATTTCAGCAGTTCACATTTTTTCCTTATATTGGCATGAAAGGTGCCTCTTATTGCGCAGTGCCCTGCACGCACAACAACAACAAGACAGAACAACAACAACATACGCAGGTGCACGTGGACCCAACGTCAGCAACAAAAACATAAAGCTGTACGGATTCAGGCTGGAAAAGACTGGGAAACCAGCGTCAGTCGGAAGCGGGGGTTGTATTACAAGGGCATCCTTGATTCGGTCAGTGACCACCAAACGTCAAGCCACGGAAGTCTTGTCAAAAAAATAATAACGACATGCCTCATTAAAAACCCGGGGGAGCCCACTCCTCCGGGTTTTTGTGTTTCTGGGTATCCATTACCGGGAAGACGAGGCGCGCCTGGTTTGGGGCTGCTGGATTGTCCGATCGCCGACGGCGCGCTTTTCTGGGCTACCCGCGCCGCGGCGTGTAGAATGCGGCCCATTCGTTTGTGCCGGTACGCAAGGACATTCTCATTACTGCACCCGATTCACTCACCCCGCCGCCCTTACCAGATACCGGACGGACGGCCGCAGCCGGCCCGGTGCTGATTCAGCGCGCCGAGCACGGTATCTCCCGCCAGCAGATCAGCCCCGGCAGCCTCAAGGTGCTGTACACGCTAAACGATGCGGGCTACCAGGCCTATATCGTCGGCGGCGGCGTGCGCGACATCCTGCTCGGGCTGAAGCCGAAGGATTTCGACATAGCGACCGACGCAACGCCTGAGCAAACGAAGGCCCTGTTCCGCTCATCACGCATCATCGGGCGCCGCTTCCGCATCGTGCATGTGCATTTCGGCAAGGAGATCATCGAGGTCTCCACGTTCCGCGCGCTGACGACAGGTGACAGCGTCGAAGTAGTCGAAGGACTCACGCGGCGCGATACGCACATCGACGCCGCGCAGTCCGCTTCCGGCATGATCCTGCGCGACAACGTGTACGGCACGATCGACGAAGACGTGCTGCGGCGCGATTTCACGTGCAATGCCCTGTACTACACCGTGAAGAACTTCGTCGTGCACGATTACGTTAACGGAATGGCCGACATCAAGGCGCGCTGCCTGCGCATGATCGGCGATCCCGAGCAACGGTATCGCGAAGATCCGGTGCGCGTACTGCGCGCAATTCGCCTCGCGGCGAAACTCGACTTCACGATCGCCCCGGAAACGAAGGCACCCATCAAGTACTGCGCACGCCTGCTCGAATCCGTGCCGCCGGCGCGCCTTTTCGACGAGTTCATCAAGCTGTTCTTCTCCGGCCACGGCGCGAAGACCTACAACTTGCTACGCCATTACTACGTGTTCGATGTGCTGTTCCCGGCAACCGCCGCGGCGCTCGCCGCGGACAGCAGCGGCCAGCTCGATACGATGCTGCGCAACGCCTGTGTCGGCACCGATGAGCGCATCGATGAAGACAAGAGTGTCACGCCAGCCTTCCTGCTTGCCGCGTTCCTGTGGCCTGCGCTGCAGGAACAGCAGCGCCTGCTCGTCGCCGAAGGCACACCACCGATCGAAGCGATGAACGAAGCCGCGCAGATCGTGTTGTCGGATCAACTCGAACGGCTGTCGATTCCGAAGCGATTCAGCATTCCGATGCGCGAGATCTGGGACCAGCAGCTCCGGCTGCCGAACCGGCGCGGCAAGCGCGCGGACCTGATGCTCGCGAACAAGCGCTTTCGCGCGGCTTACGATTTCCTGCTGCTGCGCGAAGCCTCAGGCGAAGAAACCGGCGGTCTCGGCGAATGGTGGACCGAGTACCAGCACGCCACGCCCGACGAACGGATCGCTATGCAGACGCGCCTCGACGGCGGCGGACAGCCGGCTGCGAAGGGCCGCAGGCGCAGGGTAAAATCGCGCCGTAACCATCCGAAGGCCGCGGCCAACGATTCCTGAACCGACGTGTCCGAGTCCACGCCCACCAAGCACGAACTTCCGCGCTATATCGCCGTGGAAGGTCCCATTGGCGTCGGCAAGACGACGCTCGCAAAGCGACTCGCGCAAAGCTTCAACTACGAGACGCTGCTCGAGCGCGCCGAGGAAAATCCCTTTCTCGAACGCTTCTACCACAACCCTAAGCAGCATGCCCTCGCGACGCAGCTGTTCTTCCTGTTCCAGCGAGCGCAGCAGATGCAGCAGCTGCGCCAGGACGATATGTTCGAACCCGTGCGCGTGGCCGACTTCCTGATCGAAAAGGATCGCCTGTTCGCGCGCCAGAACCTCGATGCCGACGAATTCCAGCTTTACCAGAACGTCTATGACCACCTGACGATCGATGCACCGGTGCCTGACCTCGTGATCTATCTGCAGGCACCCGTCGAGGTGCTGATGCAGCGCATCCAGCAGCGTGGCATTGCTGCGGAGCTGCTGATCGAGGAACGTTACCTCGTGAACCTGATCAACGCCTACACCGAGTTCTTTCATTACTACGACAAAAGCACGCTACTGATGGTGAATTGCAGTGACGTGGACTTCGTCAACAGCAGCGAAGATTATGAATTGCTGTTCAACCACATCCTGACGATGCGCAAGGGCAGCCGTAACTACTTCAATCCCAGGCCGAGCCTGCTCTGAGAATCATTTCGTGACGACTACGATCACGCTCCACACGCTCCAGGACATGAAGCAACGCGGCGAAAAGTTCGCGTGCCTCACTGCATACGATGCGCTGTTTGCCAGCCTGTGCGGCAAGGCCGGCGTCGAAGTGCTGTTGATCGGCGATTCGCTCGGCATGGTGCTGCAGGGCCACGACTCGACGCTTCCGGTGACGATGGACGACATGGTCTACCACATGCAGTGCGTAAAGCGCGGCAACCACGGTGCGCTGTTGATCGCCGACCTGCCGTTCATGTCCTACGCCTCCGCGCCGCAGACGCTCGAGAATGCCGCTCGCCTGATGCGCGCCGGCGCGCACATGGTGAAACTCGAAGGCGGCGCATGGATCGCCGAGACGACGCGCCTGCTCACCGAACGCGGCATTCCTGTTTGCGCGCACATGGGCCTGACGCCGCAATCGATCAATCGCATCGGCGGTTTCCGCGTACAGGGGCGCGATCCCGCGGCGGCTTCGACGATCATCGAGGAAGCGAAACTGCTCGAAGCGAATGGCGCCAGCATGCTGCTCGTCGAATGCATTCCTGCCGTGCTCGGCAAAAAGGTCAGCGAAGCGCTGACGATTCCCGTGATCGGCATCGGCGCGGGCACCGACACGGACGGCCAGATCATGGTGCTGCATGACCTGCTCGGCATCTCGCCGATCACGCCGCGCTTCGTCAAAAACTTCCTCGCGGAATCGACGACGGGCATCCCCGGCGCGATCACCGCATACGTGCAGGCCGTGAAGGCGCGCACATTCCCCGGCCCGGAACACAGCTATGCCTGAGCTGGCGCTGTTCACGGCGCCCGATGCGCTGCGTGCGGCCGTTGCCGACGCGCGCAGGAGCGGCAAGCACATCGGCCTCGTGCCCACGATGGGCAACCTGCACGATGGCCACCTGACGCTCGTCACCGAAGCACGCAGGCACTGCGACTTCGTGATAGCGACGATTTTCGTGAATCCGCTGCAGTTCGGTCCCGCGGAAGACCTCGACAAGTATCCGCGCACCCTGGCAGCCGACCGTGCCGGACTGCAGGCAGCCGGCTGCGACGCACTGTTCATGCCCGATGCCGCAACGATGTATCCGCACGGACTCGACGTGCACACGAAGATCAGCGTACCCCAGGTATCGACTCTGCATTGCGGCAGGACGCGCCCGGGGCATTTCGACGGCGTGTGCACCATCGTCAACAAGCTGTTCATGATGGCGCAGCCGGACACTGCCTTTTTCGGACTGAAGGATTTCCAGCAGTTCCACATCATTTCCCGCATGGTCGCCGACCTGTGCATCCCGATCGAGCTGCACGGCATACCGACGGTGCGTGAAGCCTCCGGGCTTGCGATGAGTTCGCGCAATGGCTACCTCACCGCCGACGAACGCACCCGCGCTGCCAGCCTGTACGCCACCTTGCGCGACTGCGCCGCACGGATCGAACGCGGCAACCATGATTACGCTGCCCTCGAGTCGGAAGCCTGCGCGATGCTGGCTACTGCGGGACTGCGCGCGGACTACGTCCATGTCTGCGCGCGGGCGTCCCTGTTGCCAGCCGCATCGTCTGATCGCGAACTGGTGATCCTGGCAGCGGCCTGGGCCGGCACGACCCGCCTGATCGACAACATCCTCGTAACCGCCGCGCCTCTTTGAGGCCTTCCGCCCTACCCGGAAGCCCTTGAAATCAACGGATTTTGATCCCACGTTCGATTTGCCCTACCCGGCTTTTTTGGGATAATGCCCGCCCTTCCCGCTCCGTCAGCGGGACCATTGCCAGACCGCCAGCGGCCCACGAGGTAACCTGTGCAAACCCTGATGTTGAAAGCCAAGCTGCACCGCGCCTGCGTCACGCACTCCGAGCTCGATTACGAAGGCTCTTGTGCGATCGACAGCCAGCTGCTCGACGCAGCCGGCATTCGCGAGTACGAGCAGATCCAGATCTACAATCTGGCCAACGGCGAGCGCTTCACGACCTATGCAATCCGCGCTGAAGCCGGCTCGCGCATCATCTCGGTGAACGGCGCGGCCGCGCACAAGGCAGCCGTCGGCCACCGCGTGATCATCTGCGCTTACGGCAGCTACAGCGAAGCGGAACTGCTCAATCACAAACCGAAGCTCGTGTACTGCGACGAAGGCAACCACGTGATTCGTACCGCCAACACCATTCCCGTGCAGGCTGCCTGAGGCTCGCCGCGCACGGGACGACAACAAGGAACCCCGCGCGTGTCCGACAACAAGGTCTACCCCGTCACTTCCGAACAGCGCGCGCGTTCGCACCTCGATCGCGCGCAGTACGACGCGCTGTACCGTGAATCCATCGAATCACCGCACACCTTCTGGCCGCGCATGGCCACGGAGTTCCTGACCTGGCTCGAGCCCTTTACGCAGCTCAACGACTGCGACATGAAAGCGGGCCGCGCCGCGTGGTTCATCGGCGGCAAGCTGAACGTGACGCTCAACTGCATCGACCGGCACCTGCCGCAGCGCGCACGGCAGACGGCAATCCTGTGGGAAGGCGACGAGCCCGGCCTCGAACGCAAGGTCAGCTACCAGCAACTGCATGACGAAGTGTGCCGGCTCGCGAACGTGCTGAAACTGCGCGGCGTGAAGAAAGGGGATCGCGTGTGCATTTACATGCCGATGATTCCCGAGGCTGCGTTTGCAATGCTCGCCTGCGCGCGCATCGGCGCCGTGCATTCGGTCGTCTTCGGTGGCTTTTCGCCCGAGTCCCTGAAGGATCGCATTCTCGATTCCGACTGTCGCGTCGTGATCACCGCCGATGAAGGCGTGCGCGGTGGCAAGCTGATTCCGCTCAAAACCAACACCGACATTGCGCTCGACCAGTGCCCCGACGTCCACACCGTGATCGTCGCGCGGCGCACCGGCAACGATGTCGCGTGGTATCCGGAACGCGACCTCTGGTACCACGAAGCGACGGCGGCACAGCAGCCCACCTGCGCCGCCGAGCCGATGGACAGCGAAGACACGCTGTTCATCCTGTATACCTCCGGTTCCACCGGCAAACCGAAGGGCGTTCTGCACACGACAGCCGGCTACCTGCTGCACGCCGCGATGACGCACAAGTACGTGTTCGACTACCACGATGGCGACATCTACTGGTGCGCAGCCGATGTCGGCTGGGTCACCGGCCACACGTACATCGTATACGGCCCGTTCTGCAACGGCGCCACGACGTTGATGTTCGAAGGCGTGCCGACGTATCCGGATTTCTCGCGCTTCTGGCAGGTCGTCGACAAGTACCAGGTGAACCAGTTCTACACGGCGCCGACGGCCATTCGCGCGCTGATGGCACAGGGCGCCGCACCGGTTAAAGCCACGTCGCGCGCAAGCCTGCGCATCCTCGGCAGCGTAGGTGAGCCGATCAATCCGGAAGCGTGGGAATGGTATTACCAGGTCGTCGGCGACAGCCGCTGCCCCGTGATGGATACCTGGTGGCAGACGGAAACCGGCGGCCACATGATCACGCCGCTTCCGGGCGTCACGGATCTCAAACCCGGTTCCGCCACGCTGCCATTCTTCGGCGTGCAGCCCGCGCTCGTCGATCCGGAAGGCAAGATCCTCGAGGGCGCGACGAGCGGCAACCTCGTGCTGACCGCGAGCTGGCCAAGCCAGTTGCGCACCGTGTACGGCGACCACCAGCGCTGCGTCGACACGTATTACAGGACCTATCCCGGCTACTACTTCACCGGCGACGGTGCTCGGCGCGACGAAGACGGCTACTGGTGGATCACCGGACGTGTCGACGATGTGCTGAACGTGTCGGGCCATCGCCTCGGCACCGCGGAAATCGAAAGCGCGCTCGTGCTGCATCCCGATGTTGCCGAAGCCGCTGTCGTCGGATACCCACACGCAATCAAGGGCACCGGCATCTACGCATACGTCAGCCTGATGGCCGGCTCTTCGCCGAGCGAGGAACTGCGCAAGCAGCTGATGGCGCTGGTAACGAAGGAGATCGGCGCCATTGCGCGTCCCGACCTTATCCAGTGGGCTCCCGGCCTGCCCAAGACACGTTCGGGCAAGATCATGCGCCGCATCCTGCGCAAGATCGCCGAGAACCAGCTCGACAATCTCGGCGACACGACGACGCTGGCCGATCCCGCCGTCGTGCAAAGCCTGATCGCAGGCAAGCTGAACTAGGTGCTCGGCTCCATCGTCGTGTAGTCGTAGTGCGGCTTTACCTGCGTATTCACGTACGCGCCTTTCGACGCAGCCTGCATCAGGTCGACGTACACGTCTGGCGGCACGTCGCGGTATGCGTACAGGTGTGCCGAGTCGGCGAAGCGGATATACAGTCGCCGGCGTTCCGGGTCATATCCCACAGCCCTGATACTCGACGAATCGACACCGTGCATGACCGGCATGGAGTGCTCCGTGATCGACCTGATACACGGCGAAAACTGCAGGGGCCATGCCAGCCTGGCGACACGAAGGCAGGGTGTTTACTGCGCGGTTGTCGTGCCTGCTGGAGGATTTCCGAAGAGCGCCAGCGTCAGGGCGACGCGTTCCTTCGGATTCGCCGGAATGTCTTCCAGTGCCTCGATCCGGTCGAGCCGTTCCTGCAAGCCGGAATTGTTCGCGATCTGGATCGCGAGGCCCGGGCGCGCGTTGATCTCGAGGATCAGCGGGCCCATGTTGCGGTCGAGCACGATGTCCACGCCCATGTAGCCGAGGCCGGTCAGCTCGTAACAGCGCGCGCTGAGTTCAAGCAGCGTATCCCACGCGGGGATCTGCAGGCCGGCCAGCGCGACGCCGAAGTCGGGGTGTTCATTCACTGCGCGGTTTTGCCACACGCCGTCCAGCGTAATGCCGGTGGCGATGTCGATGCCGACGCCCACTGCGCCCTGGTGCAGGTTTGCCTTGCCGTCGGAGTTGCGCGTCGGCAGGCGGATCATGCCCATCGCCGGAATGCCGCGGAACACGAGCACGCGTATGTCCGGCACGCCGCGGTAACTAACCGGATCGAGGATCGAATCCACGCGCACGCGGTATTCGATCATCGCATCGTCCGGCACGCCGCCGAGGCTGTAGATGCCGCTGAGGATGTTCGAGGCGTGGTAGCGGATGTCGTCGAGCGACAATGCGCGGCCGTCAGTCTTCACGTACAGGTCGCGGCGCATGCCGTCGATCACGAGCACGCCTTCGCCGCCGCTGCCATGCGCGGGCTTGATGACGAACTGGTGATGTCCGTGCAGGATGTCGCCGAGGCGCTTGAGGTCGTGCGGCGTGCTGACGACGCCATAGAGTTTGGGTACGGCGATGCCGGCTTCGATCGCGAGCTTCTTCGTCTTCAGCTTGTCGTCGACGAGCGGGTACGAATGCCGCTTGTTGTACTTCATGACATAGCTGTGATTGCGTGCGTTCAGCCCGAGAACGCCTTTCGAACGCAGGCTTAGCCAGGTACCGAGCATTACACCGCGTCCTCGCTGCCCTTGGCGCCCTTGCCGCGCGCGAGGTCCTTGAAGCGCAGCACCTCGCTGAGGCGGTAACCCGTGTACGAACCGAACAGCATGCACACGGCGAGCACGACAAGCAGCAGTTCCGGGTAGTTGAACATCAGGTGCATCAGCAGCGGATGGTTCATCACGTAATAGCCAGAAATCGCGACGACGAGGCTGCCGATGGTTTCCTTCACCGTTTCGACGGAACCGCGTTCCTCCCACACGATCGACATGCGCTCGATCGTCATCGTCAGGATCACCATCGGGAACAGTGCGATGGACAGGCCCTGCGTGAAGCCGAGGCGCTGGCTAAGCAGGCTCATCATGACCATCAGGCCGATGACGATGATCAGCATGCAGGCGAGACGGGGTACGAGCAGCAGGCGGAGGTTAGCGAGCGCGACGCGGCACAGGAAGCCCGCGCCGAGGATCAGCATGAACAGCGTTACGCCCCAGCCGAGTTGCGTTTCCCGGAATGCGAGCGCGATCAGGATCGGCGTGAAGGTGCCGAATGTCGGCACGCCGACGACGACACGCATGAATGCGATCACGAGTGCGCCAAGCGGCACCATCAGCAATACCTTGTACACCTCCTGCGACGGGATCGGCAGGCTGTACAGCGTGAAGTTCATGAGACCCGACAGCAGCGTGTTTTCGACCTGCTGCGCCAGCTGCTCCTGCGCGACGCTCTGGCGCTGCGCGGAAAAGTTCACGCGCAGGTCGCGCACGGTGTCGTTCGACTGCAGTATCGGCTGCAGGCCGCGCGTCCACGGGAAGAAATTCGGCGGATACCCCATTGCGCCGGTTTCGGGATTGAAGCCGCGCCACACCTGCCCGTTGTTGACCTCGATCCACGTCATCAGTGGCCGCTCGACGAAGTCGTCGCTTAGCGAAATGCCATAAACGACGCGCGAGGTAATGCGCGCGCCGGCGAGGATTTCCGTCAGCAGCGGCACCCACTGGTCGGCGGGGCGCGAATCGCGGACGACTTTTACGTTCTCGTCGCTCGTGTCCGTCAGTATCGTCATCAGGCGGTTCGTGAACGTGAAGATGTCAGCGGACTCGGCGCGTGCACGCGTCAGCACGTCGTCGATCGCCGACGCCAGCGGTTCAGGATAGTACGGAACCTCGGGATTTGGCGGCACGCGCCGTTCTTCCGCAGCCACGGTGATGCCCGTCTCCGGATACACCTGCAGGCGATAGAACAGCGCGAGCGGGTCACCGCCGCCGCGGCGCACGGTCCACACGGCTTCGCGGGGGTTTTCAGTGACGTTCAGGCCGAAGCCGCGCGACACGAAGCTTTCGTCGAGGTACGTGAAGTCAGGAGAAGCATCCGGCAGGCGGAAGTTCACGCGCGTGGCCCCGTTCGGCGCCGTGAAATCGATGCGCGCCTCCACGGTCCAGACGTCCGACTCCTCGCCAGGCTGGAGCGGCATGTGCAGCATCGAGGTTTTGAGATAGACGATGAATGCAGCGAGTGCCGTCAACAGCACTACCAGCATCGCCACTGGCGACAGAACGAAAAGATTGCGGGAAGCCATGAAGTGTTTGTTGTGGTTTTACTGGCAGTTGGTGCGTTGGGTGAACGACTCGCCCGAATCGACGAGGATTCTGTTGCTCAGGAACTGCCGCCCCAGCAACACCGGATAGTTGAAATTGTCACGATTGGTCAGCGAGAACAGCGTGTTGTAACGCTCGCCCGCGAGACAGAATTCCAGGCGCACGGCGAGACGTTCCTGCGGTCCGCCGCTACCGGCTTCGCCGGGCCGCATCTTGATGTTGACTTCGCGAACGAGCGGCCGCTCGAGCACGAGCCGTTCGCTGTCGGGATTGTCATGCTCGCGCAGGATCGTAAATCGCACCATGCGGCGACCGTCTCTCTCGAACTCTTCGATGTCTTCGGCATGGATGGCACTGGAACGCGCACCCGGATCCAGCTTGGCCTTCAGCAGCATGCGCGTCGGCAACAGGCGCATGTTTTCGACCCAGCCGAGCACGATCTTGCCGCTGGCATCGAGGCTGTGCGCGGGGCCGGACGTATCCGACTGGGCGCGGCCTGCGAGCGGAGCTGCGAGTAACAGACCCGTAATCAATAGATACGCTATTGATTTGCCGTACATAAACTCGTTTTTCTCCGTTGCGGCCGGTGTGCCGCAGCCGCGCAGGCCCAGCAAAGCGGGCGCCATTATGCCTTTTTCCGGCTACCCGGTGCCAGCGCCGGGCTTGCTGCAAATCAGAACGGATGTCGGCGGCAATTCCTTGAGGCTATTCGTCGAGTACGCTTCGCACAGGCAGCCGCAGCACCTGGCTGCTGCCGTCGGCGAACTGCAGTGTCAGTTCCACGTCGTCGCCAGGTGCAGGCATCGCCGTGAGTTCCATCAGCATCAGGTGCAGGCCGCCGGAAGCGAGTTTGGCTTCGGCACCGGCCGGTACCGCCAGCGAATCGACGTGCGCCATGTGCAGCATGCCGCCGTGATCCATCGTGTCGTGCAACTGCACGCGGCCGGCGATGGGCGACGAGGCGCCGGTCAGCACCACCTCCTCGGCGCCGGTGTTGCGCAGCGTCATGTATGCCGCGGTATTAGCGACGCCAGGTGGCAGTCCGCGCACCCAGGCGTCTTCGACGACGAGTTCGGCATGCAGGCCAGGCGAAACGGCAAGCAGTGCGAGCGCGCAAACGGATTTCAACAGGTTCATGTCAGCAGTTCCCGGAACTGGCGGCCGCGGAATCGTCCGCGTCGCAGGTGGCACTTTTCGGCAGCGTGATCAGGATCGCCGGCGTGCCGGAGATTCCGATGTTGCCGCGCAGGCGATAACCGCCGACGGCTTCGCGCATGACCTTGTATATCCAGCGGCCTTCGTCGTCCGTGCGCGCATTGATCAGGAAGGTGGCCTCCCTTGCGCGGACGCTTTCGGCGATCGACGCGAGCTGGTTCATGACGTCCAGCGTCTGGTTACGCACGCCATTCGGATCGAGCGGATGGTTTTCCACTTTCGTCTGGCGCGCCACCGCGAGCCGCGCGCGCGCGTCGGCAAGTTCGGGCCGTTCCGGCAGGATGCTCGCACCGCGCTGCAGCAGGCCGGCGGCGTTGTCGTATTCGCCCTGCGTGATTTCGATGTCCGCCAGTTCGATGTAGCGCAGCACGATGTCGACCATGCCCTGCTTCGCGACCGCATTGTCCGGATCGAAACCCAGCACTTCGCGGTAGCGGTCGTAGGCCGCGCGGCCGGCTGGCGTCATCAGCTGGTTGTTGTCGAATGCCGTGCGTGCCTCGTACAGCATGTCGGCGATCATGCGCGCGCGACGCAGTTCTTCCGAGCTGATGGGAGGAGGCAGCGGTGCAGGCTCTTCCACCTGCGGTTCCGGGGCGTACACCGTCTGCCTCTTCGGAGCCTGGCAGGCGCCGAGTGCAAGCATGACGGTCAACGTGAGCCAGTAAAGTTTTGAGCGCAAGGTCATAGCAGGCCCGTAAAAGACAGGTAATCGATGGTGTCGCCGGGTTGCAGCGTCGTGCCTGCAGGCAGGATGGCGAGGCCGTCGGCCCACGACAGCGAGGTCAGCACGCTGGAACCCTGGTCGGGGTACAGGTGCGCGACGAGTCCGCTTCCGTCATTGACCAGCCGTACGCGCAAATATTCCTCGCGTGTGCCCGCGTCCCGGACGCCAAATCCGGCCTTCACGCGGAAGGCCGGTACCTGCGTCGCCGTCGCGCCCTGCATGCGCAGGATATAGGGGCGTACGAGCAGAACGAAAGTCACGAACACCGCCACGGGGTTGCCGGGCAGCCCGAAGAAGGGCTTGCCGGCGACCTCGCCGAATGCGAACGGCTTGCCCGGCTTGATCGCGAGTTTCCACAGGCTCAGGTGGCCGAGCCGCTCCACCGCCGCGCGCACGTGGTCTTCGGCGCCAACCGACACGCCGCCAGTCGTGATCACGAAGTCCGCCTCGCGCGCCGCCTGCTGCAGCGCGGCTTCGGTCGCAGCCG
>DASWWP010000160.1:0-3251 GCA_036405915.1 Pseudomonadales bacterium
ACCGCGGCGGCAATGCGCTGCACGTAGCGCTCCATGGCCGTGCCGGCGCGTTTGTTCGACACGAACTGGTTCATGCCGCGCACAAGGGAGTTGGCGAGGTAATCGGGATCGGAGGCGGTCACGAACTGGACGACGTTGCGCGCACCCATCGCATTCCAGTACGCGGACCAGGCGCAGCCGAAGCATTCGACCATCAGCTTGCCTTTGCCGGGTTCGAGGTCGATGAATACCGCCGTTACGGGATCGAGCCCGTCCACGCCGGTTATCCGAATCACGCGAACTGCCTGTTGCTGTTCAATCGGCATCGTTGGCTCCTTGCGTTGCGCGCGCGGCATGCTGCTGCGCCTGTTCCGGTGTGGCCGGCATGAAGTGAGGTTGAAGGGCACCGTTCGACATGATCACCGCCAGCTCGTGCGCTCCGAACAGCCCACCGAGGGTCCAGTTGCAGGGCTTTCCGTCAGGCTCGGGGCGCGGCGCGGGTGCACCGGTGAAGCGGCCGATGCAGGAGAAGCCGACGTACTTCTCGACAGCTTTGAAGTCGGCGCCGGCGCCGGCCGCGATGAAGTCGTATGCTGACTGCACGGTCCTGCAGCGCGGGCAGACGAACGCGAAGTCGACATCGGCCACTTTCTGCCTTTTCAGCAGCGCCTGGAACGATGTGAGGGACATGCGGACGGCGTTGCTCATGCATCGTCACCGTCGTAATCGTCTTCTTCGTCGTCATCAGCCAGCGCGGCAGCTGCGGCAGCCGCGCTGGCGGCGCTCCGCTTCACTTTTTTACCAGGCAATTTCGTTGCCGCTGCCGTGGGCTCCTGGATATCGAAACCCTCAGGCATCCAGCGATCCGCCGCAGGCATCGCCGCGACCTTGTCCTCGAGGTACTTGCTCAGCTCTGCGGCCTTCATTTTCTTCTGAGCGGCCGGTGCTTCGTTCTCGCAGAGCACGTTGGCAACGATGCGCAGGCGTTCGGCCTGCGGGATGCGGCTGAAGAAGTTATCTGCGGTGGGGCGCCAGTAGTTGGCAAGGTTCGCACCGACCATCGCGAGCATCATGTCCGGCCCTGGGTTGGTATCGATGTTCGTGTGTTTGAGCATGAGCGCTGCGCAGTACGCGACCTGCAGCCGCTGCTCTCCGTCAGATAGTTTCAAGAATGCGCGAAACTGGGCTGCAGTCGTCGGTTCGTCGAGCCAATCGAGCAGAAGGTCTGCGCGATGCTTCTCAAGCATCTCCTCGAGGTCGTTCTCGATCGACCGGCCAACCGGCGTCATGAATATCTGAGTGGGCTTGCACTCCATGGCCATGCCAATAGCGCCCTCGTAGTCGTCCTGGTTCAGGACCGAGTTGCATATCGCGAAGTGCATGGCTGACACGAGCAAGGCAGGATCAGCCAGGTCGAGCAGAGCGAGCTTGGTTGCAGCCAGCTTGTGATCGGCGAGGTCGTGTTTCAGAGCGGCTGAGTAGGCGGGTTCGTCGCCGAGCGCCCCGCTGACAGCAGCCCCTGCCTTGGCCGCTTTCGCCTTCTTCGTCGCGGATTTCGCTGCGCGCTCGTCTTCCTTGCGCACGAGTCCTTTGTGCACTTCCAGGCGCCCGCCATACTGGATGGTTACGACAATCCCGGATTCCTGTTTCTGCTGGGCGGTGAAGCCGCCTTTCTCCGCGTGGATCCGCGAATAGGGCATGTTGTACAGGCTGAACTCGAGTTCAGCCTTCGCCCACTTCCAGCCCTTGCCATGCTTAATGGCCGCAGCTTCGAGCTTGGTCAGGGCCAGACTCTCAACAAGCTTGCAATCAAGCAGGCGCAATTCGACGCCGCCGCTATCTTCGGCAAACAGATCCTCGTCGATGGCGCCGCCGGCATCCTTGTAAGTCTCGATGCCGATGAATTTCACGATGTCATCCTTCGTGCTGTAGCTCTCGGCTGCGAAGGCCTGCACCACGTAATGACGCCAGTTGTGTTGCTTCTGCTTCTTCAGAGTCTGGTAGATCTTCAGCTGCTTTTGTTGGTCCGTGGTTGTGGCATAGCAGTCGAGCACATCGATATTCAGCGCGCCGGAGCGACAATCCGCCCGGATATCGGGATGCACGCCGCCCAGAGCGAGACGCTTCTTCACCTCGAGCGGCGTCTTGCCGTGTTGCGCGGCGATGTCGTCAACCGTGAGGTGCTTTTTGAAGTGCAGCTCGTGATAGGCCTCGAACTCGTCGATCGGGTGCATGCCTGCGCGCTGGCCGTTCTCGATCAGGCCGATCGCGACCGCGTCGGCCTCGGGGTCGAGGATGATGCAGGGAGCGGCGTAGTCAGCGGGCAGCGTCTTCTCCTTGATCAATTGCTGCAGCGCAGCCAGGCGGCGACCGCCAGCAACGACTACGGACTTGCCCTTGGCGTTCTCCTTCACAAGAAGGGGGTTCAGCACGCCGACAGCCTTGATGCCGGCCCGCAGCTCAGCGTCTTCCTCGGGCGTGGCTTTCGACTTGCGGACGTTGTCGGCCGACGTCGTGAGTTCTTTTACTGGCAGGTAGGTGATTTCGGACAGAGTCGGGGCGGCCATTTAGATGCTCCTGGTCAAGTGAGGCAGGTAAGCGGAGGGAGGAACGGGAATAGCGTGTTCGTCGACGCGCGTGATGACGTGCACGGCGTGTCCCAGGCCGGCCGGTATGCCAGCCGAAAAGCCGAGGACAAAACCAGCGAAGAAGCCAAGGGTGCCAATGGCGAGCAGTAGGCCGTCCATGGTCAGGCCTCCGCGCGCTCAGCTGCATCCTCGATGCGCATCGGCATCACGAGGAAGTAGTGCTGGCCGGAGACCGGGTTCGCGAGCTCGACGTGCGCGGCCTTGTCAGAACCGTGCATCACGAGCACAGGAGTGCTGACATCATCGGCGAGCCGCTTGAAGATTTTTTCGGAGAGCGCCAGGTACGACTGGTTCAGACCGATCCGCGGCGTGGCCACAGGGTCTTCTCGCGTGACGGCGAGCACTGCATCGATGTTCGGGAACTTGCCCGCGATCAGAGAGGCGGCATCACGCTTCAATGGATCCTGCAGCTCCGCATCGATCTCGTTTTTGTAATACGAAATCACAGCGACGCTTTCGCGAATCTCGATGATGGCTATGCGGGCCTTCGGCGGTACCGAGCTTTCCGGCCGCAGGATCAGATCACCCTTGAAATCCGCTTCGCTGTTGTCGTGCACGATGTCGTCGACGAACTTGTGGTCGTAGAGGACGTGGCCGTTGCTGCCGCTGATCCTCTTCTTGCTG
>DASWWP010000161.1:0-5415 GCA_036405915.1 Pseudomonadales bacterium
ATCCGAGCATCCACGGGCGGAGCCCTGCCGCGAATGCTGCGCACCGCCAATGACCTTGCCGCTGCAATTGCATCGGCCGGCCGGCCTGCCTGCCATCGTGATGGCATCGACTTGACCCACATCAGGGGTTCACGTCACGTCCGCAGTTAGGATGCATTCAACTCTGGCAAGCCTCCGGCCCGCAGCTGCCGAATCCTGATGGACATTCTCTACCTGCTCGTGGTCGACAAGGCCTGGGCCAAACTCTACAAGACCGCGCATGTGGCGCAGCCGCTGGCCCTGGTCTACCACCAGGCCCTGTTCGGCGGCGCGCAGGCGGATGCTGCCGATGACGACCTCGCGCGCAGCCTGTGCCGCCTGCTGCGCGCTGATCGCCTCACCGGCAAGTACGGCCGGCTCGTGATGCTCGCAAGCCCGCGCATGCTGGCCGCCCTGCAGCGGCAGTACGACGGCGACTGGGCTGTCGTCATTACGGGCCGTATCGGCGATCTGCCGATGCGCTATACCGACGAGGACCTGGGAGGGTGGTTGCAGCGGCATCTCGCGCCTATGCAGCCAGTTGTGCAGGAGGCCGCCGGCGGGGTCATCGAGCAGGCCGGCGAGTCTCCCGCGATGCTGCAGCAGAAGGGCTGAAATCCGCCGGGCCGGCTGCTACAGCCGCTTGCGCACGAGTTCCAGCAACAGTTGCGGATCGAGCGGCTTGCAGACGATTTCCGTATTGGAACCGGCCCCCGCCTCGTTGCGCTGCAGCGAGGTATCGCCTGTGATGACGATCGCCGGCACGTTGCGTTGCAGGCGGCCGCGGATGTTGCGCAGCAGGTCGATGCCGGTGTCGCGCTGCGCGAGACCGTAGTCGGTGATGATGAGGTCCGGCGCTTCGCTCGAGGCCAGTGCAAGCGCATCCTGCGAATTCGTGGCCACGACGACGCGGAAGCCGGATACGCCGAGGAACAGGCTCGTGGAATCGAGCACGGCTTCGTCGTCGTCGACGAGCAGCACGGTGCCGGCCGCTTTCTGGCCCTGCTTCACGGCCACCGGCGGGGCACGTTCCACCGGCATCGCCGTCGCGAGCGGCACTTCGAGGCTGAACGCGGAACCTTTGCCGGGCGTCGACCTGACCTGCAGTTTCAGGTGCAGCAGTTCCGCGAGCAATTTCACGATCGACAATCCGAGGCCGAGGCCGGCGCCCTTGAACAGGCGGCTTTTTTCCTGCTGCCAGTATTCGTCGAATATCTGGCCGAGCGCTTCCGGTGCGATGCCGGGACCATTGTCGAGCACTTCGATGCGGACGTATCCCGGCAGGCGGCGGCAGCCGAGCAGGATGCGCCCGCCGGGCGGCGTGTAGCGCACGGCATTCGCAACGAGGTTCGTCAGCAACTGTTCCAGCAGCGCAGGGTCCGAGCTCACGGCGAGCGCGCAGCCGCGCAGCTTGAAGCGCTGATTCTTGTCGCGCGCGAGTGGCGACTCGGTGTTGTACACGCGCTCGAGAACGTCGCCCACATAGAAGGCCTCGATCTCCGGCTGCACCTTGCCGGACTCCAGCTTCGTGATGTTCAGCAGCGAATTCAGCAGCTTGTTCGTGGTGTCGACCGCCATGCGCATCTGGCTGATCACGCGCTCGCGCTCGTCCGCGCCGAGGCTGCTCGCGAGCACGCCGAGGTTCATGCTGATCGCCTGCAGCGGCTGGCGCAGGTCGTGGCTCGCGGCGGCGAGGAAGCGTGTCTTCGTGCGGTTGGCTTCGTCGGCGCGCTGCAGCGCCTGGCGCAGCAGGGCCTGCTCGCGTTTCTGCTCGCGGATGTCGTGGAAGCGCACCATGATCGTCGTCTCGTCCTGCGCGACGACCGGGCTCAATCCGATTTCGACCGGAATTTCCTCGCCGGCGCGCGTGAGGCACCACAGCTCGAGGCCGCTGCCCATCTGGCGCATCGCCGGCTTCTGCCCGTAGTTGCGCGTGTATACGTCGTGCTGCTTGCGGAAGCGCTCCGGAACGAGAATCTTGAAGGACTGCCCTATCAGCTCGTCGCGGCTGTAGCCGAACAGGATTTCCGCCTGACGGTTCACGCGCTGGATCGCGCCATTGCCCTCAACGATGATGAACGGATCAGGCGTCGATTCGACGAGCGCGATCAGTTTGGTTTCGGTGGCCCTCTCGCGCGTGATGTCGCGGAACGTGACGGTGAGCCTGCGCGGCGCGCCGCCGGTTTCGGCCCCGGGCAGCACGCGCACCGCGGCATAGCGGTGCCGTGCAAGCTCGAGTTCACTCTGCGTGCGCTTGCCGTCGGAAAGCGCCTTGCGCAGGGCGGGCATCAGGCGCGCGAGGCCTCCGGATTGCGCCGCGAGCTCCGCGAGGTCGGCGCCTTCCGCGATCGAGATGCCGAGCAGGTTGCGGCAATTCGCCGAGGCGCGCACGACACGCAGCTCATCATCCATGACGAGTACGGCGGCGCCGATCGAGTCGAGGATGTCTTCGTATTCCACCGGCGAGGGCGCAGTCATCGTCAATGCGCTTGCGGCACGCCGCCGCCGAATTCGCTCAGCATCTTCACGAGCTGCGCCACTGACTTGCTCTGCATTTTCTGCATGACGTTCGCGCGGTAGATCTCCACCGTGCGCTGGCTCAGCTTGAGCTCGAGCGCGATGACCTTCGTGGCCTTGCCGTTGACGATGTAGTCGAGCACTTCGGTTTCGCGCGGCGTGAGCGTGGCGAGCCGTTCGCGAATCTGGCGCTGGTGGTTCAACGCTTCGCGTTTCTGCACGTCGAGTTCGAAGGCGCGGCGAATGTGCTCGAGCAGGAAGGCATTGTCGAAGGGCTTTTCGATGAATTCGAACGCGCCGGCCTTCATCGCCTGCACGGCGGTGCTGACGCTGCCGTGGCCCGTCATGAAGATGATCGGCAGCGTCGAGCCGATCGCCACCAGTTCCTGCTGCAGGCCGAGGCCGGAGAGCGCGGGCATGCGCATGTCGAGAAGCAGGCAGCCGCACCAGTCGTGGCGGTATTCGTCCAGAAAGCTGCGGGGATCGGACCAGGTACGGGTTTTCAGGCCCATCGCGCCGAGCCAGGTGCTCAGCGAGTCGAGCACTGCTTCGTCGTCATCGAGGATGAAGACCGTCGGTACCGGGGCTTTGCTGTACATGGCCGTGACTCAGGAAGAAGGCTTGTCGGATTGCGCATCGTGCACCTTGCGCAAGTCCTGGCTGAGAGCGGCTGCGCGGGCGCTCTGCTGCACGATCTTGTCGAACAGGCTCTTCAGGCGGTCGGTGTCCGCCGCGCCGGTTGCGATCAGGTGGCTGCCGGCCTGCGCGTAATTCGAGATCGCGCTGAGCGGCTGGTTGAGGTCGTGGAGCAGCCGCGAAACGTCCGGGCGCCGCGCGGAAGGCGGCTGGGTGGCTGCAGCGGCCGCGCCGTCCATACTGCTGGTTCCACCGGGTGGTTGCGCGGGTTTGGGCCCCTGCATGGGGACGTTCCTGTAAATCTGACAGCCTCGTGGACAGTCTGCCAGAAAGGGGTGAGGGATTGCACGCCCCAGCCACATCTCCCGCGTTCACGCCTATACGTGGAAACCCCTAGGTAGGGCTACCTAGACATAAGTACGGATACGAAGGGGGCCATGCGATTGGCTTAATGCGCATCAAGTGAAGTGACGATTCCGGCTTGTGCGGGACGACCGCCGCCGCAGCGCCAACACGACGAGAGCGAAACCAAATAACAGCGAGGGAGCCATCATGAACGCCGCCATGCAGAACATCGTAGTGATGAAAAACCACAACCGTCCCGAGATTTCCGGCCCCTGCCTCGCGTGCTCGAAGCGCGCCAGCTGCCCCGCGGCCGGTCTCGACACCGGCAACCAGGTCTCGCAGCGCGTCGTCCACACAGGCAAGGCGCTGTACGAGGCCGGCGCCCGTTTCGACGGCGTGTACATCGTGCGTTCCGGTTTCTTCAAGTCCTATTCGGTCGACGCCGACGGCGTCATGCAGGTCACCGGCTTCCATCTGCCGGGCGACTTCATCGGCATGGACGGCATCGAAGTCGGTAACTACGGCGACACCGTCGAGGCGCTCGACACCAGCGGCGTATGCCGCATACCGCTGTCGCTGTTCAGCGCGAGGCCCGCAGCGGCGCGCACCGAAGCCGGCTCCGACATGATGCTCAGCCTCGTGAAACTGATGAGCCGCACGATTTCCGCCGACCGCCGCATGTTCTTCACGCTCGGCAAGATGAGCGCGCGCCGCCGCATGGGCGTGTTCCTGAAAGAGCTGTCCGAACGCATGGCGAAGAGCGGTTACTCGGCCTCCGAATTCAAGCTGTGCATGAGCCGCACCGACATCGCGAACTATCTTTGCCTCGCGCTCGAAACCGTCAGCCGCCTGGTCACCCAGTTGAACGACGAGGGCGTCATTGCGATCGATCGCCGCAATATCCGCATCCTGGACATGGATGCGCTCGTCCGGGACAGCGCGCAGCCCGAGCGCCTGCGCAAGGCCGGTTGAGGACTACCCGCGATGACTGCATACAAAAAGATCCTGGCGGCGGTGGACCTGTCGGAAGACTCTGCGCTGATCCGCGACAAGGCCCAGTGGTTCGCCACGCAGCACGCCGCGGAGCTGCATCTCGTGAACGTGATGGAACCGGTGATGACCGGCTATGCCGTCGAAGTGATGAGCATCGACATCGCCGGCCTGCAGGCCGAAGCCGAGAAGCAGTCACGCTTGGCGCTGCTCGGCCTCGGCGGCAGCATTGGCGTGCCGGCGGAACGGCTGCACAGCGTCGTCGGCCGCCCGGCGCGCGAAATCCGCGAGCTCGCGAAGAACCTTGGCGCCGACCTAGTCGTCATGGGCGGCCATGGCAAGCACGGGCTTGAACTGTTACTGGGCTCGACCTCGTCCGGTGTCTCGCATGGAATTACATGCGACCTGCTGATCCTGCGTATGCCCACGTAAGGCAATGCGGCCGCGGTGAAGCGGCTTGAAGCTGGTACCGACGACAGTCCCCTCTGGCCGCGGTGGCATCGAATGCTGCCGCGGCTTTTTTTTGCACGCGGATTACTCACTCACCCGCCCGCACCCTGCCGCCGTCGACCACGAGGTCCGACGGGAACACGATGACTTCCGCCGCCGCCTCCAGACCCGCGCGCACTTCGGCGTAATCGCGATTGCGCTGTCCGACCTCGATCGCGCGTAAACGTGCGCGGCCGTCCTCGACGGCGAAAACCTGCCACTGTTCGCCGCGCCGGAACAGCGCGCCGGCCGGGACCGTCAGGGCATCCGCGATCTCGGCGACGACTATCGCGACGTCGACGCGGTACTCCGCGCCGAGACCCGGCGGAACCTCCTGCAATGCGCCGATCACGTTGACGCGCTGCTCCTCGACGCCGAGTGCCGACACCTTCGTGAAGGCCTGCGGCTCGATGCGCGTGA
>DASWWP010000162.1:0-11442 GCA_036405915.1 Pseudomonadales bacterium
TCGAGCGCACCGGGGCGATCGCCGCGGCCGCGACGACGTCGCTGCCGGAGTGGATCGGCGGCGAACGCAACTGGGATTACCGGTACAGCTGGATACGCGATTCCGTGTTCGCCGTGCGCGCCCTGCACCAGCTGGGCTTCACGCGTGAAGCCGATCGCTTCGCCTGCTTCATCCAGCGTTCGGCGGGCGGCGATGCCGAGCAGTTGCAGACGCTGTTCTGCATCGACGGCCACCGGCGCAGCACCGAAGTCGAATTGGCGCATCTGTCAGGCTATCGCGGTTCGCGGCCGGTACGCATCGGCAATGCGGCCGCGACGCAACTGCAACTCGATGCATATGGCGAGCTGCTCGAGCTGGCGTGGTTGCGCTACCAGCACGGCCGCGACATCGCCGCCGACTGGGATTTCCTGGCCGACATCGTCGACGTCGCCGCGCGGCGCTGGCGCGAGCCCGACTATGGCATCTGGGAAGTACGCAACGAACCGCAGCACTTCGTATTCTCGAAGGCTCTGTGCTGGGTCGCATTGCAGCGCGGCATCCAGCTCGCAGAATCCTGCGGGTTGAAGGCACCCCTTGCGCAGTGGCGTCAGAATCGCGACGCGATCCGCCACGAGATCCAGACCGAAGGCTACGACGCGAAACTGGGCTGCTTCCGCCAGGCTTACGGCAACAGCAAGGCCGATGCCTCGTTACTGCTGTTGCCGTGGTTTCACTTCGTACCGTACGACGATCCGCGCATGCTGCGCACGACCGAACATATCGCGGCGGAACTCGACCAGGGCGGTCTGATACGCCGCTACGACGCCGAAGACGGTCTGCGCGGTCCCGAAGGCGTCTTCCTGCCGTGCACGTTCTGGCTGGTCGACTGCCTCGCACGCCAGGGTCGCACCGACGATGCGCGCCGCTATTACGACAGGGCGAGCGCCTGCGCGAACGATCTCGGCATCCACTCGGAGGAATTCGACGTCGACGCCAATGCGATGCTCGGCAACTTCGCGCAGGGCCTCACGCACGAATCGCAGATCATCGCGCGACTGGCGCTGAGGAACGAACCCTGGCGCGACGAGACGCGCGGCATGCGCGCAGCCGTGAAGGCCCGAACCTTGCAACGCGAGGATGACGGCAACCAGTCAACGAACGAAAGCGAAGCCGGCGGCGAAAGCAGAGAAGCGATGCACGAGGAGCGCCAGCATGATGACGCGGTACGTGCGCAAACCATGGCGATGGAAAGGAAGCGGTGATGAGACTCGATGCAAAGACGGTGATGGTGACGGGTGCATCGGCCGGTGTCGGCAGGTCGATCGCGAAAGCCTTTGCGGCGGCGGGAGCGCGCGTCGGCCTGCTCGCGCGCGGCACGGCCGCGCTCGAAGAACTGCGCGGCGAGATCGAAGCGAAGGGTGGACAGGCGCTCGTGCTGACCTGCGACGTTGCCGACTACGCCGGGATGCAGGCCGCCGCTGCGCGTCTGGCCGAGCACTTCGGCCCGATCGACATCTGGATCAACAACGCGATGGTCACCGTTTTCTCGCCGCTCACGGAAATAACGCCCGAGGAATTCCGGCGTGTAACGGACGTCACGTACCACGGCGCCGTATACGGTTCGCTGATCGCGCTGCAGCACATGGCGCCGCGCAACCGTGGTCACATCATCCAGATCGGTTCTGCGCTCGCGTACCGCGCGATCCCGCTGCAGGGCGCTTACTGCGGCGCGAAGCACGCACTGAAAGGTTTCACCGAATCGCTGCACACCGAACTCATACACGAGAAGAGCGCCGTGCACCTGTCGATGGTGCAGTTGCCGGCATTCAACACGCCGCAGTTCGTGTGGGCACGCAACCGCACGCGGCGCAGTGCCCAACCGATCGCGCCGATCCACGATCCGGCGCTCGCGGCCGAAGCAGTGCTGTGGATCGCGCGGCATCCGCAGCGCGAGCTGTGGGTGGGCTGGCCGACGTGGAAGGCGATCCTCGGCGAGCGCTTCATTCCGGGACTGCTCGATCGCTTCGTCGCCAACGTGGCGTGGGAAGGCCAGTTCACCGGCCTCGATGCGGATCCGGACAAGCCCGACAACCTGTTCACGCCCGCCGTCGGCCTGCACAGCGAACACGGACCCTTCTCAGACCGCAGCCGCACGAGCCGGCCGCCGCTCTGGCACGTACGCAATCACAATGGCTGGATCATCGGCACGGGTTTGCTGTTTATGGCCGCAATGTTCGGCGCCGGATATCTGCTGGGAACTCCATGAGTTCCGTGTGCGGTGCAAATGGAGGCAGCGCCCGATTACGAAAGGACGTCGTTCAACGACTCTCACCCCGTTGAATCGCGGCCATGAAAAAGGGCGCCGTTGCGGGCGCCCTTCGTCGGTACTGCCTGGCTGGCGAATCGCTTACTGCGCGGCTGCTTCGTCAGCTGCACGCACGGCTGCTTCGTCGTACGTATGCCAGTTGTCGTAGTTCGGCACTTTCATCCTGCCGCTCCAGATCGCGCGGTTGTTCTCTTCGCACGAGTACTCGAGCAGGCCGATGCCGTCCGCCATCCGCGTGAACACGCGCTTGTTCGAGAAAGGCTCCGCGTAATAGATCGGGTCTTCGACGGTGATTTCGTAGTTCAGCGAATCCTTGTCGCGGTACGAAATGCGCTCGGTCACTTTCAGCTTGTGGCTGTGCGGGTGGCCGACCGTGTCGAGGCGCGTCTTGCCGTTGTAGTTCTGTGTCGTCACGACGAGCGTGTCGCCATCCCACTCGGCGCGCGAGTTGCCGTACCAGGTCGGCGGGATGTCCATCGTGATGTCTTCGCCGCCGATCGGGAACGCGTGGTGCCACGTGTTCACTTCGAACAGGTAGGCAAACTGCGTGTCGTTCTGGAAGAACTGCACCGGGTTCGGCGAGTTCATCGAGCGCACGTGGCCGAAGGGCAGGCAGGCGCCCGTGTAGTCGCCTTCCGCGGCGTCGTAACGCTCGAAGTTCAGCTTGCCGGCGTCCGTGAACTTGATTTCGCCGGCGCCGATCTGGCTGCGGCCGTTACCGGCGCCGCCCATGTCCGGTACGTACGGGAATTCCCAGATACCGTTGAAGTCGGGCTTGCCGTTCGCCATGCGCGGAATGTCGTTCTGTGCGACTGCGCCGTGCATCAGGCCGGCGCTCAGTACGAAGGCCGTGCCCGTGGAAATGAATTTGCTCAGGTTCATGTCGCGCTCTCCGTTATTGCGCGTTGGCCGGACGGCTGAACACCGGCGTGCCGTCGTCGAGCGTGATGCGGCGCGTGCTGCAGATGTGCTCCGGATCATCCCAGGCCGGGTTGGCCTGCGTGCGGATCACGGTGCCGACCGGCAGGTCTTCCTTTCTCCAGCCCTGGCGGATCAGCTGGTTCGGCGAGCCCATTTCGCATTCCATCTGCTTCGTGCTGCCGTCTTCGGCGGCGACGTCGAGGTACAGCCAGATGTGCGGGTTGGTCCATTCGACCTTCGTGATCGTGCCGCGCACGTCGACGGTTTTCGACGTGTCGAATTCGCCGACGAGCGAGTGGTGCGCCCAAACCGCGCTGTTCGGCGCAACGCTCAGAAATAGTGCAGAAAATAAGGTGATTGAGAACTGCAGTTTACTTTTACGATCGACTTTCATAACCTCGCCTCTGTTTGCAAATGTAGAAAAACCTTCGAATATTCCGCGTATTTTGTTGTTGTTTGAGCCACTTGCATGTCCATTCGAAAGTGGCTTGCGGCGGCTTATGCGGCGGCTAGTGTAGCGATAGCTCGTCCCGAACGATACCTCCGGTTGCAGTAAAAAGTATGGAAAATCCCAAGCCCTATTCAGCGCGCAGACAGTTACTGAAACAGGTCGCGTTCCTGGCCGGTTCGGCGGCACTGTGGCTGCAATCCGGACTTGCGCATGCGCAGGACGACGCCGGGTTGCAGGTACAGAAACTATCGGATGCAGCCCTCTTCGTGCAGGGTCCCGACAGCAACGTGCTCGTCGTCGACAGCAGTGAAGGCCTGATTCTCGTCGACGGCGGCCACGCCAGCTGGCAGGACGCGCTGCATGCGGCGATCGCCGAGAACTTTCCCGGTCGCCCGTACCGTGCCTTGATCAACACGCACTGGCATCCGGAACAGACGGGCTCCAACGCGCGCCTCGGCGCGCAGGGTGTGGAAATCATCGCGCACGAAAACACGATGCTGTGGGAAAGCACGGAAGTGTGGCAGCGCTGGTCCGACAAAACCTTCGCGCCGCTACCACCGGAAGCGCTGCCGAAAACCGTGTTCTACGAAGACGGCGAAAAGCAGATAGGCGATCGCACGATCCAGTACGGCTACCTGCGCGGGGCACACACGGACGGCGACATCTGGGTGTACGTCGAGGACGAAAACATCCTCGTCACGGGCGGCCTCGTGTCGAACGGCCGCTGGCCCGAGATCGACTGGTGGACCGGTGGCTTCGTCGGCACGTTCATGGATTCCTTCGTCACGCTGCTGACGATTCCCGATGCCGACACGAAGATCGTGCCGGCCTACGGTCCGCTGATGAACCTCGATGAGCTGCGCGCGCAGAACCAGATGTACCTCACCGTGTTCGATCGCCTGCATCGCGCCGTGATCGACAGCAAAGGTGTCGACGAACTGCTCGACAGCGAGCCAACCGCCGAGTTCGACGCGAAGATGGGCGACGCCACGCAGTTCATGACGTTGGCCTTCGACAGTTTCCGCGGCCACGTACGCGATCCGCAAAACGATCGTTTCCTCAATATTCCATAATGTTTCACTAGAATGGGCCCCATGAGACCGATCACTTCACGCCCCGTAATAACGCCGACCCGCAGCAAGCTCGCGGTGATGCTGGGCGCCGTGTTGCTCGTCACCGGCTGCGGCGACAGCGCCGAGCCGCAGGCAGCCGCGTCCGCGGCCGTCGTCATGCCTGCCGTGCCGGCCAAGCCCGAACTCGATGCGCAGGCCGATGCGCAGTGGGCCGCGCTGCAGCAGTACTGCAGCGACTGCCACAACCTCGACGATTACAGCGGCGGGCTCGCATTCGACATGCTGAGCCACGAAACGATCGTGAAGGATGCCGAAACCTGGGAAAAGATCGTGCGCAGGTTGCGCGGCCGCATGATGCCGCCGCCGAATGCCGACGAACGTCCCGACACACAGACCGTCGATGCGCTCGTCGCGTGGATCGAAGGCAACCTCGACCAGCCGCAGTCCGGTCCGCATCCCGGTGAAAAACCGCTGCATCGCCTGAACCGCACCGAGTACGCGAACGCGGTACGCGACCTGCTGCAGCTCGACATCGATCCCGAGGCGCTATTGCCGCAGGACGGCGCGCAGGACGGCTTCGACAACATCGCGAGCGCCCTGCAGGTTACGCCAGCCTTCGTCGACCAGTACCTCAGCGCCGCGCGCGTCGTCAGCGAACAGGCTGTCGGCAATCCGGCCGCGCGTCCGTCGGGCACGCCGTATACCTTCTCGCCGGTCGGCCAGAACTTCCACGTGGACGGCCTGCCGCTCGGTTCGCGCGGCGGCGCGGTCATCGAACATTATTTCCCGAGCGATGGCGAATACCGCCTCAACATCGGCGGCATGGCGAACGGCCTCGCTGCGGGCGGACTCGAACACGCGAACACGCTGGTCGCCACTGTCGACGGCGAGAAATTCTTCGAAACGACCCTCGGTGGCATGGACGACGCGAAGCGCCTCGACCAGCTGCGCGCGCCGGCCGTCGATGAACTGAATGCCAAATTGCGCGACATTCCGCTCGTGACCACCGCGGGTCCGCACAAGATCGCCGTGTTCTTCCTGCATCGCTCGTTCGCCGAATCCGATTCGCCGCTGCAGCAGCTGACGCCGCGCAAGGGCCAGGATTCGATCGCGCTGTTGCGAGACTTCGAAATCTACGGTCCGGTGAACCCGGCGGGCCTCAGCAATACGCCCAGCCGCGACCGGATTTTCTCGTGCCATCCCGATCGCGACGCCGTCGAAGCGACCTGTGCAAGGCAGATCATCACGGACCTCGCGAACGAAGCCTTCCGCGGCTTCCTCGCCGACGAAGACACCGAACTGCTGATGGACATGTACGAAACCGGCGCAGCCGAAGGCGGCTTCGAGAAGGGCGTCAGCTTTGCCCTGTCGGGCATCCTCGCGCATCCCAAGTTCCTGTATCGCGTCGAACCGGTTCCGGGCTCCGTGCCGCCGGGCGTCTCGTACGAACTGACGAGCCTCGAGCTGGCCTCGCGCCTGTCGTTCTTCCTGTGGAGCTCGGTACCAGACGAAACTCTGCTCGAAGTCGCCGTCGACGATGGCCTGAAGGATCCGGCAGTGCTCGAAGCGCAGGTCAAGCGCATGCTGCGCGATCCGCGCGCCGCGAACCTCGCGAACAACTTCGGCTACCAGTGGCTCGGCCTTGCCGAGCTCGACAACATCGCGCCTGACGGCGCGCTGTTCCGCGACGTCGACCGTAACATTCGCGCGGACCTCACGACCGAAGCGCTGCGTTTCGTGCAGAGCATCTTCGACGAGGACCGCAGCGTGACGGACCTTCTGACGGCCGACCATACGTACCTGAACGAAAGCCTCGCACTGCACTACGGCATCAATGATGTGCGTGGCGCGGAATTCCGCCGCGTGCAGCTCGAGGACGAGCGCCGCTTCGGCCTGCTCGGCAAGGGCGCCATCCTGATGGTCTCGTCGTACCCGAACCGCACTTCGCCCGTATTGCGTGGCAAGTGGCTCATGGAAAAGATCATCGGCACGCCACCGGCCGCGCCGCCGCCGGACGTCGAGGGTTTCGTCGAGATCGAGCCTGGCCAGGAATTCACGACGGTGCGCCAGCGCCTCGAGGAACATCGCGCGAATCCCTCGTGCAACGGTTGCCACGGCGTGATCGACCCACTCGGCTTCGCGCTCGAGAATTTCGACGCCGTCGGCCGCTGGACGGACATCGACCGCATGGCCCGCACGCCGATTGACTCCTCCGGCATCATGGCCGACGGCACGCCGGTCGACGGCCCGGTCGCCCTGCGGAACGCGATCATGTCCCGGCCCCAGCAATTCGTGCAGACGTTCACCGAGAAACTGATGACCTTCGGCCTCGGCCGCAGTGTCGAGCATCACGACATGCCGACCGTCCGCCGCATCGTGCGCGAGGCCGCGCGCGACAACTGGCGTTTCTCGACGCTCGTGATGGAAATCGTCAACAGCGAACAGTTCCGCATGAAGAGTGCGCCGGCTGCGCAGATCGCGGCCAACGCGACAGCTGCGGCACCGGAATTGCAGCACCAATAAGCACGAAGATGCCGGAAGAAGCCGAACCGCACAGTATCGGCAAACCAGCAGTAGAATGATGGCGACCATCAGCAGAGCAGACCTTATCAAGAGGGCAGCGCAATGTTCATAACGAAGAAACATCTGTCACGCAGGACCTTGTTGCGGGGCGCGGGTGCAGCGCTTGCCCTGCCGATGCTGGACGCCATGATCCCGGCCGGCGCGATGGCGCAGACGGCCCAGAAGGCCAGGCTCGGTTTCTTCTACTTCCCGCATGGCGCAATCATGGACAAGTGGACGCCCGCGAAGACCGGCAGCGATTTCGATCTGACGCCGATCCTGCAGCCGCTTGCGGCCTACAAGGACCAGATGACGATCGTCAGCGGCCTGCGCAACACCGCGGCTGAAGGCGCCGGTGTACACGCGACGTCGCCTGGTACCTGGCTCAGCTGCGCATCGCCGTTCAAGGCCGACGAGGCCGATCCGAACTTCGGCGTTTCCGCCGACCAGCTCGCTGCACTGCAGCTCGGCAAAGATACGCCGTTCCCATCGCTCGAAGTGTGCACCGAAACGAAGGCGTCTTCCGCCTCTGGTGTATGCGACGAACAGTTCGGCTGCGGCTATGGCAACACGATTTCGTTCCGCAACCGCCGCCAGCCGCTGCCGATGGAACACAACCCGCGCAAGCTGTTCTTCCGCATGTTCGGCCAGGGCGATACTGCCGAAGAGCGCGCCTCGATCATGAACCAGCAATTCAGCCTGCTCGACCTGGTCAAGGACAGCTCGTCGTCGCTGAACGGCAAGCTCGGCAACGCCGACCAGGTGCGCATGGAGGAATACCTCGATTCCGTACGTGACGTCGAACTGCAGGTGCAGAAACTCGGTGCGCAGGACTTCACCGGCGTCGACATTCCCGACGCGCCGCTCGGCGTACCGGGCAGCTGGGAAGACCACATCAACCTGATGTTCGACCTGCTGGCGCTTGCATACGAAGCTGAACTGACGCGCGTCACGTCGATGATGATCTCCGCCGAGCTCAGCATGCTGACGTACAACCAGGTCGGCATCTCCGACGCGTACCATCCGCTGTCGCACCATCGCTACGTGCCGGACAAGATGGACAAGTGCGCGATCGTGCAGACCTACCACTCGAAGATCTTCGCGCGCTTCCTCGACCGCCTTGCGAAAACGCAGGACGGCGATGGCACGCTGCTCGACCACTCCATCCTGCTGTTCGGCAGCAACATGAGCGATTCGAACGCGCACAACGCCGACCCGCTGCCGTCTGCAGTCTTCGGCCGCGGCTATGGCCGCATCAAGGGCGGCCAGCACCTGCAGTATGCAGCCGACACGCCGCACGCGAACCTCGTGCTGACGATCCTCGAACGCGCCGGCATCCAGGGCATCGAGCGTCTCGGCAACAGCACCGGCCTGTTCGCGGAAGTCTGATATGCGTTTGAGCGCTTTGCGTGTGGCGTTTCATGGCCTGTTCCTGACGGCTCGTTTCAAGCGGCTAGCCGCGGGCGCACTTCTGGTCGCTGCGCCGGCGGCATTCGCCGTCGATGCGCTGCCCGATCTCGTCAACTCGGGTGCGCGCACCGCGGCGATCGACATGATCGCGAGCGGCGCGGACGTCAACGAGCTGTCGGTCGATGGCACGAGCGCGCTGCACTGGGCCGCCTACCGCAAGGACCTCGAACTCGTGCAGATGCTGCTCGACGAAGATGCCGACCCGAACCTGCGCAACGACTACGGCGCCACGCCGATGACGGTCGCGTCCGAGCACGGCGATTTCGAGATCATGAAGGCTCTAGTCGATGCCGGTGGCGACATCGAATCGCCGAATGCCGAGGGCCAGACGCTGTTGATGGCCGTCGCGCGCACCGGTAGAACGGACACGGCCGAATACCTGATCGACAAGGGCGCCAACGTGAACGCGCGCGAAAACTGGGGCGGCCAGACCGCGCTGATGTGGGCAGCCTCGCAGCAGCAGCCGGCAATGATCGAGCTGCTGCTCGCACATGGTGCCGACGTGAATGCGCGCGGCAAGGACCACGACTGGCCGCGCTTCGTCACCTCCGAACCACGAACCAAACCGCTGGACCTCGGCGGCTTCACGCCGCTGCTGTACGCCGCGCGTGAAGGCTGTGAAGCCTGCGTCACCTCGCTGCTCGATGGCGGCGCCGACATCGACATGCCCGATCCGTGGGGCCAGACCCCGCTGATCCTCGCCACGCTGAACCTGCATTACGACACGGCGAACATCCTGATCGAGCGCGGCGCCGACGTGAAGCGCTGGGACTGGTGGGGCCGCACCGCGCTGTACAACGCGATCGACCTGCACCTGCTCACCAGCAGTACGCGCGGCGACCTGCCGTCCACCGACAAGCTCACTGCACTCGACATCGCGCGCACGCTGCTGGAAAAAGGCACTTATGTCGACATGCGCCTGAAAGCCGAGCCGCCCTTCCGCGGCGGCGACCGTGGCTACACCGACGGCAGTGCCGATTCCCGCGTCGTCAGCGCCGGTTCGACCGCGCTGCACAAAGCCGCGAAGGCAGGCGACCTCGAAGCCGTGAAACTGCTGCTCGAGTTCGGCGCGAACGTGCATGCGAAGAATCACCTGTTCGAAGTCACGCCGATCCTCGGCGCCGCCGGCGTGTGGCGCGTGTACGGCATCTTCCGCGAAGGTCCGCTGTCCGGCGAATTCACGACCGGTGCGCAGGCGGCCGAAATCGTGCAGACGCTGATGGCTGCCGGCGGCAACATCAAGGACGTCGCCGCCAACGGCCAGAACGCGGCGCACGGCGCGGCGAAAGCCGGCTGGAATGAAGTCGTGCAACTCGCCTTCGACAATGGTGTCGACCTCGCCGCTACCGACGTCGGCGGCCTCACGCCGAAAGACCTGGCGCTGATGAAAGGGCACCAGGAAACCGCCGCACTCATCGACTCCCTGCTGGGTCAGAAGTCTCAGTAATCCATGCGAAATTTCAAAACCGCCTTTACCCTGTTCATCGCGCTGGCTGCATTCGGCGCGAATGCGCAGGTGGCCAACGACACGAAAACCCAGAATGCGATACTCGCCGCGCTGCCCGCCGGCGTGACCGCCGAAACCGCGACGCCGGACCAGATCGCGCAGGCGGCGATCGAACTGGCTTTCGGCATGGAAGGTGATCTGGAAGCGAACATTGCGCAAGTCACCGTCGCGCTCGGCGAGCTGACGGCTGCAGGCAAATTCCCGAAGGCCCCGCGCCGCGGCGACAACAACCCACCCGGCCGCTTCTACACGAAAGTCATGAACCTCGCGTCGAGCAACCTCGACGTATCGTCGAGCACCTACTACGCGCTCACCGTCCAGGACATGACCCGCCTCTCGGCCGCCGTCCGCCGCGGGCAGAACTTCCTTAACGGCGCCACGAACAACGCGATTACGCGGAAGTAGTTCACCGGATCGTTCCCTTTCTGGCGCTCGCCATCAGGCGTAGCGCCGCCGCCTACACCCGTGGCACCGGCAAGTCCTTCTGCGCGGGCCCCTCGATCACGCGTCCGTCGATGTCGAAGCGACTGCCGTGGCATGGGCAGTCCCAGCTCATTTCCAGCGCGTTGAAGTGCACGAGGCAACCCATGTGCGTGCAATGCGCGCCGACGAAATGCAGCTCGCCGTCGTTGTCACGGCACGCGGCGATCTTCTCGCCATCGATGGTTACAACGCAGCCGGCGCCCGGCGCCAGCTCCGTGCACTGCTTCTCGCGGCCGTACGTCGTCAGGTCGTGCACGAGGTGCTTCACGACGGCCGCCTGTTCCTTCAGGAAATCCCTTGCCGAAGCTGCCGGCGTGAAGCGTTTCGGGTTGACGAGGTCGGACCAGGGATTGCGCGTGCCGACAATGCCATCGCAGATGATGCGACCGGCAAGCGTGCCCCACACGAGGCCGTCGGCCGCGAAGCCGGTGGCCATCCACGTATGCCGTTCGAGCGGACTCGTGCCGATGTACGGTAGCAAATCGGCGGGCTTCCAGTTCTGCGCGGCCCAGGTGTAGGCAATGCGTTCCACGTCGAAATGGTCATGCAGGAACTGCTGGATGCGTTCGAGTTGCACAGGTTCCTGTTCGCCCGGCTTGTGCGATTCGCCAAGCGCCATGACGAAATTTCCTTCGGCGGATTGCCATGGACGCACCGAGTAGCGCCATGC
>DASWWP010000163.1:0-5461 GCA_036405915.1 Pseudomonadales bacterium
ATCGACGGTGGTTATGACTTCGGCTTCTTCAAGATCGCGACGCTGTTCAGCTGGACGATTGCGTTGATCGTCGTGCTCAGCAGCCTCAAGAAGCCGCTCGACAACCTGTTCCTGGCCCTTTTTCCGCTCGCGATCCTCAGCATCCTGAGTTCACTGCTGCTGCCGGGCAGTGAAACGCCGCAGAGCGAACTCGACGGCGGCGTCGCGCTGCACATCCTGCTCGGCATCGCGGCCTTCAGCATCATCACGATCGCGGCCGTGCAGTCAGTACTCGTCGCATGGCTGAACCGCGAACTGAAGCACAAGCACTTCTCCCCTGCGCTGCGGCACCTGCCGCCGCTGCAGACGATGGAAGCGCTGCTGTTCGAACTGATCTGGGCCGGCTTTTTTACGCTACTTGGTGTCATCGTGTCCGGCTTCGTGTTCATGGAAGACATGTTCGCGCAGCATCTCGTGCACAAGACTTTCTTCACGCTGTTATCGACCGCCGTGTTCGCGATGCTGCTGTGGGGCCGCCACCGGCTCGGCTGGCGCGGACGCCTCGCCTATCGCTGGACGCTCGCCGGCTTCGGCTTCCTGATCGCCGCCTATTTCGGCGTCAAGTTCGTGCTCGAATTGTTGCTCGACCGCGCATGAAACTCCCCTGCCCTGCGCCAGCGCCGTGAGCGACGCATCCCTCGAACTCCTGTTCTTCGCACTCGTTGTGCTGCTCGTATGCTCGGCGTATTTCTCCGCGTCCGAAACGGCGATGATGTCGCTGAACCGCTACCGCCTGCGCCACCTCATGAAGCACCGGCACAAGGGAGCGCTGCGTGCGGGCGCGCTGCTGCAGAATCCCGACCGCCTGATCGGCATGATCCTGATTGGCAACAACTTCGTGAACGTGCTGGCCTCCTCGCTCGCCACGATCATCGCGCTGCGGCTATGGGGCGAGGCAGGTATCTGGATCGCCACCGTGGTGCTGACGATCGCGCTGCTCGTGTTTGCCGAAATAACGCCGAAGACTATCGCGGCGCTGCATCCGGAAAAGGTCGCTTATCCGTCGAGCGCGCTGCTCGTGTGGCTGCTGAAGGTATTGCGGCCACTCGTGTGGCTCGTCGGCTCGGTATCGAATGCGCTCGTGCGGCTGTTGCGCATGAACAAGTCCGATGCCAATAGCCACTTCCTGACGAAGGACGAACTGCGCACGGTCGTCGATGAATCCGGACGCAGCCTGTCGCGGCAGCGCCACAGCATGCTGCTGAACGTGCTCGATCTCGAAAAGGTCACCGTGAACGACATCATGGTGCCGCGCAACGAAGTCACCGGCATCGACCTCGAGGACGACATCGATTCGATCCTCGACCTCATCATCAACAGCCAGCACACGCGTCTACCGGTGTTCAAGAAGGACCTGAACAACGTGATCGGCGTGCTGCACATGCGCGGCGCCGCGCGGCTGCTGAAGATGGAATTCGTCAACAAGGCCGAGTTGCTGCAGCTCACGTCAGAGGCGTACTTCATTCCGGAGAGCACGCCGCTGCCGACGCAGCTCGTGAACTTCCAGAAACAGAAGCAACGCATTGCGATCGTCGTCGACGAATATGGTGACGTGAAGGGCATCGTCACGCTCGAAGACATCCTCGAGGAGATCGTCGGCAACTTCACGACGAACCTGTCGGAGGAAACGGCGGACGTCCATCCGCAGGACGACGGCAGCTACCTGATCGACGGCGGCGCGAACATACGCGAGATCAACCGCGTGCTCGACTGGGACCTGCCGACCGACGGCCCGAAGACGCTGAACGGCCTGCTGACGGAATTCCTGGAAAGCATTCCCGAGCCACACGTTGGCATCCGGCTGCCGTACCATCGCGCCGAAATCGTCCACGTGAAGGACAACACGATCAAGACCGTGCGCATGTGGGCGGTCGAACCCGAAAACACCGAACGCGATTCCGCCGAATTCCAGGCCAACATCCACGACTGACGAGCACGCGATGAAGTACTGCACGCTTTGCGGCCATACGCTTTCCCTCCGCATCCCCGACACCGACGATCGCGAACGCCACGTTTGCGACGTCTGCGGGCACGTGCATTACGAGAACCCCAGGATCATCGTCTGCGCGCTGCCGTCGTGGGACGACAAGCTGCTGCTGTGCAAACGCGCGATCGAACCGCAATACGGCCTGTGGACGCTGCCCGGCGGTTTCATGGAGCTCGGCGAATCGACGCTCGACGCAGCGCGCCGCGAGACTTTCGAGGAAGCCGGCGCGCGCATCGACGTAACGGAACTCTATGCGCTGTACCACATCCTGCACATCGACCAGGTGCACATGTTCTACCGCGCGCGGCTGCGCGACCTCGATTTCGCGCCGGGTGACGAAAGCCTCGAAGTCGAACTCTTCGCCGAGCACGAAGTGCCGTGGGACGAGATGGCCTTCCCCGCCGTCGCCGACACGCTGCGCCACTATTTCCGCGACCTGCCGACCGGGCACTTCCCGCTGCGGCTTGCGGACGTCACGGTCGGGGCGAATAATGCCCGCCTCTTCAAATTCCACGATCCGGCTCCGCCCGCGCGATGACTGCAAGCGATCCGACATCGACGCAGACCGACGTGCTGCGCGTGCGAGCCGGCCGCGCCGAGAGCGTGAAAGACGTTCTCGCCGTCGAAGAGCCCCTCGAAATCCGCCTCGGTTACACCGATCCGCGCAAGGGCCGCACGCACCGCAGCGTGTCGATCACGATGCGCACGCCCGGCGACGACACCGCGCTTGCGCTCGGCTTCCTGTTCTCCGAAAGCATCGTGCGGCGACGGGGCGACATCACGAGCATCGACACGTCGAAGGCGAACGTCATCCGCATCGAGCTGGACGACGCCGCGCAGTTCGATCCGATCCGCCTCGAACGTCTGTTCTACACGACTTCCAGTTGTGGCGTGTGCGGCAAGGCCTCGCTGGAAGCACTCAGCATGGCTGGCTTCGATGCGTTGCGCGACGAAGACCTCACGATCGGCGCTGCGCTGCTGCAACAGTTGCCCGACAAGCTGCGCGCAAGGCAGAAGCTCTTCGCGCAAACGGGCGGCAACCACGCCGTCGGGCTGTTCGACGCCAACGGCGAGATCGTGCAGGTGGCCGAAGACGTCGGCCGCCACAATGCGATGGACAAGCTCGTCGGCGCACTGTTGCAGCAGGAACGCCTGCCCCTGCGTGGCCATGGCATCCTGCTCAGCGGCCGAGCCAGTTTCGAACTCGTGCAGAAGGCGCTTGCGGCTGGCTGCCAGGTGCTCGTCGCCGTCGGCGCGCCATCGTCCCTCGCCGTGGAACTGGCACAGGAATTCAACATGACGCTCGCGGGCTTCCTCGGCGAGCATGGCTTCAACATCTACCATGGTGCCATGCGCATCAAGCTGTAAGGAGTTCATCGTGCGCCTGTTCATCACGCTCATCGCGCTGCTGTGCCCTGCCCTCTCCTTTGCCGCCACGTGCGACGAAGCTCCCGCGCTGGATGGCGAAGGCGCCCGCTGGACGGGCTGGGGCAACGGCGCCACCAACACGCGGCAGGCCGACGGCAGCATCGCGAGCGGCGACCTCGACACGTTCGAACTGCGCTGGGCCTACGGCTTCGCCGGCGCCGGCTCCGTCGTCGGCAATCCGGTCGTGCACAACGACGTGCTGTACATCGGCGTCGACAGCGGCGAAGTGCATGCGCTGGATGCGCGCAGCGGCTGCACGTACTGGATCTTCACGTCACCGAGCGGTGGCGTGCGTACGGCCCCCGCACTGGCACGGGTGAACGGCCGCTGGCTGCTGTGGTTCGGCAGCCGCGGCGCCGAGGTATTCGCCGTCGATGCGCGCACCGGCCAGCAGGTATGGCGCACGAAGGTAGATACGCACCCCGCCGCGATCCTCACCGGCTCGCCGCAGTTCGTCATGCTGGAAGGCCGCAATGCAGCACGCCTGCTCGTGCCGGTGTCGTCGAGCGAGGAAGGCATGGCGGCCGTACCGACATATGCCTGCTGTACGTTTCGCGGCAGCGTCGTCGCGCTGGATGCCCTAAGCGGCGAACAGATCTGGAAGCGCGACATGATCGCGACGCCGGCTGCGAATACCGGCGGCGACAAGGAGCTCGGCCCGTCAGGTGCCGCCATCTGGAGCGCACCGACCATCGACCTCGCGAACGGCCGCCTGTTCGTGACCACCGGCGATGCGTATTCCGCACCAGCCGATGAAGCCACCGACGCCGTCGTCGCGATGAACCTCGATGACGGCGAACGGCAGTGGTTGCACCAGGGCACCGCGAACGACATCTGGACCGTCGCCTGCATGCGCCCCGATGCCGCCGACGACTGCGGCCCCGACCAGGACTACGGCGCACCAGGCATGCTGGTTACGCAGGGTGATGCACAGCTGCTGATCGCAGGCCAGAAAAGCGGTGTCGTGCGCGCCTTCGATCCGGCCAGCGGCACGCTGCAGTGGGAAACGGCGCTCGTCGAGAATACGAGCGAGTTCGGCGGCAAGATCATCTGGGGCGGCGCGAGCGATGGCTCGAAAGTCTACTTCGGCCTCGGCATCGGCGGCATCCATGCGTTGAACGTCGGCGACGGCGCGAAAGCCTGGTTCACGCCGCTACAGCCGGCACCGGGCCGCGAACGCAATCTCGGCCAGGATGGCCCGCTGACCGTCAGCGGCGACCTCGTGCTGTCGAGCGGCTGGGACGGCGTCGTGCGTGCGCTCGATGCGGACACCGGCGCCGTGCTGTGGGATTTCGATACGGCGCGCGACTTCGCCGACACCGTCAACGGCGTTCCAGCCAAGGGCGGTTCGATGGGCGCGGCCGGGCCTGTCATTGCCGGCGGACGCCTGTTCGTTCCATCGGGCTACGTCGGCGTGAAGAATGGCATTGGCGGCAACGCGCTGTTGATGTTCTCGCCTCGCTAAGGCGCCGCCTGTCCACCCAACAGAAAAAGACCTCCGGCACCTTGCAATAAATCTCCCTCCCGCACATCCTCGGCGCGTGATCCACGCCGGAGGCGGTGCCACGTGTCTTTCAGATCCATGGCCTGGCCAAGGTCACTGAAGTTTGCAGGGGAATCGGCAGGCTACGTGCCTGTCGCAATAACACAAACATAACGACCTGGAGACACCATGGCCCAACATCCATCCACGCGTGCCACCGCACGCGTGCACTTCCGTTCGCTCGTACACCCGTCGGGTATCCCTCTTTGCATGCTGGCCCTTGCGATAACTGCGGCCGGCGGCGCACAGGCGGCACAGCCTGATCCGGAACCCGATACCCAAGTCGAGGAAATCACGATCACCGGTTCGCGCATCCAGCGCGTGAACGGCCTCGAAACGCCGACGCCCGTGACGGCGGTTTCACTCAGCAACCTCGCAGACATGAACCCGCGCCAGATGGTTGAAGGCCTCAGCCAGCTGCCGCAGTTCCTGAACAACCAGCGGCCACAGACCACCGGCGGCCT
>DASWWP010000164.1:0-33548 GCA_036405915.1 Pseudomonadales bacterium
TCTCGCGCAACTGGACCGAGCGGATCACGATGCCACGATCCACGGCCTTGCACATGTCGTAGATCGTCAGCGCAGCGACGCTCGCCGCCGTCAATGCTTCCATCTCGACCCCGGTCTGCCCATTGAGCTTGCACGTGGCGGCGATGCGCACTTCCGAGGCCGCCTCGTCTGCTTCGAGTTCCACCTGCACACTGCTGAGCTGCAGCGGATGGCACAGCGGGATGAGGTCTGAGCACTTCTTCGCGGCCTGGATGCCGGCAATGCGTGCGACGGCAAAGACGTCGCCCTTCTTGTGGCCGCCTTCCACGATCATGCGCAGTGTCTGTGGCTGCATCGATACGATCGCTTCCGCGGTTGCACTGCGAGACGTAATGGCTTTGTCGCCGACGTCGACCATGCGAGCCCGGCCCTGTTCATCGAGGTGCGTCAGCGATGTCATCGTGGGTGATTGCCTTCTGGTGGGTACTGTTCCGCATGTCGTGCGATGCGTGGAAATCAGGCCGAAATGCCGTAGGGCCGCATTATCCCCGTTCGACCGCCATTTATGAAGGCCCTGAATTCGGGTAGCATGCGCGCCTCATCACTTCTCACCGCACACATGACCTGGCTCGCTCACAGCTCCGTCGCCACGATCGTGGAACGCGATGGCTTGTTCCTGATGGTCGAAGAGATCGACGAAGGCCGGACGGTGTTCAACCAGCCAGCCGGGCACCTCGAGGCAAACGAAACCCTGTTTGATGCCGCGCGGCGCGAAACGCTTGAAGAAAGCGGCTGGCATGTCGAGCTGACGGATTTCCTTGGCCTCTACCATTACCCTGCGCCAAACGGCGTTACGTACATCAGGCACTGCTTCGTCGCGCGCCCGCTGTGGCACGACGCTGACCGCCGACTCGATACGGGCATCGTCGCCGCGCACTGGCTCAGCGCGGATTCCATCCTTGCACCCGATTTCAAGGCACGGAGCCCGATCGTCGGCCGCGTGCTGCGCGACTATCTCAGCGGCAACCGTTATCCGCTTTCATTGATTTATCATCACGGCGCTGCACAGTGAGTACGGCGTCGACAAGGGTCATCGTCGGCATGTCTGGCGGCGTCGATTCCTCCGTGGCGGCGCTGCTTCTGCTCGAGCAGGGCTATCGCGTGGAAGGCCTGTTCATGAAGAACTGGGACGAAGACGACGGTACCGAATACTGCACCGCGAAAGCGGATCTTGCCGATGCGCAGGCTGTTTGCACGAAGCTCGGCATACGCCTGCACACGGCGAATTTCGCGGCCGAGTACTGGGACAACGTGTTCGAGCATTTCCTGCACGAGTATCGCGCCGGGCGCACGCCGAACCCCGACATCCTGTGCAACCGCGAGATCAAGTTCAAAGCCTTCCTCGACTACGCCACGCAGCTCGGCGCCGACCTGATCGCGACCGGGCATTACGCGCGCCGCGCCGATGCAGCCGGCAGCGTGCACCTGCTGAAGGGCCTCGACCCCAACAAGGACCAGAGCTATTTCCTGTGCGCCGTGAACGAGGCGCAGCTTGCGCGCAGCCTGTTCCCGGTCGGTGAACTGGAGAAGAAGGAAGTACGCGCGCTGGCCGCGAAATACGGCTTCGTGACGCATGACAAGAAAGACAGTACCGGTATCTGCTTCATCGGCGAGCGTCGCTTCCGCGATTTCCTGCAAAGCTACCTGCCGGCGCGGCCCGGCAACATCGAGACGCCGGAAGGCCGTGTGCTCGGCACGCACGACGGGCTCATGTACCACACGCTCGGGCAGCGTGGCGGCTTGCGTATCGGCGGCGTGAAAGGTGGCGACGACGCACCGTGGTACGTGGCGGGCAAGAAGGTCGAAAGCAACACGCTGGTCGTCGTGCAGGGCAATGAACACCCACTGCTGTATTCGAACGCGCTCGGCATGAGTCACATCGACTGGATCAATGCCGTGCATCCCCCGCTGCCGCTGGAATGCATGGCGAAGACGCGTTACCGCCAGGCCGACCAGCGCTGCGTCGTCCACGAAGCGGACGGCGAATACAGAGTGGACTTCGCTGAGGCGCAGCGAGCGGTCACGCCCGGCCAGCAGGCCGTATTTTATCTTGGTGATCGATGTCTCGGCGGTGGCGTCATCGAACGCCGCTATCCTGACGTGTGAGGCAAACGCAGATGGAACGGCAACAGCAACAAACGCTCGCCCTTGCCGGCATCGCGCAGGCCGCGTTCCTCGTCCACCAGCTCGCGCATCACGGCGTTGCCGCGCAGGACAAGCTCGGCACCGCGCTAAACAGCCTGTTCGTCACGCATCCCAAGACGGCTGAAGAGGTCTTTGGAAGTACGGAACGCCTGAACCTGGGCCTGCAGGTGTTGCAGGAATTGCTGACCGGCGATTCCGCCGTGTTCACGCCATCGGAAGTCATGCGCTACATGCTGGCCCTGCTCTACCTGCAATACAAACTCGCGGGCAAGCCACGCATGCTCGACGACATCAGCAAGGGACTCGCGGCGATCGAGGCACAGTTTCCCGACGGAGACATCGCCGCAAAGCCCGAAGCGATCCGGGAACTTTCCAGGCTCTACCAGGGTACGCTGAGTACGCTGTCTTTCCGCGTCCACGTGCGCGGGGAAGTGAATCACCTGAAGAACGACCACACTGCCTGCCGCATTCGCGCGGTGCTGTTCGCCGGCATCCGGGCGGCGGTGTTATGGCGACAGGTGGGTGGCAAGCGCTGGCATCTGATCTTCCAGCGCAAACGCATCGCGCGAGACGTCAATCGCCTGCTGCACAAATTGCCGCGCTGACTTTCGCGCCGTCAGGCGAGCGGCCATAGCTGCAGATCCAGCCCAGCCATTCCCTTGAAGCTTTTTTCGCTACTGGTCAGCAGTCGCGCCTTCAGGCTAAGCGCATGCGCGGCAATCATCACGTCGTTCATGTTCAACGCGCGTTGTTCGAGCATGAGCTGGCGCTGCAGGCCCGTGTACGCGTCGACCGCGCCGCTATCCCACGACACGACTGCGTCGAGACGCGCGCAAAACTCCTCGACGAGGCGCATGTGCCGGTCCTTGTCCGCCGTCAGCAGGGCCGCCGCGACGAGTTCCGCATACGTTATCGCGGAGACGACCACTTCGTCGCTGCTGGACGACCACTGCTGCAACCGGCTCAGCAACGCTGGTGGCTGCTGCCGCAGGATCGTGCGACAGATGTCGCTGGCCAGCATGATGATCATGACGAGAGCGACCCATTCGTCTTCAGCAGGCGCGGGCGCAGCTGCATGAAATCGTCGGCCGCGGGCTGCAGGTCTGCGAACGACTCCCATGTGCTGCGCGCGGGACTCAAAATCAGCGACGAACCGCGTTTTTCGATATGGACGGCGTCGACGCCGGTGAAGGCGAAGTCCTTCGGAATGCGCACCGCCTGACTGCGGCCGTTGATGAACAGCTTGGCCTTTACACGCATGGCGGCGCCCGGCGAGGTTCCATGGAGGGTTTTATTCGGAATGCGCGCGAGTATTGTGGCCGCCCGAATCCGTGTCAAGGCAGGCGCTGAATGTGCGGATGGTCGCACTTTGCCGCCGGCATTCTGTACCGTGCATATATTCGTGTAATCTGCGACCGGTGCCACCTTCACGCACAGCAAGGAGCCCTTCTTGAAAAAGCCCGTTTTTCCGCCGAATGAAGCAGATCGGCTGGAAACGCTTCATGCGCTGAACATCCTCGATACGTCGCCGGAAGAAGGATTCGATCGCGTGACGCGGCTTGCCAGGCAACTATTTCGTGTACCGATGGCGTTCGTGTCGCTGATCGATACGCATCGCCAGTGGTTCAAGTCCGCCGCCGGCGCGGACCTCGGTGAGACCTCTCGCGACCTGTCGTTCTGCGCGCACGCAATTTTGGGCGACACGATCATGATCGTGCCAAACACAGGGCTCGATCCGCGCTTTGCCGACCACCCGCTCGTAACCGGCGAGCCCCACATTCGTTTTTATGCCGGATGTCCGCTGACAATGCCGAATGGCGCGAGGCTGGGCACACTGTGTGTCGCCGATGTCGCCGTGCGCGAATTTGATGCGGACGCCCAGTCCGCACTGCGCGACCTTGCCGCGATCGTCGAGGACGAACTCGCCGCGCGCCAGCTCGCGCTGCAGGATGAACTGACGAAGATTTCCAACCGCCGTGGCTTCCGGCTCGCGGCGCAGCAAAGCCTCGCGTTGTGCCTGCGGCACGGGTTCCCGGCGAGTCTCGTGTTCCTCGACATCGACGACTTCAAGGCAATCAATGACACATGGGGACACGCCGAAGGTGATCTCGCGCTGCTGACCTTCGCGGACCAATTGCAAAAAAGCTTTCGCGCCTCGGACATCTTCGCGCGCCTCGGCGGCGACGAATTTGCCGTTTTTTTTATCAACGTAAGCGCTGAACAGGCCGAGCGCATCTTCCTGCGCTTCGGAGAAGAACTGCGCAAGCGAACACAGGAAGCCGCTCGCGGCTACGAAATTCGCTATTCGTACGGCGTGGTCGAATTCGAGCCCGGCAAACACGACTCGATCGACGCCCTGCTCGCGGACGGAGATGCGCTGATGTACGCGCGAAAAAAAACTAGCGGCTCAACTTCAGGCCGACCTTGACGACGTGGTCACCGGAGACCTCGCGGGCCACCAGCAGCAGCGAACCGAGGTCGAGACGGTCTCCCACCACCGGATGGCCACGGCTGGCGCGCGAGAAACAGTCTGACAACGTCAGGGCCGGGTCGAAATCCTTGATCTCGACACCGTACATGCCCTGTACGTCACGCAGTGCGGCCGCTCCGTTGACAGTGAATTCCCCGAAGAAGCGGCGGTCGGTAAGCCGTTCTGGCGGCTCATCCCAGCCGAGGATCTGGCCAACGTCTCCGGCATGGTCGCGGCGGGCGAACACGGCAACGAGATCGCCCTCCTGCGCGAACAGTCCGCGGCGCCTTTCGAACATTTCGCCATCGCGGAAGTACATCACGATCCGCGACGGCGCCGGCAGATGGATGTCGGTGATCTCGACCGGCTGCCGCCAGCGCTTGCCCTTCAGCGGAAACAGCAGCAGTTCATGGTCGCCCGCCGCGGCGAGTTGCAGCGGAACGCGCAACTCCGGTTCGGGCCTCGGTGGAACTTCGATCTTCAACCGGCGCGCGAGCGGCGCGAGCGTGGAGCCCTGCACCAGCAGGCTGACGATCACGATGATGAACGTGATCTGGAAAATCATGCGGGCATCCTCGATGCCGGCCATCAGCGGAAAGATGGCGAGCACGATCGGCACCGCGCCGCGCAGGCCGACCCATCCCATGAAGAGATGCTCCCGGCGCGAGAACCCGAACGGAAGCAGGCCCAGCACCGTCGACAGCGGGCGCGCGAGGAAGACGAGTGCCAGCGAAAGCAGCAACGCTTCGGGCATCGTATCGAGCAGCTCCGACGGCGTGATCAGCAGGCCGAGCAACAGGAACAGTACGAGCTGTGCAAGCCACGCGAGACCATCGTGTATCTGCAGGATGTTGTCCATCTGCGACGGCCGCTTCGCCGACAGCACGACGCCCATCAGGTAAATCGCGAGGAAGCCGCTGCCGCCGGCCATGTTCGTCAGCGCGAAAAGCACGAGCCCGGCGGACACGACAAGCAGCGGGTACATCGCCGACACGAGGTCCACGAGCCTCAGGAGCCGCGCGACAAGGAACCCGCCGCCAATGCCCGCAATCGCGCCGATGCCGAACTGCTCGACGAGCATGCGTAATCCGTCGAGCCAGGTATTGCCGGGATTCTGGATCAGGTCGATGACCAGCACTGTCAGGAAGATAGCCATCGGATCGTTGCTGCCCGACTCGGTTTCGAGCGTGGCCTTGACCCTGTCGTTGAGGCTCAGGCCTCCCCCCTGCAACAGCGAGAACACCACCGCTGCGTCGGTCGACGACACGATTGCGCCGATCAGCAGGCCGATCAGAAGAGGAACGTCGAGGATCCATGAGGCAACGAGTCCGACGACGCCTGCCGTGATCACGACGCCGAAAGTCGCGAGCACGAGCGCCGGACGCAGTGCGACGCGGAAGTGATGCACGTCGGTGCGCATGCCGCCATCGAGCAGGATCACGGCGAGCGCGAGGTTGCTGACGACGAACGAGAGCCCGATGTCGTTGAACTCGATGTTGCCTGGACCGTCCTGTCCCGCAAGCATGCCGACCGCGAGAAACAGCAGCAGCACGGGCATACCGATGCGGGAGGACAGCGGACTGACGAGGATGCCCGCCATCACCAGTGCGGCGGCGACGAACAACGGCAGGATGAAGGCAGTTTCCATTCGGGTCCTTGGTAGGGTCGGATGGATAGTAAACAAAATAATCTTGTGACATAAGTCCTGTAACACCGCGAATTGCCTGCTAATTTCCGCATGCATGCAGTATCATTCGCGCATCATTGAATGCAGCCTTTTCCTATGTCTCTCACGTCGCTCAATGCCCTGTCACCGATCGATGGCCGATATGGCCGCCTGACGCGCCAGCTAACGCCCTACTTCAGCGAATACGGCCTGATCCGCTACCGCGTACTCGTCGAAGTGAAATGGCTGCAATGCCTTGCCGCGCATCCGGGCATTCCGGAAGTGCCTGCGCTGAGCGCTGCTGCGACGAGCTTCCTCGACAACCTGCTACAGAATTTCAGCGCGGCCGACGCGCAGAACATCAAGGACAAGGAAAGCGTCACGAACCACGACGTGAAGGCCGTCGAATATTTCCTGAAGGAAAAGCTGGCGCAGCTGCCCGAACTCGATGCGATCAAGGAGTTCGTGCACTTCGCGTGCACGTCCGAAGACATCAACAACCTCTCCTACGCGCTGATGCTGGCCGACAGCCGCCGCGACGTGCTGCTGCCGATGATGCGCCAGCTCACGGATGCGATCCGCGACCACGCGCTGCGCTATGCCGATGTACCGATGCTCGCCCGCACGCATGGCCAGACGGCATCGCCGACGACGATGGGCAAGGAATTCGCGAACACCGTCGCACGCCTGCAGCGCCAGGTCGAGCAGTTCGCGAACTCCGCGATCCTCGGAAAGATCAACGGCGCCGTCGGCAACTACAACGCGCACCTCGCCGCGTACCCGCAGGTGAACTGGGAGGCGAACGCGCAGACCTTCGTCGAAAGCCTCGGCCTGCAGTGGAATCCGTACACGACGCAGATCGAGCCGCATGACTTCATCGCCGAGCTGTTCGCCGCCTGCTGCCGCTTCAACACGATCCTGATCGATTTCGACCGTGACGTATGGGGCTACATTTCGCTCGGCTACTTCCGCCAGAAAACGGTGGCCGGCGAAGTCGGCTCGTCGACGATGCCGCACAAGGTGAACCCGATCGACTTCGAGAACTCCGAGGGCAACCTCGGCATCGCGAACGCCATCATGCAACACCTCGCCGAGAAGCTGCCGATCTCTCGCTGGCAGCGCGACCTGACCGATTCGACCGTCCTGCGCAACGTCGGCACGGGCTTCGCGCACAGCATCATCGCGTGGCAGGCAACGCTGAAAGGCCTGTCGAAACTGCTGCTCGATTCCGGACGCCTGCAGGGCGACCTCGACAACAGCTGGGAAGTGCTGGCCGAAGCGATACAGACCGTCATGCGCCGCTATGACGTACCGGAGCCCTACGAGAAACTGAAGGCGCTGACGCGCGGCCAGCGCATCGATGCCGAGGTGCTGCGCAAGTTCGTCGATACGCTGGACATTCCCGACGCCGCGAAACGGGACCTGCGCGAATTGCGACCGCATGCCTACACGGGCAATGCGGCGGATCAGGTCAGACGCCTGCCCTGATACGCTACGCGGAGCATTGATGCGTCACGTCAGCCATGGCTTTTGTCACCTGCTGCTGACCTTGTCGCTCGCCGTCACCGGTTCTCCGCTCATTGCACAGGAACGGACGCTCGTCATCGGCACCGTGGGCGGGCAGTTCGACCTTGCGAGCCCTGAGGACGCGCAACCCTTCACCGACTATCTCGAAGACGCCCTGCCCGACTTCACGTTTGCCGTTCGCAGCCATGGAACGATCGAAGCCCTGATGGAGGCGGTCGACAACGGCGAGCTGCATTTCGCCTTGATCACGCCGGTTGCCTACGTCCAGCTCGAGGCGCGCAATTCGATGCGCACGATCGCCACCGTGACCAATTCCGCCGGCACGATCATCACGCCGTGGCTTGCCGGCATGGTCTTCGTGCGCGACGAGCGGGACGACCTGCGATCGCTCGAAGATGCGCGCGACATGCACGTGGTCGCGCTGTCGCCTCTCGGTCTCGGCGGCTGGCTAGCGGCCGTGCGCGAGTGGCGCGGCCTTGGCATCGACGCGCAGCGGGATTTCGCGTCGGTGCGTTTCGTGTTTTCGTACGCGCAGGTCGTTGCGGAAGTCTGCGAAGGACGCGCCGACATCGGCGTGCTGCCCGGCAGCGGCCTGCAGAGCGGCGACGCGGTATGCGCTGGGACGCTGCGCGTGCTGCCGGCGCCAGAGGCCGTGGCCGATGCGCGCTACCCGCTGCCAGTCAGCACCCGGCTCTATCCCGAAGTACCCTTTGCCGTGATCGCCGACCTCGACGAAAGCATCGTGAATCGCATGACGCGCGCGCTGCTCGCGATCGAAGCCGGCAGTCCTGCGGCGAGCGCGATTGACGTCGCCGGCTTCACGGCCCCTCTCGACTACGATCATGTCGCCGAGCTGCTGCAGGAACTGCGCCTGCCACCATATGAAGACTTCGGCGAATTCACGCTCACGCAAGTGTTCGCACAGCATGGCGGCAAGATACTCGCCGTCATGAGCGTGTTCATCGCCTTCCTCGGCATTGCGCTGTGGCGCACGCGTCAGCTCAACCGCAAGCTTGCGCAGTCGGAGCGCTTCCGCAGCCAGATCTTCCAGGCCTCGAAATTTCCGGTAGTCATCCTCGATCCGCAGACCTTCACGTTCCTCGACATGAACGAAGCCGCCGTGGCCCTGTATGGCTACGGCCACAAGTCGGAGCTGATCGGCCGTTCCCCTGCCTCCGTTTCGGCGCCGGAACAATATGACGGTGGCGATTCGCGCCAGCGCCTGCGTGACGCGCAACGCGAGAATGCCATGCAGGCTGCGCCCGCGGTGCTCGACTGGCAGCATCGCCGTCCCGATGGCTCCGTGTGGGATGCCGAAATCCACATGATGCCGTTCACATCGGGCTCACGCGAACTGCTGCAGGCTTCGATCGTAGACGTCACCGAGCGCAAGCGCATGCGCGAGGAGCGGGAAAAAATGGAAGAGCAGCTGCGCCACTCGCAGCGCCTCGAATCCATTGGACGACTGTCGGGTGCGATCGCACACGACTTCAACAACCTGCTGACGGTCATCAACGGGTACAGCGAACTTCTGCTGATGAACGCCGGGCGCACGGATCCGAACCGCGATACGTACATGCAGATCACGCAGGCCTGCTGGCGTGCACGGGAACTCACGTACCAGTTGCTGACGTTCAGCCGCCGCCAGATCACGCGCATGGAGCCGGTGGACCTGAACAAGATCATCCTCGACTCGGCCAGCATGTTCCGCAGCCTGCTCGGTGAAAACATCCGGCTCGGCACGGCGCTGAATCCCAGCATCGGCATGACGATGGCGGACTCGGGGCAGATCCACCAGGTGCTGCTTAACCTGGTCGTCAACGCGAAGGATGCGATGCCGGATGGCGGGTTGTTCAGCCTGACGACCGACGTCGTCAGGCTCGACGCAGCTGCGGCATCAGGATTGCGCGTTGACCCGGGCACGTACATTACGCTGGCCGCGACCGACACGGGCGTCGGCATGACGCGCGAAACACAGGAGAAGATATTCGAGCCTTTCTTCACGACGAAGGGCGAGAAAGGCAGCGGCTTCGGCCTCGCGACGGCCTACGGCATCGTGCGCCAGTGCAAGGGCGCGATCCGTTTCCACAGCGAGCTGCAGCACGGCACGACTTTCACGATGTACCTGCCGGTCACGCACCTGTCGCGCGCCGCGCTCGGCGACAACGAGCCGCGCCCACCGCTGGAAGCAGACGGGCAGCGCACGATCCTCGTCGTCGAAGACCAGCCGGACGTACGCATGTATGCCTGCTCCGTGCTGCTATCGGCCGGGTACGAAGTGCTCGAAGCCGAGTCGGGCGACAGGGCGCTAGCCACTGCCGCTGCGCATCAACTGCCCATCGACCTGCTGTTCACCGACGTCGTACTCGGTGGCATGAACGGTCGCGAGCTCGCCGAGAAATTCCTGCAGCAGTATCCCGATACGCGCTGCCTGTTCACGTCAGGCTATGCGGATGACGAAGTGGCGCTGTACGGCGTCATCCAGGACCGTATCGCCTTCCTGTCCAAGCCGTACTCTCCGCACGACCTGCTCGCAAAAGCGCGCGACGTGCTGACCGCCGCCGAATCCCAGAGACCCGCATCATGATCACCGGAAAACTCGACCCCGCGCGTTTCCTAGCACAGTTCTGGCAGCGGCGGCCGCTGCTGATCAAGGGCGCATTTCCCGGCTTCGCCGATCCCATCACGCCGGAGGAACTCGCGGGGCTCGCCTGCGAGGAGGGCGTGGATGCGCGCATCGTATTCACGCGCAAAAAGGGCTGGGAGCTGAAAAGTGGTCCGTTCGGCGAGCGCGACTTCACTACCTTGCCGGACCGTGACTGGACGCTGCTCGTGCAGGCCGTCGACCAGTGGGTGCCAGGCGTGCGCGAGCTGCTCACCAGCGTGCCATTCATTCCGGGCTGGCGCGTCGACGACGTGATGATCTCGTATGCGACGCCCAACGGCGGCGTAGGCCCGCATTTCGATTACTACGACGTGTTCCTCGTGCAGGGTCAGGGAACGCGCGTGTGGAAAACGGGCCAGCACTGCGGCGAAGGCGACCTGCTGCGCACAGGCAGCGGCCTGAAGCTGCTGAAGGAATTCCATACCGAGGACGAATGGCTGCTGGAACCTGGCGACGTGCTGTACGTACCGCCCGGCGTTGCCCACTGGGGCGTCTCGCGCGACGACAGCCTGTGTTATTCGCTCGGCTTTCGCGCGCCGTCGCTCGGCGACATGCTGCTCGGCTACGGCGAATACCTTGCGGACCGCGCGCCGGCCGATGTCCGCTTCGCGGATCCCGCCAGGAAACTGCCGCTGCGTAGCGGCGAGATCGACGAGGCTTCGCTGCGGCAGGCGCGCAACATGCTCATGCACGCGCTGTCGGACGAGCGCGCATTTGCGCACTGGTTTGGATGCAGCCTGAGCGAAGCGAAGGAACCGGACGCGATCGCCGTACCACGCAAGATTCCCGACCTGTCGAAGTCGCTGGCCCTCGCCGTGAATCCCGCGTCGCGCTTCTGCTGGCAGCAACACGGCGACGAACTGCTCGTCTTTGCCGATGGCGAGTGCTACACGCAGCGTGCCAGCCGCACGTTGCTGCAACTCGTGCAGTCGCTCGCGTCCGTCGGCGGCACGATCGACACGGGACGATACCGCAGCAAGGAAGCACAGGCGCTATTGCGCGAACTGATGCAGCAGGGCAGCCTCGTCATCGTCAAACCACGTGCGCAGAAACGAAAAAGCCGCTGAGGTCAGCGGCTTTTCGATGGAGCTTCGGAACGCTTACTGGCGGATGCCTTCGATCGCGAGGATCAGCTGCAGCTCGCCGGCATTGATGCCGTAGTCGGGCAGGTTCAGCGTGGTTTCGGCTTCGAAGCCGACGCGGTAATCGCCGAATGGCGTTTCGCCTTCGCCCGTCTTCGTAGCTTCGAAAGCGATTTCCTTCGTTACGCCGTGCAGCGTGAAGTTACCGGTGACGTGCACCTTGCCGTCGCCGAGATCGTGGACCATCGTGCTGACGAAACCAGCTTCCGGGAATTTGGCGACGTCCATGTAATCGGCGCTCTTCAGGTGTTCGTCGCGCGCGGCATGGTTCGTGTCGAGGCTCGCCGGATCGATGTCGACGGTGATCGACGACGCGCCGATGTTCGCGGGGTCATAGCTGAACGTGCCGGAGATATCGTTGAAGCGGCCCCACAACGCGCTGATGCCCACGTGGCTTGCGCGGAAGTTGACCGAGGAGTGCATGCCTGCGCCCGTGCCGTCGATCACGTAATCCGCTGCAAAAGCCGAGCTGCCGGCCAGGCCCAGCAACAGTGCTGCAAGCTGTTTGTAAACCGCCTTATTTACTGCTGTTTTCATGGAATGCTCCTGTCCGAAAGGTGGCGCAACATACCTTATAATGCCGCCGATGTCAGCCCCGGCCCGCCTTCACTCTCCCTCCATATCGCCCGGTCCTTCGCGCCGCTTCTGCGTTGCGCCGATGATGGACTGGACCGATCGCCATTGCCGCTATTTCATGCGGCTGCTGACTCGCGAGGCCCTGCTTTACACCGAAATGGTGACTACTGGCGCCCTGCTGCATGGTGACAGTGCTCGTTTCCTTCGCCACGACTCCGCAGAACAGCCGCTGGCGCTGCAGCTCGGCGGCAGCGACCCTGCCGCACTCGCCGCCTGCGCGCAGCTCGGAGAGGCAGCGGGTTACCGCGAGATCAACCTGAATGTCGGCTGCCCGAGCGACCGCGTGCAGAACAACCGGATCGGTGCCTGCCTGATGGCCGAACCGCGCCTCGTGGCCGACTGCGTCGCGGCCATGCAGTCACGCGTGCGGATTCCCGTTACCGTCAAATGTCGCACGGGCATAGATGACCTCGACTCGTTCGACTATCTTTCAGGCTTCGTCGAGACGGTTGCCGGCGACGGTGGCTGCCGCCATTTCATCGTGCACGCGCGCATCGCGCTGCTGCAGGGACTCAGCCCGAAGGAAAATCGCGAGATTCCGCCACTGAACTACGCGCGCGTGTACCGCCTGAAGGAACGCTTCCCCGATCTCGAAATAGTCATCAACGGTGGCATCATCACGCTCGAGTCCTGCGAAGAACATCTGAAACACGTCGACGGCGTGATGCTCGGCCGCGAGGCCTATCACAACCCGTGGCTGCTGGCGGACGTCGATGCGCGCTTGTTCGGCAATCCATGCGTACAACGCACGCGCCACGAGGCCATCGCGAGCTTCCTGCCGTACATCGAACGCGAACTCGCCGCCGGCACACCGCTTCATCACATGACTCGCCACATGCTCGGCCTGTTCCAGGGCCAGCCGGGCGGCAAGCGCTTCCGGCGCCACCTGAGCGAGAACGTGCATCGGGGCAAGGCGGGCATCGACGTGCTTCACGCGGCGCTGGCCACTCTCGCCCAGCACGCGCCGCACCCATCAACGGAGACCCATACGCCATGCTAGCCACGATCTCGTCCTTCTTCGACTCGCTGCTGAAACCCGGCAAGCAGGAGACTACGCAAGGCAACGTCGATCGCCTGCACCTCGCAAGCGCGGCGCTGCTCGTGGAAATCGCGAATGCCGACCACGCAATGGACGACAGCGAGCGCGAAGTGCTGCTGGGCATCCTCGAGAAGAAACTGCAGCTCGACAAGGCTACGCTGGAGACCCTGTGGGATCTCGCGCATGCCGAACAGCGGGACGCGACCTCGCTGTTCCAGTTCACGAGCCTGATCAACGGCGCGTACGGTCACCGCGAGAAAGTGCAGCTGCTGCACTACATGTGGGAAGTGGCGTATGCCGACGGCCGCATCGACCGCTACGAGGAGCACCTGATACGCAAGGTCGCAGACCTGTTGTACCTGACGCACGGGGATTTCATCCGAACGAAGCTGGCGGCGCGGCCGGCTCAATAACCTACTGGTTCTTCAGGGCCTGCACGAGATCCTGGAACTCGAGCCGGTTTTCCTCGCTGAGCGTCATCAGCGTCAGGTGCGCATCGATGACCTTCTCGCGCACGGTATCTTCCGACTCCTTCGCCTGCTGCAGCTCGTTGTACTGCTGCGGCTGCTGCGCCTTCGGCACGTGATCGACGATCTTGAAGATGAGATCGAAGCTCATGCTTTTCAGAGTCCGGGTGATGTCCGGGTTGGTCGATACGATCGTCGGAATCACATTGAAACGATTGCGCAGCTGGATCGCCATCTTGGCGAGCAGGCCGAGCGCGGTACTGTCGATGCCGCGGGTTTCGGTAAGGTCGATCAGCATCGCGTCCAGAATGGGCCGGCGATAAAGGCCTGAGCAATACGAATCGAGCGTCGAGCTCATCAGCACGCGGACGTCGCCGACGAACTTCAGCATCGCCATGTGGCGGTAATCCGCTGCGAGGATTTTGCCCGTACTCATGCCCTTTTTACGCTCATGACCGCGATGTCGTCGGGAAAACTGAGCGATTTGCTCAATCCCAGATCTTTCTTCAGTGTGTCGAAGTCGCCCTTGCATGTAGTCACCAGTTCTTTCAGTCGCGCTTCTTTAGCCGCCATGTCAGGAAGCTTCAGCGCCTCGAAGATGCCATCGGAAAATAATATAAGGGCAAAGTCCTCCGCCATCATCACACTTTCATCGAAATACTCCGCTTCGCCGAGCAATCCGATTGGAAAACTGCTGCGCTGCACAGGGATGAAGTCCGCATTGCCGTGCTCGAACAGCAGAGGCAAGGGCTGATGACCCGCGACGCTGTACGTCAATGTATTCGTCGAATCGTCGAGAAGACCCATGAACAGCGTGATGTGTTTTTCGAGGCCCGCCTGCAGCAGGTCCCTGTTCAGCAGCGCGAGTATGCGCGCGGGCGTGAATGCGCCGGTAAAGCGGCCGCGCAAGTATTCCTTGCGCATCTGTTCGATGCGAAAGCGCAACAGGATCGTGATGAAGGCTGACGACGAACCGTGGCCGGAGACGTCCGCGATGTAAAACAGCACTTCGTGCCGCGAGACGACCTTGTAGTCCACCGTGTCGCCACTCAGGTACAGCGATGGGAACACGCGGTGGTTGAAGTGGTAGCAGCCGATCGTCTGTGGCGGGACCGGCATCATGTTGATCTGTACGTGGCGCCCGGCCTGCTGGTCCTGGCGGAAGATCTCGATGCGCTCTTCCATCTCCTGGTTGATCTGCTCGAGTTTGCGGCGGATGCGGCTATTCTCCTCGAGCAGTCGCGCGCGGCGCAGGCTGTTGTTGACGGAATGCTCGAGCATCAGGTCGTCGGCGAGCGGCAGCATCAGGTAGTCGCTGACGCCGAGCCGCAGCGCGCGCGTGAGGTCTTCCGTGCTGGCTCGCGCCGCAAGCACGATCACAGGCAGGTCAGGCGCGAGTTCGAGCAATTGCTGCAGCGTGTCGAAGCTGTCCGCCTGCGGCAGGTGGATGTCGATGATGACAAGGTCGGGGCTTGCGGAATGAAAACGCTCGATCGCCTCGACCGGTCCGTTGGCCAGCACGACGCGATGGCCGCGGTGCGTCAACGCTCCGGCAATGCTCGAGCGCACTGCGGCGTCGTCCTCGATCACGAGGATGCTCACTGCCTGTGCCTTGCTGCCGAACTCGCTTGTCTGCATTCAGAACTCGCCGGGGTCGTCGTGTACCGCATCATCCACGAGGTAGCCGCCGCGCCGCTTGCCGACCAAAGTCAGGACCTGCATTTTCTTCTCCCCGAAGACCGCGGCATTATACTTCAGGCCTCGCGGGCACGGGCCCGCCCCGTAACAGAATTTGTATAAATTTTGTCCTGCATTCGATGAATGCACGGTGAACACGAGTTGCACGGCCACAGCATGAGGCCGCTCATTTGCGCGTGAGTTCCTGCCACGCGCGTTCGACGCGTTTCTCAGACACCGGAACGCGCGTGCCCAGCGACTGCGCGAACAACGATACCCGCAGCTCTTCCAGCATCCAGCGCCAGGCATCGAGTCTTTCGTCGGCCATCTCGTGGCGTTCGTTCCATGCGCGCCGCTCGGTGTATTGCGTCCACAGGCGGTCGAGCAGGCGCGTCGCGTCCCGGTCCCTGGCCACCTGCTGGCCGTACTTTTCCAGGCGAATGCGCACGGCCTGCAGGTATCGCGGCAGCTGCTGCAGTTGCTCCCACGGCGTGTGCTTCAGGAAGTCGGGGCTCACGAGGTGGTCCAGCTGCCGCTGTACGTCTATCCGCAGCGAGGCCGCATCCGGCCCGGAGAAGCCCTTGCGCTCCAGTTCCTTGCGCAGTGCGAACCACTCGTCGACGACGCGGTAGAACAGCTCCTGCATGCGATTGGCCACAGTCAGCACCTCCGAACGCCCCTTCTCGAACATGCTGGAGAATTCCGCCGCCGTGCGCGGAATGCGGTCCTGCAGTCCGAAGGCCACGTAATAGGACTGGCGCGTGAGCTGGGCGAGCAGTTCCTCGCGCGGCGCGAGCGGCCGCAGGCGCGGCACGCGCGCCGGATCCTGCAACAGCTCCTTGTGCAGGTACTTCACCTGCTGCCGGCTCGCGAGCATCAGCAGGCGGATGACGCCGTCGATCGTCGCGAGCCGCGCGCGGTATGCGGAATCGAGCAGGCACAGGTCCACGCTGTCGCCGCGATCGACTAGCGCCGGGTAAGCCTTCACGGTGACGGCGCCGGTGCCCAGTTCCTGTTCAGGCGGCAGTTCGCCGAAGGTCCACGCCGTCAGGCCCTGCTGTTCGATGCCGCCGCGCGCCGCCTTCGAAATGCTCGCCTGCACGGTGCCCGCGAGCTGCTCGCGCAGGCTTTGCAGGTCGCGTCCGGCGCCGAGAACCTTGCCGCTTTCGTCGACCACGCGGATGTTCATGCGCAAATGGTCCGGCAGCTCGGCGCCATCCCAGCAGTCCGGCGGCAGCTGCACGCCGGTGAGCCGCAGCAGTTGCCGCGCGAGCGACTGCTGCAGGCTGCCGTCCTTGCGCTGCAGGTTTGGCAACACCTTGTCGACGACGTCGGGCACCGGCACGAAATTGCGGCGCAAGGCCTTCGGCAAGGCCTTGATCAGCGCGATGCACTTCTCGCGCCACAGGCCCGGCACGAGCCAGTCGAGTTCGTCGTTGCGCAATTGCTTCAATGCGCTGACGGGCACTTCGACGGATACGCCGTCCTGCGCCTCGCCCGGCTCGAAGGCATATTCGAGCGGCAGTTCGAGTCCCGCGGTGCTGATCTCCTGCGGGTACTGGCTCAGGTCGATGGCGGCCGCGGCCTCTGCGTTGATCAGGTAGTCCTCGGTCAGCAGCAGCTTCGCCGTTTCGTTTTTCGGACGATGGAAGTACCAGTGCTCGAGGCTCGCAACATCGACGACCTGCTCCGGCAGTACGCTGTCGTAGAACGCCGCGATGTGGCGTTCGTCGACCAGTATGTCGCGCCGGCGCGTGCGTTCCTCCATGTTACCCACCTTGTCGATGAGCCTGCGATTTGCCTGGTAAAACGGCGCCCGCGTTTTCACGTGCCCCGCGACGAGGCCCTCTCGAATGAAAATCTCGCGGGCCTGTGCGGGATCGACTTTCGCGAACGGCACGCGCCGCTTCTCGACGAGGGGCAGTCCGAACAGAAGGACCTTCTCGAACGCGAGCACCCTGCCCTGCTTCTGTTCCCAGTGCGGTTCGAAATACTCGCGGCGTATGAGATGCTGCGCCTGCTGCTCGATCCACTCGGGCTCCACGCGGGCATTCATGCGGGCAAACAGCTGGCTCGTTTCGACGAGCTCGGCCGACACGAGCCAGCGCACATTCTTCCGGTGCAGCGACGAACCCGGGAACATTGCATACTTGCGGCTGCGCGCGCCGAGGTACGAGCCGTCTTCGAGGCGAGTCGCGACCTGGCTCAGGAAGCCGCTCAGCAGCGCGCGATGCACTTCCTCGTACGTGGCCGGTTCGCGATTCAGCGGCAGCTTCATCTCTTGGCACTGCAACAGTAGCTGGCGGTGGACCTCACGCCATTCGCGCATGCGCATCCACGACAGGAAATTCTTCTGGCAGTGCCGATGCAGCGCCGAGCTGCCGAGTTGCTGGCGTTGCACCTCGTAGTCCTGCCAGAGGTTGATGAACGCAAGGAAGTCGGAGTCGGGATTCCAGTGCTTGCGATGCGCCTCGTCGGCCGCCTGCTGCCGATCGTGCGGACGCTCGCGCGGATCCTGCACGCTGAGCGCGCTGACGACGATCAGCGCTTCGCTGAGGCTGTTGCGCGGCGCGGCCTCGAGCAGGATGCGCGCAAGGCGCGGGTCGAGCGGCAGTCGCGCCATGTCGCGGCCGAGCGGCAGCAGCTTGCCCTGCGCATCGACGGCCTGCAGCTCCTGCAACAGCTGGAACCCGTCGCGCACGGCGCGGGAATCCGGCGCCTCGACGAATGGGAAGCTGTCGATGTCGCCGAGCCTGAGCGCCAGCATCTGCAGGATCACGGACGCGAGGTTCGTGCGCGTGATTTCCGTGTCCGTGAAGGCCGGCCGGTTCAGGTAATCCTCTTCGCCGTACAGCCGGATGCACACGCCGGGGCCAAGTCGCCCGCAGCGGCCTGCGCGCTGGTTCGCGCTCGCCTGCGAGATCGGCTCGATAGGCAGGCGCTGGATCTTGCTGCGCACGCTGTAGCGGCTGATGCGCGCGAGGCCGCTGTCGATCACATAGCCGATGCCAGGCACGGTCAGCGAGGTTTCGGCCACGTTCGTCGTCAGCACGATGCGGCGGCCGGCATGCGGCTGGAATACGCGCTGCTGCTCGTTGTGGCTTAGGCGCGCATACAGCGGCAGTACTTCGACATCCGGATATTTCTGCTTGCGCAGCAGGTCGGCCACCTCGCGAATCTCCTTTTCGCCGCTGAGGAACACGAGGATGTCGCGATACGCCGGCCGTTGCCTGCGCTCGAGCTGGCGGATTTCCTCGAAGGCCGCGAGCACCTGCTCGGGCAGTTCCATTTCATCCTCCGCTTCCGCCGGCGGCCGGTACAGGATGTCGACCGGGTACGTGCGGCCCGACACCTCGACGATCGGCGCATTGCCGAAGTGCGCGGAGAATTTTTCGACGTCGATCGTCGCCGACGTGATGATGAGCTTCAGGTCCGGACGTTTCGGCAGCAGTCGCTTGAGATAGCCCAGCAGGAAGTCGATGTTCAGCGACCGCTCATGCGCCTCGTCGATGATGATCGTGTCGTAGCGATTGAGGAACGGATCGTTCTGCGTTTCGGCGAGCAGGATGCCGTCGGTCATCAGCTTGACGAGCGTCTCGTCAGTACTCGCATCCGTGAAGCGCACCTGGAAGCCGACCTCGCGTCCTTCCTTCACGCCGAGTTCCTCGGCGATGCGCGTGGCAACGGTGCGTGCTGCAAGCCGCCTCGGCTGCGTGTGGCCGATCATGCCGGCCACGCCGCGCCCGATGTCGAGACAGATTTTCGGTAACTGCGTCGTTTTGCCGGAACCGGTTTCGCCGGCGACGATCAGCACCTGGTGCTGTTCCAGCGCCGCCTTGATGTCGTCCACGCGCGCCGCCACCGGCAGCCCTTCGGGATATTGCACGGCTGGGACGGACGCGCGGCGTCGCAGCATGGCCGCCGTCGAGCGTTCGATGCGCTCGGCCAGGGCGGCGATCTGCTGCTGCACGCGCGTGTCGCCGCCCCGCTCGTTTTGGGCTTCACGCAGCAGGCGGCGCAGGCTTTGCTGCAATGGGTAGCGATCGCGCAGCAGGCAGTCGGAGAGACGGCGCTCGAGTTCGCGCAGGGTCTTCAGGCTCATGGATTTCGTGTCAGAAGGTGGTTCGTGTGACGGGCCGGGCAATTCGTGCAAGGTCGCTCAAGCTTTTAGGCAAAGGTGCCGTTCAGGGATGCAACGGAAGCCGCCACTGCGCGGCGATCCTGCGTGCACCCAGGAACAGGACAGGCGCCAGCATCAAGATGAGCATTCTAGCCGCGAAAGCCACGCACAAATACCCACATCCCGCCTTCGACGGCCTGTCGGACAAGGCGCTCAACGCGCTGTACAGCGCCGGCCACGTTCGCAGTTATGCGGCCGGCTCGTGCCTGTTCAACACCGGAGAGGCGCAACGCCCCGCCTTTCTGGTCCTCTCCGGCAACTGCGAGCTGCTCGCGCCGGTGCAGGGCGAGGCGCTGTTGATCAAGCTCGGCGGCGGCGCATACGTGCCGGCGAGCCTCTATGCCGACGATGGCCGCAGCACGGCCACGCTGATGGCCACGGACACCGTCTCTGCCCTCGCCGTCGATACCGCCACGCTTGCGCAACTCCCGGCCGACGTACAGCTGGCCCTTTACCGCAACCTCGAGCGCGAGGCGGCTCGCACCACGAACCGCATGCTCGACTACCTCGGCAACATGTCCCACGCGAGCCAGACGATGTCGTGGGCAGTGAGCCTGTACCTGATGAGCCGCGGCAACCTGTATCGAGAGTCCGCCGCTATCAAGGGCCTGTTGCAGAAAATGCCGAAGCTGCCGCCGTACGTCAGCAAGCTCACTGGCATGCTATTGAGCGACAACGCATCGACGCGCAGCGTCGTCGAAGTCGCGAAGACGGACCCCTCGCTGACGGCGACCGTGCTGAAAACGGTCAATTCATCGTACTTCAGCCTGCGCCACAAGATCGTCGACTTCCAGCACGCACTCGTGCTGCTCGGCTTCAACCAGATTTACCAGATCATCGCGAGCAAGGGCATCCAGAACACGATGCCGAAAACGCCCGAGTTCCAGCAGCTGCAGCTGCATTCGATGACGATCTCGGTGCTGTGCTTCGAAATCAGCCACGCGACGCGCCAGGGTTCCGCGCCGCTGCTGAGCACCGTGGGCCTGCTGCACGACATCGGCAAGAGCGTGATCCTGCTGCTGAAGCACCAGCATCCGAACATGGCCTTCCTGCTGAACCTGCTCGACCCCGGCATGATCGGCGCGCTGCTGCTGCGCGAATGGCAGATCCCGGAAGAAATCGCCGTCGTGCTCGAATACCAGAACAACACCGCGCTGACGCCGCCCGACAGCATTCCCGACGAATACCGCATCAGCACGTCGGTGCTGCACGTCGCGCACGTCGTATCGGATTACATCGACGGGAAGCTGATGCCGGACTCCGCGCCAGGCTTCTTTGGCGCGCACATGCACGTGCTCGGCCAAAAAAAGGTGCGCAGCATCGACGACTTCGTGCGCTCATGCCTTGCACCGTCGATCGCCGCACGCAACGCCACGCTGCCGAAGACCCTGCAGGCATTCTTCGACAATCTTGACGGCGATGCCCAGCCCAGGGCGGGCGTGGCATGATCAGCCCAGGCCGACATGTCGCCGCGCTCGACGCGAGGAATCACGCCCGTACTGTAGGGGTTTGCCCGTCTTGCCCGTGCGCCCCGGCGGTCTCGACAATCCGCGCATGCGTATACAAGCCACTGTCATCCTGCTGGTCCTTCTCTCGGCCTGCGCCCACCAGCCGCCTCCGGCGCCCGAACCCGCGCAGCCGACGCCTGCGCCTGCGCCGCTGAGCCTAGAACCGCGCGTGCTAGAAACGCGTACCGGGCTCGCATCCTATTACCATCCGTCGTTGCACGGCCTCGAAACCGCAAGCGGTGTCCCGTATGACGACAACGCACTGATGGCTGCGCATCCAAGCTATCCGCTCGGCAGCGTCGTGCGCGTGACGAACCTGGAAAACGGAACGACGGTGGAAGTGGACATCACGGATCGCGGACCGACGGACGAAAACGTCGCCGAAGGCGTGATCATCGACCTGTCGGGCGCCGCCGCGAAATCACTGGGCATGCTCGAGGACGGCCGCGTGCGCGTGCAGGTGGACGTGATCTACTGGGGTGCGAACGAACGCGCGCGCGCGCCGTCAACCGCTGTCGTCGACGAGTCGTGACGCAAGCACCTTGTCGACGCGGTTGCCGTCCATGTCGACGATTTCGAAACGCCAGGCTTCCCAGTCGGCGATAGCGCCGGTTCTCGGCACGTCGCCGAGCAGCAACATCATCATGCCGCTAAGCGTGTTGTAGTGGCCTTTCTCTTCTTCCGGCGCCAGTTTCAGGCCAAGGCGATCTTTCAACTCCGGCAGCGGAATCAGGCCATCGAGAAGCCAGGAGCCATCCACCCGCTGCACCGCCCAGCCTTCGCGCGGATCGCGTGACTTGAATTCACCGGCCAGGGCCTCGAGCAGGTCCTGCAGCGTGACGAGGCCGAGGATCTCGCCGTATTCGTCCACGACGAACACGATCGACACACCGGAATTGCGGAACTGCTGCAGCAGCATCATGCCGGTGACGGATTCCGGCACGAACACGGCGGGCTGCAAACTCTCGGTGATGTCCGTGCCTGCGCCCTGCAGGCACTGTCGGAGCAGGCGCTTCGCGCTGATCACGCCGAGCATGTTATGCAGCGTTTCGTTGCAGACAGGAAACCTTGCGTGCGGGCTCGTGAGCACGCGTTCGAGGTTGGCGGCGAGCGGCTGTGCGGTATCCAGCCACACGATCTCGCTGCGCGGCGTCATCAGCGAAGATACCGGGCGATCCTCGAGCTGGAACACCTTGCGCACCATGTCGTGCTCGTGCTTTTCGATCACGCCGCTTTCCGAGCCTTCGGTCAGCAGCGCGTGGATGTCGTCTTCGGTGACGTCGAATTCGTCGCGCGGGCGCTGGCCCAGCAGACGCAATACCGTTTCGGTCGACAGGGCGAGCAAGGTCACGAAGGGTTTCGACAGCAGCGCGAGAAAGGCGATCGGCGGCGCCATCAGCCGTGCAATGGTTTCCGCGCGGGCCTGCCCGATGCGCTTCGGCACGAGTTCGCCGAGCACGATCGTCAGGTACGTTATCGTGATTACGACGAAGGCGGTGGCCAGCCCGCTGCTCATGTCGTCTTCGAGTCCGAAGCCCATCAGCCATTGCGCGAGTGGTGCAGCGAAGGCGGCTTCGCCTGCGATACCGTTCAGGATGCCAATCGCCGTGATGCCGATCTGCACGGTGGACAGGAAGCGGGTGGGTTCGGCGCCGAGCTTGACCGCGAGCGCTGCGGCCGTGTCGCCCTCCTCCGCCAGTTTCTGCAGGCGTCCGCGGCGCGCAGTGACCAGCGCGATTTCGGACATGGCGAACAGGCCGTTGAGCAGGATGAGGGCGGCAAGTAACAGAACGTCCACGGGGTACTTCTATATGGCCAGTCGGACGGCCATGGTAACGGCGTGGCGGGGCTTTAGTAAATTAAGGGAAAAACACAGGATTCCCGCAGCCTTCCCGGCATGGCCGGGCGGCGCTTCAGCCCCGCATGAAGCTGCACTTCATGAGCGCTGGGCTTGCTCCCGGCCACTCGGCATAGCCGAGCGGCGTTCAGCCCCGCATGAAGCTGCGCTTCATGAGCACGGGGCTTGCTCCCGGCCACTCGGCATAGCCGAGCGGCGTTCAGCCCCGCATGAAGCTGTGCTTCATAAGCGCGGGGCTTGCTCCCGGCCACTCGGCATAGCCGAGCGGCGTTCAGCCCCGCATGAAGCTGCGCTTCATAAGCGCGGGGCTTCACCCTTGCTCAAGTAATTGGCGTAAATCTCTTACTGCCGCATTCGCCCTGGACAGATAGCTGGCCATCACGAGCGAATGGTTCGCGACGAAACCGAAGCCGGTGCCGTTCAGGATCATCGGGCTCCACACATAGGCCTGCGTGCCTTCGAGTTCGCGGATGGCCTGGCGTAGCAGCGCTTCTGCATTCTTGTCGCGCAGCACCGGCATGTAGTCGATTTCGACAGCGCGAAGGAACAGGATCAACGCCCACGCGGAACCCCGCGCTTCGTAGAACACGTCGTCGATTTCCATCCACGGCGTTTTCACGCTGACCGACACGCGCTCGTCCGTCGAGCTCTCCGCGCGCACGCTGCCGTCGATGTCGACGTTCACGCGTTCCTGCGCGATGCTTGCCGACAGCCGCTGCGACAGACTGCCCAGCCTTTTCTCGACGAGGTCGAGGTAGTCCGACAGGTTGTCCGCGCGCGCGTAAAACTGCGTGGCCTGGTCGTTCGGATCGAGCAGGCGCGCGAGGTAGCGTTCGAGCTGCGCGCGGCCGGCGCTGAACTCGCTTTCCGTCGACGGCAGTATCCATGCATCGTTCTGGTAATTGAAATGCGGCTCCGCGATTTGCAGCGCGGGGTCTTCGGTGGATTGCGTGCGCGAGCGGCTCATGTCGTTCCGCAGCGACTTCGCAAGGTCGCGAACCTGGTTCACGACGCCGAATTCCCAGTTCGGGATGTTGTCCATGAAGATCCCCGGTGGCAGGACGTCGTTGCTCAGGTAGCCACCCGACTTTCCGAGCAGCGTATCGACGGTGCGGATCAGCGTGTGCGTCGTGACGACGCCGGGCCACAGCAGGCTCGCGTCGCCATTCACGCGCGCGAGCGCTTCGCCGCGTACGTCGAACAGGTCCGGCTCGTTGTTCCACCAGATGAACAGGACGAGGTTGAGCAGCAGGAACGCACCGGCAATGCCCGCAACGATGCGCAGCCGCAACGGAGCGACGCGAAGGCTGGAGCCGAGTCTGAGAAGTAAAGCTTTCATATGTCGTTTCCGCGCTGATCAATCGCCATTGCCGCCGCTGCGCTCATCCATCAGGCTGCGCGTGCAGCCGCCCGGCTACCCAAAGCTGCAAGCGCGGGCCTATACTGCGGCTCCCGATAATAAGCATAACAGGAGCACCACCATGAAACGTTCCATCTTCGGCGGCCTTGCCGTTGCGCTGCTGGCCGGCAGTGTCCATGCCCAGGAACCCGTCACCGGCACGCCTGACGAGTCGCTGTTCACGGACAGTGATCCGGTGCTGCACAAGAACAAGCAGGCTGCGCTTTTCATCATGCGCGAGCTGCTGCAGTGCAACCAGTGGGACCGCGCTGGTGAATGGCTGACCGACAAATACATCCAGCACAACCCGAACGCCGCGTCCGGCCTCGAAGGCGTCATCTACTACTTCACACAGGTCGCCAAGCGTACGCCGACCGCTACCTGCGACAAACTGGAAACCCCTATCGTCGCCGTGATGGCCGAGGACGACCTCGTCACCGTCATCATCCCGCGCGAATACACGAACCCGAACAACGGCGAGAAGTACACGTCGACCTGGTTCGACACCTGGCGCTTCGTCGACGGCAAGGCCGACGAACACTGGGATCCGGCCACGATCGCACCTGCCGCGCAGTAATCCTTCGCACACATGCAACGGCCCCTTTCGGGGCCGTTGTCGTTTCAGCCTTGCGTAATACACATCACGAAATATTCCTGAACTCGCGATGCAGCTTGAAGCGGCTGGACGTCACGTAGGCTTCCATCCTTGCGAGTCGTTCATGCAGCGCGGCGAACTTGCGCACGCAGAACTGGAACTCGCGGCGCTTCGAAAAGTTGCTGCTCCTCAGCTCATCGCGCGGCGCATGTGCCTGTGGGCGGCCGGTCGCGCCGGCTGCCGCGGCAACGCCTGCAGTGCCCGTCGCGTCCTGCGCCTGTCCCTGTGTCCGCGGCGATGCATGGGGAGGCGCATCGTCGTACAGGTAATCCGGCTTCGGGTCGAGGATCAGCGCGGCGCCTACGTACAGCAAAATCGGCACCGCCACCGCCATCAGCAGCATCACGAGCACGAACAGGCGCACGGCGAACACGTTCACTTCGAGGTAGTCGGCGATGCCGGCGCACACGCCAAGGACTTTCGCCTCGCGCTTGTTGCGATACAGCTTCTTGCGGTAATCGACGTTCTTGAAATGGTTCACGAGCATGTTGTCGCTGAACGATGTGCGCATCGCGGTGGATGATTCATCCAGCAGGAACCAGGCAATGAAATACAGCGGTACAAGGAACCAGCCGCCGAAGATGCAGCAGACGAAGTAGACGATCCGCACGGTCGTCGGCTGCACTTCGAGGAAATTCGCGACACCGGCACACACACCGAGGAATTTGCGGTTCTCCCGGTCGAGGTGCAGCGTCCTGCTAGTCCTTCCCATGGCGCTCCCTCCAGTCTGGCGTATCGGCATCGAGAATCGATTCGAGGGTCTTGATGCGCTCGGCCATCGTATCCGCGATGGCCAGCAGCTCATGCAACTGCCGGGACTCTTCTTCCGTAAAGCCCGATGTCGGTTTTCCCCGGTACTTGTAATGCATCACGATCCAGATGATCGGGGTGCTGAAAATCAGTAGCGGGATGATGTCGCCTATGTCCATGTTTGTGCTCGCCCTTGCTTAGCGTTCGATCAACGTTTTTCGAGTTTGGCTTTCAACGCAGCCAGTTCCTGCTCGATCTTGCCTTCCTTCTCGAGCGCTTCGAATTCCGCGGCAATTCCCTTCTTGCCGATCACCGAGGCTTCGATCTCGCTTTCCATCGTTTCGATCTTGCGCTCGAAGTGGTCGAAGCGGTTCATCGCGTTGTCGATGTTCGTGTTGTACAGCTTCGAATTCACCGCCTGGCGCGACTGAGTGGCGGAGTGACGCATCATCATCGCCTTCTGCCTTGCGCGGGCGTCGTTCAGCTTCTGCTGCAGCTGTTCGATCTCGCGCGTCAGCTTGTCGAGCGACTCGTCGAGCTTGTGCATGTCGTCCGTCACGAGCTCGATCACTTCGTTGACCTGCGCCTTTTCGATCAACGCGGCCTTCGCCAGGTCTTCACGCTGCTTGTTGAGCGCCAGCTCGGCTTTCTGCTGCCAGTCGTCGGCCTGCTTCGCGAGCTTTTCGTTGCGGCGCACCAGTTCCTTCTTGTCGGCAATGATTTTCGCGGTCGTGCTGCGCACTTCCACGAGCGTTTCTTCCATTTCCTGGATGACCATGCGGATCATCTTGTCCGGATCTTCCGCCTTGTCGAGCAGCGAATTGATGTTGGAGTTGATGATGTCCGACAGTCTCGAAAAAATTCCCATGTTCCTGACCTCTATGTTTGCGTCTTGTTTACAGCGTCGCCCATCCAACTTCAACGTTTCGCTGCCGCGGCCGACGACTACCGCCACAGCGAGGACATAGCAGAGGCTGTGCCAGCTTCGACGACTCGGTAACAGGTTGATTAGCCCGCAGTTTTTGTCGGACGCGGACTTCAGGGTCGCAACTGCGTTGGGAGCCTCGCCAACATATGGTAGTTTTCGCCGCAATTTGCAGCGGAGCAAAAGCGGATGGCACCGGATGGACAGGCAGACAGGATGATCGGCGAATCCGCCGCCTTTCTGCAGATGCAGGAACAGATTTCGCGGCTGGCCCCGCTGGCCAAGCCCGTGCTCGTGATCGGCGAACGCGGCACCGGGAAGGAACTCGTCGCCGCGCGCCTGCACTACCTGTCGAAGCGCTGGGACCAGACCTTCCTGAAGCTCAATTGCGCAGCCTTCAACGAGAACCTGCTCGAATCGCAGCTCTTCGGCCACGAGCCAGGGGCCTTCACCGGCGCGACGAAGCAGCAGAAAGGTTATTTCGAGCGCGCCGACAACGGCACGCTGTTCCTCGACGAACTCGCGAACACCTCGATGAGCATGCAGGAGAAACTGCTGCGCGTGATCGAATATGGCGAGATCGAACGCCTCGGCGGCAGCAGGCCGCTGCAGGTCGACGTACGCCTCGTTGCCGCGACGAATGTCGACCTGCCGCAGCTCGCCGCCGACGGCAAGTTTCGCGAAGACCTGCTCGACCGCCTCGCATTTGCCGTCATCACGTTGCCGCCGCTGCGCGAACGGCGTGAAGACATCCCGGTGCTGGCGCGCCACTTCGCGATAAGCATGATCAAGGAACTAGGCCGGGATTATTTCCCCGGCTTCACGAAAACCGCGGCGAGCGCGCTGCTCGATTACGAATGGCCCGGCAACATCCGCGAGCTGAAGAACGTCATCGAGCGCTGCGTCTACCTCAGCGAAGATCCCGACCAGCCGATAAGGGAAATCAACTTCGATCCGTTCGCGTCGCCGTGGCGGCCGCAGACGCGGCGGCGCACCGCGACCCTCCCCGACAGCGGCGGCAATGCGCATATCGCTGACAACGGCGATCCTGGCCTCGTGAGTTCGCTCGGCTTCAAGATGCAGATCCAGGATTACGAGCAGCGCATCCTGAAAGAAGCCCTGCGACAGTGCCAGTTCAACCAGCGCAAGGCGGCGAAGCTGCTCGACCTGACGTACGACCAGCTGCGCGGCTACCTGCGAAAGTATGAATTGCTGGCGAAGGAATGAGCTGCGCGTTCAGCGAAGCCAGCGCGCCAGCGTGCGTTCGAGGTCGTGTAGCGTGTATGGCTTGCTGAGGTAGTCGTCCATGCCGGCGTCGAGGCATTTCTTGCGGTCGCCTTCCATTACGTTCGCCGTCAGCGCGATGATCGGTACATGGCGCATGCCGGCCGACGGAGAGCGGCGAATCTCGATGGTGGCCTGGTAGCCGTCCATCACCGGCATCTGGCAGTCCATCAGCACCGCGTCGTAACGGCGCTCCCCCAGCATCGCCACGGCCTCGGCGCCGTTGTTCGCCGATTCGGTATCGACACCGAGCCGCGCGAGCATTGCCTTGACGAGCCGCTGGTTCACGGGATTGTCCTCGGCGACCAGTACGCGGCCGCTCAGTACGGCACGGCGTTGCGCTGCGGCGAGCGGCACTTCCCTGCCGGGCGCATGCGAAGGCGCTGCGACGCGGCGGATACCGTGTAGCGTTTCGCGCAGTTGCGCTGCACTGTCGTCCGTCAGCGGCAGCACCAGGTCCACCAGGAATCTGGCGCCCTTGCCAGCCGCGCTCTCGACGCGAATCGTGCCGCCCATCAGCTCGACGAGGCGTTTGCAGATCGCGAGGCCGAGGCCGGTGCCGCCGTACTGGCGCGTCGTCGACTCGTCGGCCTGGGAAAAGTGTTCGAATATTTTCTGCTGCGCTTCCGGCGCAATGCCCATGCCGGTGTCGCTGACGGCGAGGCTCACGCGCGCACCGGACTCGGTGACGTCGACAATGCGCACCGAGACGAGTACCTCGCCATGTTCAGTGAACTTGATCGCGTTGCTGATCAGGTTTGTCAGCACCTGGCGCAGGCGCAGCGGATCGCCGCGCAGGCGCAACGGCACCTGCGGCGGCGCGAGTTCGGCCAGCAGCCCGAGCCCCTTGTCCTGCGCTTCCTGCGCGAACAGGCCTAGCGCGGTTTCGACGAGCTCGCGCATGTCGAAGTCGAGTTCCTCGAGCACCATGTGGCCCGATTCGATCTTCGAGAAGTCGAGGATGTCGTTGATGATGCCAAGCAGGTGCTGGCCGGACTGCTGCGCGAGCGTCGCGAAGCGGCGCTGCTCGTCGTCCAGCTCGCCTTCGAGCAGCAGCTCCGTCATGCCGAGCACGCCGTTCATCGGCGTCCGGATCTCGTGGCTCATCGTCGCGAGGAACTGGCTCTTCGCCTGGCTTGCCGCGCGCGCTTTCTCGACCGCAGCGCGCAATTCGCGCGTACGACCTTCCACGAGCTGTTCGAGCTGTTCGCGGTGCACGCGCAGGCTTGCATCGCGCGCGCGGATCTCGGCCAGCATTGCGTTGAAGCCGTTCGCGAGCGCATCTAGTTCGGCGATTTCGCTGGCGCTGGCGCGCACGTCGAAGTCGGCGCTGCCCGACACTTCCTTCATCAGTTTCGACAGTTCCACGACCGGCTGCACGGTGGATGCACTGAGTTTGTTCGATAGCAGCGTGGCCACGTGCAGCGCACCGACGGCGCCGATCCACGTGATCAGCAGCAACAGCGAGAGCTGCAGGTACAGCGGACCGAGATCGACGATGACGTACAGGTAACCGAGCAATTCGCCTTCGTTCGTGATCGGTTCGGACAGGTGCAAATGTACGAGGTCGTACTCGATCGGCTGCTGCGGTTCGGCCAGCAGCGCCGGCACCTCGTAGCCGCCCGGTTCATAGCGCGCAAACAGTCCACGGTCATCGGTGTAGATGCCGGCGGCAATCGCGTCGGGCGTATGGCTCAGCGTCGTCAGCAATTCGCTGGCACTGGCCTCGTCTTCGAACAGCAGAACGCCGCTCGCTCCCGCCGCGAGCACGCGCGCGGTGCCCTGGCTGGAATTGATCAGCGAGTACAGTCCGGACAGGTAGCTGCTCGTGATCACGATCAACGTGACGATCAGCACCGCGAGCGACAGCGTCACGCGGTTGATGTGCGCGATGCGACCCGCGAGTGACTGCAGCTTGGCGCGCGCCTGTGGCGTCATCGGATCACCTCGCCGGCGAGCCGCAGCAGGCGGAAGCTGAGGTTGAGGCCATGCGCATGCACGGCGTCGAGATTCACGTCGAACACCACGCGGTCGGCTGCATTGCGCATGTTGATCGCGACACCTTCCCGTGCGGCCCCGGGACTGTCGGCCATCGTCAGGACGGGCCGGTCGCGCAGGCGGTCGAGGATGCGCGGCAGGTTGCTGATGACGTCGCGCGTCAGGAATGCCGCATCGCAGGTATCGAGCAGCTCGACCGTGCTGATACGCGCGACGGCCAGCGTACGGTCACCAATGCCCTTGCCATGCAGCGCATCGAGTTCGGGGCCGAATGGATCCGGTCCATACACGCACAGGCGCAGCTCGGCGCCCACGGTATCGGGCCACTCGGTGAAGCTGATGAAGTTGTACAGGTAGGCGGCCTTGACCTTGTATTCGGCAAGCGTCGGTTCCGCACCGGCCAGCGGTGGCACCACGCCGCCGTACAGGACGCACACGAGGCCCGCCATGCGGCCCCACGAACGCCAATGGCGACGAACTGCGGACATCAGAAGCGGTAATCCATTCTCAGCCTCACGGCGCGGCCGTCCTGCTCCAGGCGATTTTGCCAGTTACTGTCGGCGGCGGGGTGATCATAGCGTTCATCGAACAGGTTGAGCAGCGTCAGCGTCAATTCGAGACCATTGACGGGGACGGCGGCCAGGAGGTTGAGGTTCGCCAGCCAGTAGCCGCGCAGCATAGAGCCATCAACTGCTTCGCGCTCGCCGTCGTACTGCAATTCGAGACCGAGGTCATAGTTTGCGCCGAGCGGCTGCGTGTAATTCACGCGCGCGAGCCATTCGGGCGAGTTGGCCGGCGTACCGCTGCCGTCGGCGCGGGAGACATCCTGCCACGACAGGCTCGCGCGCAGCCGGTTGCCGCCGTTCCATGCCGTGCTTGCCGATAGCTCGGCACCGCGCGCCTTGACGCGGCCGCCGGACGCATATTGCGGCAGCCCGCTGTTCGCGTCGGTGCCAAGCACGATCGCATCGTCCATGTGCCAGCCATACGCGGAGGCACGCAGGTTCACGGCCGACGCTACCTGCGCATCCGCGACGAGTTCGAGCGTGTCGATGGTTTCCCGTCCGAGCTGCGGGTTGGCGACGAGCGACGTGCCGTCGTCGTAATCGTGCTCGTAGCTGTTAGGCGCGCGGTTGGCGCGTCCGTACAAAGTTTTGAACGTCAGCGCCGGGGCCGCGCGCCAGATCAGGGCTGCGCGCGGGCTCAGGCGCGTGGCGGTGCTGTCGTTGTTGTCGATGCGCAAACCGAGCGAGGTGCTGACACGTTCACTGAGCTGCCATTCGTCCTGCACGTAGAGTCCAAGCCGATAGCCGTCGCGTGCTATCACGTTTGGCACCTCCGTCGGCGCCACGCGCGGGATCCTTGCGTCAGGCGGCGGCGCGAGGGAGTGTGCCGTCTGATCGATGTGGGGGTTGTCCTGCGCCTCGATGCCGACCATCAGCTTGTGCGCCGCGAAACCCGTGTGCAGCAGGCGCAGCTCGCCGCCGTACCATTCGCTGATGCCGGTGCTGAAGTTCGGATTGCCGTCGAACTTGAAAAGCGCCGAATAACGCTCGCGGCCGGTGAATGCACGGCCAAGCAGGTTCCAGGCCGGCGCGACGTCGAACTGGTACTGCAGGTGCGTCAACAGGTAGTCGTCGCGCTCATATTGGCCGGCGACCAGGGGATCCGAGAAATACGCGCCGGTCGGGTCGTCCTTCGTGCGCGTACCGAAGCGCGCGTCGAAGGTCCACGCGCCGCGGCCGACGTGCAGCGAGGCTTCGTCGTCCGCTTCCGCATCCAGCCCGCGCGCGATGCCGGTCAGCGTGCCGCCATTGGGGGCCGCGCCGGGAAACTGCATCGGCAGGTCTTCGCCGTCGGCCCGCATCGTGCCCAGCGCGAACATGAGGTCGGTGCCGTTCGCGAGCCGGCGGCCCCAGCGGACGCGGCCCTCGCGCATGTCCTGAGGCTGCTGCACGGAACCGGTCAGTTCCCAGCCGTCGACCTGCAGGCCGTTGCGCGTGATCACGTTGATGACGCCGAACATCGCATTCTGGCCGTACACCGCGCCGCCGGGGCCGGGAATGAATTCGATGCGCTCGATCAGGTCGAGATCGATCGGGAAGGTGCGACCGAGTGCCGCGCTGTCGTACACGATGTCGTTGATGCGGTTCCCATTGACGGCCAGCAATACGCGCGTGTTGAAGTCGCCAGGCATGCCGAAACCGCGCGTGCCAAGATAGTCGTATTGCAGATCGCTCGTCAGGTAGATGCCAGGCAGGCTCGCGAGCGCCTGGCCCAGCGTGCGCCAGCCGTACACACGGATCTCGTCGCGCGTGATGACGCTGACGGCGGCAGGCACGTCGATCAGCGCCTGCTCGTACTTCGAAGCGCTCGTGACGCGGGTTTCGAGCAGGGATTCGAGGCTGAGGTCGGTGAGGTCCGCGGCGGCCGCGGGCCCACACGCGGCTGCCATGACGGCAAGCACATTGGCTGTATTTCTGCTCAAACTCGAACCTCCGCTGGACGCCGCGAACAGTCATGATGTCCTCACGACAGCATCGACGCGGGCCCGAGCCCAGTTGCCCTGGCCCGTGGCCATATGACCGCGCTTCAGGGCGCGGGAAAATTTCCTGTTTTTTCTTCCAGATCAATACCTTGTAATCCGCTCAGCTATACTGCCCCGTATCAGCAGAATGGCGGTGTTGGCCGTGGCATCCCGTGTCCGTGGATGCCAAGCGGTGTCCGCGGCAAGCTCGGGCATTGTGCCGCCATCTGATATCAAAGTGCCACAGCTCCTTTTTTAACGGAGCACGGGCTTTGCGGTCCAGCCCCTGCATCGCCTGTAGCGATGCGTTTCAGGAACCTCGATGAACGACATGCACCTCGCCCACCCCGGCCCGCGCAACCGCGTGTTCCATGAGCTGCTCGACCAGCTGCCGGACCCGATGATCCTCATCGATACCGAAGGACGCATCGTCGACGTGAACTGGGCCTGCTGCCACGAGCTCGGTTACACGCGTCATGAACTGGTGGCACTGCGCGTGTACGACGTCGACCTTGCGATCAATGCCGAGTTGTTCGCCGCCGCGGTCGATCACCTGCGCGAAACGCCGACGCTCGTCTGGGAGGGCCTGCACCGTTGCAAGAACGGCAGCACGATGCCTGTCGAAGTGAAACTGCGCTATATGCGCCTGCAGCAGGACTACGTCATTGGCATAGCCCGCAACATCAGCGAGCGCCGCCGCCTCGAGCGCTCGCTGCGCGAGGAAACGCATCGGCGGCAGATACTCGTGGACCAGTCGCGCGACGGCATCGTCGTGATGGAAGAAGACGGCAAGGTGTACGAAGTGAACCGCGCGTTCGCCGACATGCTGGGTTACACGCAGGACGAACTGATGAAGATGTCGGTGCGGGACTGGGAGCACAACTTCCCGCAGGCGACTGTCGACGACATGTTCCGCACGCTCGACGAACGCGGCCGCCAATTCGAAACGCGGCACACGCGCAAGGACGGAAGCGTGATCGACGTCGAGCTC
>DASWWP010000165.1:0-9642 GCA_036405915.1 Pseudomonadales bacterium
TTCCGAATTCTCCTGATGTTGCTGCCGACGAGCTCACGCATGGCGGCATGGTCGCGCTCATTATGCGTCCCACGCAAAGCGCGTTGCGCAAATTTCGGCGGGCGCTTAATATGCGTGTTACGCATATTTGGGGCCGTGATATGTCCGTTGATAGCAAAACTCCTCTTCGACTCGCCCGGGAAAGGTTGAACCTGACGATCCAGCAGGTGTCGCAGGATGTCGGTATCGATGCCGGCAACCTCAGCCGCATCGAGCGTGGCGTTCAAACGCCGACCGTCGAAACGGCTGCCGCACTGGCTGCGCATTTCGGAATCAGCGAACTCGAAATCCTTTATCCCGAACGCTTTACCGATCCCTCGAGCGATGGTCACGAGAGTGGCCGCCCGTGACGGAGCGCATTTGCGCCGAAGGCCTACAGGAAACTACAGGAAAAACTCTTTCCATTAGCGGGGGCGTGGAATGGCAGTAGATCAACACGCAGAAGTGACGCTCAGATTCAGGCCTGGGCTTGCCACGAAGTACGGGTCGGTCCGCGACCTGGTGCGTGACAAGGTGAAACACAGCCCGAAGAAGGGCTGGCAGATCGCCGAAGCCATGGGCATGTCCGAGGCGGATCTGTGCCGGAAGTTGAATCCCACCGATCAGAAGCGCTCGTTCTCCGTCGAGAACCTCGAGCAGTACATACGGGCCGAGGGTGACCTCGATCCAGTCTATTACCTCGTCGAGACCTTCATCGTGAATTCCGATGCTGCTGAGAAGCAGCACAAGATCAACGAACTCGAACGCATGGTGGCCGAGCTGAAAGACCAGTTGAGGAAACAGTAACGTGGCCGACGACTGGATAAAGATTCGCACGGACCTTTCCGACGACCCGAACGTGCTCGCCATGGCCGAAGTGCTGTCCATGGAATGTCCGACAGTTGTCGGACTTCTGGTGACGTTTTGGGGATGGATGGATAAGCACACGTCCGACGGCGCGCTGCGAAATCTGTCCGACGCACTTATCGATCGCAAGTTATCCACACCCGGTTTTTCGGATGCGCTCCGCAAAGTGGGGTGGCTGGAAGGCTCGAAGGACGACTTGCGCCTGCCGAAGTTCGAAAGGCACAACGGAGCATCCGCCAAAGCTAGATCATTGGAATCTGAAGCAAAACGCCTCAGGCGCAAGGCCGCGGCGGAAGACCTTTTGCGTGAGCAAAACCTTGTCGGACAAACGTCCGACACTCGTCCGACAAAAAAGACACGAAAAGTCCGACCAGAGAAGAGAAGAGAAGAGAAGAGAACAGAAGAATCTAGTAAGTCGATCATCGATATCGATAGCGCACCTGCCGGTGATCGAATGTATCTCAACGTGCAGATGACTTCCGGGTGGACACCGTCGATTGAGACCGCGGCCGTCCTCGAGGGCAAGGGTGTGCCCTCCGCATTCTGGAACACGTTCGTCCTGTCCGAGTTTCGGCTGTACTGGTCCGAGCGAGGGGATTCACGTTCGCCACGCGCCTGGCAGACGACATTCCGCAAGCATGTTGAAGCGAAGTACCGCGAAGCCGGCCACCAGCTGCTGGACGACGAGGACTAGCGCATGCACCCCAACGATCACGCGCGGCTCAATGCCTGCTGGGAAAAGATCGCCAGCGTGCCGATTGAATATCACCCGTTCCTACGCCGGCTGAAACACCACCAGTCGCACATGGCTTACAGGCCGTTGTCGCAGTCGGCTCGCGCGAAGCTCTCTGTCGTGCACAACCTGCTCGTCACGCAGGGCCTCGTGGACCCGGTTGCGGCATGAGCGACCTGCTCGTATGGAAAATCCCGCCGAAATCTCGGTATTACATCTACACCGACGAAGGCTACCACGTGAGCAAGTGCTGGATCGGCGCGCTCGGTGCCTGGGTATACACCGCCTGGGCTCCCACAACTCTCGACCCCGAAACGAAAATACATCGGCCCAACATGCTCAAGGGCGGGATCGACACCGCCGAAGAAGCGAAAGCAATCTGTGAAGAAGACTTCAAAGCGAATCAAACTCCCAAAGCCGCCCAGCGTGGGTGAGGAAACTTTCCTGATGCACCTTCGCGCGCACGGCCTCGCCGCGGACTTCGAACGCGAAGTCGTATTTCACTCGGAACGTCTATGGCGTTACGACTTCGCTTGCCGCGCGCTCAAGATCGCCGTCGAGATCGAAGGCGGCACGCGTTCGGGGAAATCACGACACTCGAAGGGGCAGGGGTTCGATGAGGACTGCAGGAAATACAACGCCGCCGCTGCCCTCGGCTGGTGTGTGTGCCGATACTCTACTGAGATGGTGAAGTCAGGCGAGGCAATCGCCTTTGTCGTGGATCTCGTGAGAACGCGGCTATGTCCAAACTGACTAAACGCCAGCAGGAAATATTCAAATTCATCGGCGAGTTCAGTACGAGAAAGGGATATGCGCCGTCGGTGCGCGAGATCGCGGCCAGCATGGAAATCTCTCCGCAAACTACACAAGACCACCTCGACGCCATGGTCACGAAAGGCGTTCTCACTCGCTCGAGCGGGGTGAATCGCAGTTTACGTATCTGTGATGTCTCTCAGTTAGACCCCTGACAAATGTCAGGTACAAACCCTTAGGGTAATACCCGATACTGCCCGCGCTCCAACTGTTCCACCACGACGGTTAATCGGATGAGCGACAGCGCAGGGACTCAAATTCAGTACCCCATGGAAAAGCTCTTCACGGCATGGGCTTCCGTCGCAGGTGCATTCGGTATCAACAGTTGGGCCGACGCAGCCAGCTTCGCGGGTCTCATCGCATCAACACTCGCAGCAATCTACACGTTCTGCTTGCTGGCTGAATTTTTCTGGAAGCGGTTGTGGAAACCGCTTTTCACAATGTTCGGCTGGATTTCCGAAAGGGATCGATCGCAGGACGATGAAAAGCAAACTGAAGCTGATACGTAACGCTCGTCGTTTGTGGTACCGCCTCTGGTCGGTGCGTCTCTCCCTGCTCGCCGCTGTCTTCTCCGCCGCTGAAACCGGCATCCACTACTACGTCGAAGGTAAGCCGCCCTTGCTCGTCTTGGGCGCAGCTGTCGTTTCGATCACGGCGGCCGCCGCACGCCTGGTGCAACAGAGCTCCCTCGAGGACGACTATGCGAACGCCCCGTAACCGCATTGCCGTGACAGCTCTCGCGCTCAGCGCTGCAGGCCTGCTCGGCATCCTCACGCGTGAGGACATTCGCCTAGACGCGTATCCGGATCCCGTTCACGGATGGGCAGTGCCAACCATCGGCGCCGGCAGCATCGAGAACGTGAAGCCAGGCGACCGCATCACCCCGCTCGAGGCCGTCACGCGTACTGCACGCGAGGTGCAGGTATACGAAACCGCCCTCAAGGGCTGCGTGAAGGTGCCTCTCACCCAGTACGAGTACGACGCCTACATCGAGCTCGCGCACAACATCGGCGCGCGCGCGTTCTGCACATCGACGATCGTGCAGCGACTGAACCAGGAAGACTACGACGCGGCCTGTGATGCAATCCTAATGTGGAAGCGCGCAGGGAAGCAGGATTGCAGCCTCCCCGGCAATCGCGTTTGCCCGGGCCTGTGGCGGGATCGCCTGCGCACGCACGCAAAGTGCAAGGGGCTGCAATGATCCCGATGGCCATCAACCCGAAGAACATCGCAATCCTCGCCGCTGTGCTCGCGGTCTTCTGGGCCGGATGGGAATGGCGCGATCGCGCAGCTGACGTGGACACGCTCGTGCATCAAAACGAGATCGCCGCGCTGCGCCTGGAAGCGCTCGGCAACGCCGTCGTCGCGAGCGAGCAGGCTCGCGCGAAGGAGCATGCACTGGCCGCAAGTCTGGCCGCCGTCGAAGAAGCCGCGGTGCTGCGCGAGCAGGAACGTGAAGTCGTCGAAGTGGAAGTTACTCGTGAGGTTGTCGTCTATGCAGAGAATCCTGATGTTGCTCGTGTCGTGTTGCCTGGTAACTGGGTGCGCATCCACGACATCGCCGCCGCTGGCCGTAGTGCCGGAGTGCCCGCGTCCGCCTTCGCCTCCGGGCGCACTTATGAAGCCGCCGGCACCGTTACAGACGCTCGTGCCCTCGCTGTTGCCACAGGGAACTACGCCACCTGCAACGCGATCCGGGACCAACTGACAGCGCTGCAGGAATGGGTGAGGGTCGCACATGCCCCCGTCCACTAGTTTTACAGTCCAAAGTGACCGTCAGCCTCGCCCCCGCGGGCTGACGTCAATGCGGGAAAGGGAGTCGGCAGTCCCGCAACTGCCGGCTCCCGACTTCGCCGCACGCCGTGAACAGCTCGTGCTGCAGTACATGGGATTGCCCACGAGCATGGCTCAGCAGCTGCACCGCTCAATGCGCCGCGTCGCGAGTCTCGATGACATGATCCAGGACGGGATGATCGGGCTCATCGAAGCCGCCGATCAGTACGATCCGAACGGCGGCACGAAGTTCATCACCTTCGCCTGGTACCGCGTGCGCGGCGCCATCCTCGACGGCCTGCAGCGCGCGAGTAACAACACGCGGCAGAACCTCCGCTTGCGCAAACGCATCGAGGAAGCATCACACCAGATCCAGCAGGAAACCTTCGCCCCTGCGACACCTTCCGAGCTTGCCCGACGTCTGGACGTCGATGTCGCCGACATCGATCGCGCGCTGATTCGGGCGGATGACATGCTGCCGTATGACGAGCACGCCGCTGAGGATGAGCCGGCCGTGGTAGTGGCCGGGGGGCAGGGGCCAGACGTTCAGGCCGAAACGCAGGATCAGATCGAGCGCATGTTCTCGTGCGTTCGCCAGCTGCCGCGTCGCGATCGGATGGTGTTCTTCATGTACTTCATGGAGCGCCGCACCGCGAAGGAGATCGGCGCCGGCATGGGCCTGTCGAAGACGCGAATCACGCAGATCAAGGACGGCATCCTCCACGTCATCCAGTCCGCCATGCCCGAGCATCGGGCGGCACCGCTTATCTAAATTCGTCGAAATCCGACAATCGAGGTAGGCCCACACACTTCGAAACGCCATGAGCCCACGCAAGAGCGATAAAACACCCACGAGCAAGAAGCGCACCGTCAAGACGACACCCGCCCCCGCAGCAGCGCCGGAGCCACCGGCGAAGGAAGCCATCCAGGAATCGCCACCGACCCCAGCGGCGGAAGCCGCGCAGGCGGAAAAGCCGGCTGCGCCCGCGCTGAACCCGAAGCAGGAGCTGTTCTGCGTGGAGCTTCCACGCTGCAACTTCAACGCGGCCGAAGCCGCGCGCCGCGCCGGCTACGCCGAGAGCGCCGCACGCCAGACCGGCCACGACTTACTGACAAATCCTGACATTCAGGCGCGTGTTTCGTCAGAAGTGGACCGCCTGCGGAAGGAAGTGCAGCTGGACGCGGCGAGCGTGCTGAAGCAGTTCATGCGGCTGGGATTCAGCGACGTGCGCAAGATCTTCGGGCCCGGCGGAGGCCTGCGGCCGATCACCGAGCTCGACGACGATATCGCCGCGTCGATACAGTCGGTGAAGGTCGTCACGCGCAACCTGGGCAAGAACGAAGCCGGCGAAATGGAAGTGGAGTACGTGCACGAGATCAAGATGGCCGAGAAGAAGGGCCCGCTCGAGAACCTCGCGCGCTACCTGCAGCTGTTCGCGAAGGACGACGAAGAGCAGGCAAAACGCAGCAAGCAGGCGACAGAAGAAGCCGTCGGCAACTACTTCGCCGACCTGGTCACCGCTGCCAAGGCGAAGGCCGCCGCTGATGCGAATGCATGATCCCCAAACTCGAATCGCTGCAGGAGACGTTGGCCATGGCCGAGCTGGTGCGCCAGCTGCCGGCGGCCGAGCGTACGGCGATTCTGCGGCACCTCGCGCGCACCGACCTGTTCTTCCTGTTGTGGGGCATCCTCGGCCGCAAGGACGTGTGGCATCCATGGCTGTTCGCGCGTTGCAAGGAGGTCGAAGCGAGCCCCGACAACCACCTCGACCTGTGGGCGCGCGACCACTACAAGAGCACGATCATCACGTACGCGAAGTCCATCCAGGACATTCTCGCGAGCCATGGCGAGAACCCGCTGCCCGAGTGGGGCGGCAGGGAAGTCACGATCGGGATATTCAGCCACACGCGCCCGATCGCGAAGGCCTTCCTGAAACAGATCAAACGCACCTTCGAAGAGTGCGAGCTGCTGCGCAACCTGTTCCCGGACATCATCTGGCGCAGCCACAAGGCGGCGCCGAAGTGGACGGAGGACGAAGGGATCATCGTCCGCAGGCGCAGCAACCCGAAGGAAGCGACTGTCGAGGCGTGGGGCGTGGTGGAAGGCCAGCCCACCGGTATGCACTTCCTGCTGCGGGTGTACGACGACTTGGTGACGCGCGAGTCCGTCACGACGCCGGAGCAGATCCGCAAGACCACGGAAGCCGTGCAACTGAGCTTCAACCTCGGCGATTCGCGGCACGGCCGCGCGCGCTTCATCGGCACCAGGTACAACTACAACGACACGTACAAGCACCTGATGGCCGAGAAGGTCGTCACCCCGCGCATCTACCCGGCCACGGACGACGGTACCGCGAGCGGCAACCCGGTGTTCCTCACGCCCGCGCAGCTGCTCGAGAAGAAAAAGCAGGGGCCTTTCGTGTTCGCCTGCCAGCACCTGCAGAATCCTAAGGAAGACGGAAAGATGGGATTCCAGAAGGCCTGGCTCAAGTTCTACAAAAACACGCCGATCGCGACGAACAACTACATCCTTGTGGATCCGGCGAACGCGCGGAAACGCGAGAGCGACTTCACTGCAATCTGGGTCATCGGGCTGGGCTCCGACGGCAATTACTACGTGCTCGACGGCATCCGCGATCGCCTGCGCATGGAAGAACGCGCCCGCATCATCTTCGACCTGCACCGAATCTGGAAGCCGCTGGCCGTCGGCTACGAGCGGTATGGCAAGGACACGGACATCGAGTACCTAGAAACGAAGATGGAGTCGGAGCACTACCGCTTCCACATCACCGAGCTCGGCGGCGAGAACAAGTGGGACCGCATCAACAACTGGCTGATCCCGCTGTATGAGCAAGGCCGGTTCTGGCTGCCGCATCACATGTTCAAGACCTCGAGCACCGCCGAGCGCTACGACCTGATCAAGGTGTTCATCGACGAGGAATACGACCCGTACCCCGTCGGCATCCACCCCGACATGCTCGACGCCATGAGCCGCGTGCTGGATCCACAACTGGCCGTGACGTGGCCGCGGCCGATAATCAAGGAAGACCCCCGCAAACCGAAACGCCGCAAGGTCAGCTGGAGCACCGTATGAGCCTTAACGGCAACCTCGTCCGCATCTTCTCGCACGTGGCACTCGACCCCGACCGGCCGCACGACAAGACCGCCTGCATGAACATCTGCAGGAAGACGCTCAGCGGCGCCGGCTACCGCGTCGTGATCCCGCTCGATAACGCGTACCAGTACGTGCAGACCGGCGACCTCATCGCCAAGGCCGTCGAATTCGCGCACGTGCTGTATCAGGGCACGTTCACCCGCAGCCAGGTCGTCGGCATCTGCAACGTCATCGACGATGGCCTGTACGAGCTGCTGAACATGCTGCCTCCCGAAGAACGCCGCCAGATCGACATCGAGAACGAAATGGACCGCCTCGGCGTGGTGTTCAGGGTCAACGACGAAGCGATCATCGACACAAGGCACTGATGGCAACCGAAGAAACACAGAACAACAGCGCGCCCGAGCAGTTCCTCGCGAACGCGGACATGACGATCGTCACCGCGCAGGACGCCGAGAGCCACGCGGCGAAGCTGCTGGCCGCGCAGATCCAGGACTGGTGGTATCAGGAGCGCTCCGACCAGGCCGAGAACCGCCTCGAGCAGGACACCGACACCGCGTTCTATGACGGCGATCAGTGGTCCGAGGAAGAAATCGAAATCCTCGAAGCGCGTGGCCAGGCGCCGACCGTCGTCAACCTGTGCAAACCCACGATCGACTGGCTGATCGGTACCGAGCGCCGCACGCGCATCGATCATCGCATTGAGCCGACGCAGAAGGACGGCGACGAAGACGCGAAGATGAAGACGCGCCTCGTGAAGTACGTACGCGATGCGAACCACGCCGCCTTCAAGCAGTCGCAGGCCTTCCAGCACACGCTCAAGGCCGGACTCGGCTGGTTGGAATACGGCGTGCGCGGCGACCTCACCGACGAACCGATCTACATCAACCACGAGTCGTGGCGAAACATCTGGCACGACTCGAAAGCCACCGACCCGATGTTCATCAATGACGGCCGGTACATCTTCCGCCGCAAGGTCGTCGACCTGGACATCGCCATCGCCATGTTCCCCGGCCACAAGGACCGGCTGATCGGCGCATCGAGCCACCTGTACGAGGGCAGCTTCGACGTCCTGAACGCTGACGTGCAGCTGTACTACAAGCCGAGCCGACTCTCAGCGGCCGTGCACGGCGCCATCGGCGACCGGTTCAACCGCCGCCGCGTCGTGCCGCTCGTCGAATGCTGGTACCGCAAGCCGCGGCCGGCGAAGTTCTTCAAGAACAGCGACAAGTACTCGCGCGCGACCGAGTACAGCAGGGACAACCCCGAGCACGTTGCCGACGTGAAGGAAGGCGGAGCATCGCTGTACGACAAGATCGTCATGCAGATGTACGTGTGCATGTTCGTGGATCCAGCGAACCACAACTTCGGGCCGCTGCTTTGCAACGCCCGCAGCCCGTACCGCCACAACCGGTTCCCGTTCGTGCCGATCTGGGCCTACCGCCGCGACCATGACGGCATGCCGTACGGCCCGATCCGCCAGCAGCGCGATCCGCAGAAGGACTTCAACAAGCGCCACAGCAAGGCAATCTTCATCCTGTCGTCGAAGGGCATCACGTACGAGGAAGGCGCGATCGATCCGGAAAAGGTCGACGAGATTCTCGAGGAGATTGGCCGCCCGAACTTCGCGATCGAGCATCGCAAAGGCTTCGAATTCAAAATCCATCACGACAACGATATCGCCGACGCGCACATTGCGATCGCCAACATGGACGAGCGGTATATCCGCCAGGTCAGCGGCACGACCGGCGAGCAGCTGGGCCTCGAAACGAATGCACGCTCTGGCGTCGCGATCGAGCGCAGGCAGAGCGAAGGCGGCGTGCTCACCCTCGAGCTGTTCGACAACCTGCGCTACAGCCTGCAGGTGGGCGGCGAAATCCTGCTGAGCCTGATCGAGCAGTACATGGACCTGCCGAAGCAATTCGCCGTCACCGGTGACAACGGCCTCGAGTTCCACGAAATCAACATGCCGGCCGAGGATGGCTCGCAGCTGCTGAACGACATCACCGCGCGTCAGGCGCGCTTCGTCGTGAGCGAACAAGACTGGAACGCCACCATCCGCCTGTCAATGTTCAACGAGCTGATGGAAATGCTGAAGAACATGCCGGGCGAAGTGTCGCTGCAGCTGCTCGACGTGGTCGTCGACATGTCCTCCATACCAGAGCGCAAACAGATCGTGCGCCGCATCCGCCAGATCAACGGCCACCCGAACCCCGACGACGTCGACGAGCAGCAGCTCAAGGACGACGAACAGGCCCGGCGTGCCGCGCGCGAGGAAGCCGCGACCCTGCAGAAGCGCCAGGCGACGGCCGAAGTCGAGAAG
>DASWWP010000166.1:0-3083 GCA_036405915.1 Pseudomonadales bacterium
GTGAAGCGGCCGACGGCCGGCGTGATATCGAGGCCGGTCGATGGCGCCTTCTGCTTGGGCTGCGGGAGCAGTGCCATCGCGGACGGGAAAAGCAGGAAGGTCAGCACGAAGGCGGCAGCGATGCCTATGAACATCATCCAGCCAAAGTCGATGATGGGCGGGATGCTGCTCGTGATCAGCGAGGCGAAGGCGACGACCGTGGTGAGCGCCGTGTACAGCGCAGGCGCCGACATGTCGCGCAACGTTTGCGCGAGCCGTGCCTCGTGTGGCGTCTCGGGCCGTTCCTCCTCGAGCTCACGGTAGCGCACGATCAGGTGGATCGTCAGGGACACCGTGGCGATCAGCAGCAATGCAACGAAGTTGGAGGAGATCACGGTCACCGGCCAGTCGAGCAGGCCCAGCAGCCCAATCATGCAGACGGTCACCGCGAGACCACATGTGAGCGGCAGTACGACGTAGCGCGGCTGCCTGAATAGCGCAGCCAGCGCTACGATGATGAACACGAGGATCACGCCGCTGAACAGTTCCAGATCGCCGCGCACGAAGCTGACGAGGTCGTCGGCGATCATTGGCACGCCACCCATGACGATGTCCGCGTCGTCGCGATAGTCGTCGAGTACCGTCCGAATCGCGGCGATGCTCTCGTGCAGTTGCCGCGTGGACAGGTCGCGGCGCTCCCCGTATGCGGCCTCCACACGCACGAGTTCGAACTCGCCCGCGCGGTCGAGATCGCCTTCCCGCGCGCGGCGCTGCAGGATCATGCGCTCGGACAGCAGCGTTTCGAGCTCTGAGTCCCGTTCGAAATTGGCGATCAGCGCCGTGGTCGTGCCTTCGGCATTCAGCAGCACGTCGAGATAGGCGGCGTTCGTCGTCAGGTCGTCCCTGGCCGCACCGATGTCGACGTCGGGGGCTTCGAGCGTGATGATGTCGTCGGTGACGTCGCGCAGGCTGGCGTCGGCCACCTTGAAGAGTGGGATCGTCAGGATGCTGTCGACCGACGCGACGCCGTCGATTTCGAGCAGCTCGTCGCGGAGTGCACGCAGGTCGGCAACCGTTTCTCGGCTGAACAATTCCTGTTTTGGCGTGTAGGCGACGAAGACGAAGTCGCCGGAGCCGTAGCGTGAGTTGATCTCGCGTGAGAACTCGAGATCGGCATCGCCTTCCACGACGAGCGAGTCGGCCGATGCATCCAGCCTGAAATTCTGCACGCCCCAGCCGAGGCCGAGGATCAGCGCCACGAGCGCCGCGAGCACCCATTTCGGATACTTCAGGACCAGCGCTACGTAGGCATCCAGAAGCATGTCAGTCGTCAGTCACGCTGATGTTCGGCATGCCACTGCCAGGCCTGCCGGCGCCGGCCAGTTGCTGCCGGACACGCTCGGCGATGCGCAGGTAGATCTGCGCGACATTGCCTTTCGGGTCAGACGCCACGGCAGGCGCGCCTTCATCGCACTGCTGGCGAATGCGCGCGTCGAGCGGCAGCGAACCGAGCACTTCGACGTCGTATGCATGCGCGATGCGGTCGGCACCGCCTTCACCGAAGATATGTTCGCTGTGGCCGCACTGGCTGCAGGTGTGCAGGCCCATGTTCTCGACGACGCCGAGGATCGGCACCTGCACTTTGCGAAACATTTCGATGCCGCGCTTCGCATCGAGCAACGCGACGTCCTGCGGCGTCGTGACAATCACGGCGCCGGTCACAGGCACCGACTGCGCAAGGCTGAGCTGGATGTCACCGGTGCCGGGTGGCATGTCGATGACGAGGTAGTCGAGCTCACCCCACAGTGTGTCGTTCAGTATCTGGTTGAAGGCGCCGACGACCATCGGTCCGCGCCATACCATTGCCTGGTTCTCATCGACGAGGAAGCCGACCGAATTGCACTTGATGCCGTGGGCCGTGACCGGCTGCATCTGGTTGCCGCCGACGATCTGCGGGCGCTGCCCGGCGACGCCAAGCATCAGCGGCTGGCTGGGGCCATAGATGTCGGCATCGAACAGGCCGACCTTCGCGCCGAGGCGGTGCAGCGCGAGCGCGAGGTTCACCGCCGTAGTCGACTTGCCGACGCCGCCCTTGCCCGAGGCGACGACGACGATGTGGCTGACCTGGCGCAGGTTGGGGCTGATGTTCGGTTGAACGCGTTGGGTGCTCATGTCTTTATCCTACTCATGAAAAGGGGGGCAAGAGCCCCCCTTTCTTTGACTTTTTACCCTGAAGATTGCTTACAGCAGGATGCCGCCGTAGTTCACGAAGAACGGCGCGAACACGAGGCTCAGGATCGCCGACAGCTTGATCAGGATGTTCAGCGACGGACCGGAGGTGTCCTTCAGCGGGTCACCGACCGTATCGCCAATGACCGCAGCCTTGTGGCTCTCGGAACCCTTGCCGCCGTGGGCGCCTTTTTCGATGTACTTCTTGGCGTTGTCCCACGCGCCGCCGGAGTTCGACGAGGCGATCGCGAGCACGCCACCGCAAACCAGCGAACCCGCGAGGATGCCGGCAACTGCCTGGACGCCGAACAGGAAACCGGCGATCAGCGGCGTTCCGATGATCAGCACGCCGGGTGCAATCATTTCACGCAGGGCGGCTTTCGTGGAGATCGCCACGCACTGGCCATACTGCGGACGGCCCTGGCCTTCCATGATGCCCGGGATCTCGCGGAACTGGCGACGTACTTCTTCAATCATGTCGAACGCAGCGGAGCCAACGGACTTCATCGTCATTGCGCTGAACAGGAAGGGCAGCACGGCGCCGAGGAACAGGCTCGTGTATACCATCGGGTCGAGCAGCGTGATGTCGTTCGTCAGGATGTAATCTGCGCCGTATTCGGGCAGTGCACGCAGCAGGTTCTGGGAGTGCGTGATGAATGCGCTGAACAGTGCCAGCGAGGTCAGGATTGCCGCGCCGATGGCGAAGCCCTTGCCGATGGCAGCCGTCGTGTTGCCAGCAGCATCGAGGATGTCGGTACGACGGCGTACTTCCTTGTCAAGGCCTACCATCTCGGCAATACCGCCGGCGTTGTCGGCAACCGGGCCGTACGCGTCGATCATCAGTGCAATGACGAGCGTGCCGAGCATGCCGATCG
>DASWWP010000167.1:0-8563 GCA_036405915.1 Pseudomonadales bacterium
GCTCGCCATCCGCAAGGCGGTCGCGCGCGGCCAGCAGCAGCGCGAAATACGCGATGTAGACCAGGATCGCCGGCACGATGCGCGCGAAACGCCCTTCGCGCGGGCTCACGCGGCTCAGCGGCACGGCAAGCAGCGCGAGCACCGGGATCAGCACGACGAGCGACAGCCGCCACTGCAGTTCCGCGACCTGCGCCGGTTCAGAGGCGCGCAGCAAGGCCGTAGTCGGCAGCGCCTCCTCCTCCAGCACGACGTCGAACGCGATCTCGCGCTGCGCAAGGCGCACGCCGAACTCGCCGAAGGTCGTCATCTCGAAGCCGTCCGTGCCGGGCGTGCCTTCCGTGAAACTGCCGTTGCGAAACTGGATGAAGCGCTGGCCCGTGGCGTCTTCTATCGGCACCGCGGACTCGGCGAAGATCACGCGGTTGCCTTCCGACTGGTGCATGAACACGCCGCGCAGTTCGCCGCCTTCGCTCGCCTCGGCATACGTCGTGCGTACACCGCGCCCGATGTTCAGGAACAGGCCTGGCACGAGCACGTCGAATTCGTTGAGGTCCTTCTGCGCCTCGATCAGGGCCGCGGTGTTCACGAGTCCGCGCGGCGTCACCCATAACGCCAGCGCGGCGACGATGATGCCGATGCCGAGTGCCGGCACGAACGTCAGCCGCAGTAATCTGGTGGGGCTCACGCCGCAGGCACTCAGCACCGTCATTTCGCTCTCGGCGTACATCCGGCCATACGCGAGCAGGATGCCGAGCAACAGTGCCAGCGGCAGGATCAGTTGCAGGAAGTCCGGCACGCGGTACGCCATCAACAGCAACAGCACCGCGGGATCGAGTTCACCCTGGGAAGCCTGCGCGAGATAGCGCAGCAGGCGTCCGAGCACGACGACGACGAGCAGGATGAACGTGAGCGCGGCCGTCGTCAGCAGGACCTGGCGCGCGAGGTAGCGGGTAATGATCATGGCGGCATTCTAGCCGATGTCGGCCGTGGTTCGGGCGGATGCGGATGACTGGGCCGCGCATGAAAAAGGCACGCGAACGCGTGCCTTTCGGGAGTGGCGGAAGCGAATGCGCAACGGCTCACCGCCTCCGCCATCGGGCTGCGTCAGAAGCCGTAGCGCACGACAGCCTGGAAGATGTCCGTATCTTCGAGGTCATTGAAGCCGCGCGCGTACTCCAGGCCGATGCCCCAGGTGTCGGGCGTCGCGAAATCGACTCCCACGCCGAGCAGCGAGCCGTTGCCGTCTTCACTGATCGTGAAGCCGCGCGCGCTCGCCTCGAGATTGAAATTTGAATAACCGGCCATGCCGTACAGGAATGCGTTGCCTGCGGTCACGCCGAGTTTTGCCTTGGCCGACAGCGCATAGTCCAGTTCTGCTTCGATCGGGCCGATCGGCGAGGCGACTGCGTCGTCTCCGCCAGTCGCCAGCGCAACCTGCATCGCGAAGTTGTCATTCGGCTTGTAGTCATACGTCAGCGCAAGGCTCGTGATGCTGATCGTGTCGTCGTCGAAATGCGCGGCGCCGACGCCGATGTACGTCTGGGCGCTGGCGCCCGTCGCGGCCAACGTCAGGATTGCTGCAGTGATCAGGTGTTTCATGTGTTCTTTCCTCGGTAGTTACGACTCGTCCCTTGTGCACCGCTCGCGGTGCGCGCGCATGTTAACACCGCGGCCAGGGTGCGCCAGTGCACCGGGCTGGCCAATTCCCACCCCAGTTCCGTGCTATCCAGCGCACGGCAACAGCCCTGTTTGGCGCATTGCTGGCCACCAAGTAGAATCTTTGCCGACGCCTCCCTGCCTAAAGGATTCCAAATGCAATTCACCGCAAAAACCGCCAACCCCGCCACGCTCACCACCGACTGCCTCGTCGCCGCCGTGTTCGACGACAAGGTGCTGCCCGAAGCCACGCAGGCGCTCGACGATGCCAGTGGCCGGGTCCTGTCGAAAATCGTCGCGGCTGGCGACATCGGCGGCAAGCTCGGGCAGACACTGCTGCTGCAGAAGGTCGATGGCATTCGCGCGAAGCGCATACTGCTCGTCGGATGCGGCAAGGCGAAGGAACTCGATGCGAAAAAGTATGGCGCGATCATGCGCAATACGTACCGCGCGCTGAAGCAGCACAGCATCGACAGCGCGGCACTGACGCTCACTGCCCTGCCCGTCGCGCAGCTCTCGCCGACGCGCAAGGCGGAAATCCTCGCACGCAATTTCGAAATGCAGACGTATCGCTACGTCACGACGAAATCCAGACCCGGCACGAACTTCACGTTGAAGGAAGCGGTCGTGCTCACCGAACGCGATCGCGGCGCAACGGCGAAAGGCCTTGCTACCGGTGCGGCGATCGGCCGCGGCATGAACCTCACGCGCGAACTCGGCAACCTGCCGGCCAACATCTGCACGCCGACCTTCCTCGGCAAGGAAGCGCAGCGCCTCGCGCGCCGCTACAGCCGCCTGATGACCGCGCAGACGCTGACGGAAACGCAAATGCGTCGCCTCGGCATGAATTCACTGCTGTCCGTCGGCAATGGCAGCGACCAGGACTCGGCGCTGATCATCATGAAATACCAGGGCGCGCCGGCCCGCGAGCAACCGCACGTCATCGTCGGCAAGGGCATCACGTTCGACACCGGCGGCATCAGCCTGAAGCCCGGCCTCGGCATGGATGAAATGAAATTCGACATGTGCGGCGCCGCGAGTGTGCTCGGCTGCATGCAGGCGCTGTGCGAACTCAAGCCCGCGATCAACGTGATCGGCGTGATCGCCGCCGCCGAAAACATGCCGAGCGGCCGCGCGACGAAACCCGGCGACATCGTCACGACGATGAGCGGCCAGACCGTCGAGATCCTGAACACCGACGCCGAAGGAAGGCTCGTGCTTTGCGACGCGCTGACGTACGTCGAACGCTTCAAACCGAAAACGGTCGTCGACATCGCGACGCTGACCGGCGCGTGCATCACCGCGCTCGGCACGGTGTGCAGCGGCCTGATGAGCCCCGACGACGAACTCGCGCAGACGCTGTATCTGTGCGGCATCGAAACGGGAGACCCCTGCTGGCGCCTGCCGCTGTGGGACGACTACCAGGAGCAGCTGAACAGCAACTTCGCCGACATCGCGAACATCGGCGGCCCGAAAGCCGGTACCGTGACGGCCGGCTGCTTCCTCGCGCGCTTCACGAAAAAATACCGCTGGGCGCACCTCGACATCGCCGGCACTGCCTGGCAACAGGGTGCAGAAAAAGGCGCGACGGGCCGCCCGGTGCCGCTGCTGATGGAATACCTGCTGAACCACTGATCAACTCTTTGCAGCGGCTTCGGCGTGACAGGCCAGCCGCTGCCACCGTGATTCCTTTGACTGCTGCGGCTGGACTCGTCCCGCCGCAGCTTTAGCGGAGGCTGGATGAAAGCCAACTTCTACCTGTTGAAGCAGACCGACGTCCACGCCTGCCGGCTACTCGCCTGCCGGCTCGCGGAACAGCAGTCGAAACAGGGACAGCGCGTGTGCATCCTCGCCGACACGCCTGATGACGCACGGCAACTCGACGAGTTGCTGTGGTCCTTCACGCCCGAAAGCTTCGTGCCGCATGCGCTGGCGGACGATCCCGCCGCGGCCACGCTGCCGGTCGTCGTCGCGCACGGTACGGAAGCCCCGGCCGGCACGACGTGCATTCTGAACCTTGGCAGCGACGCGCCGCGGAACCAGCCCTCGCTGAATGCGATCGCCGAATTCGTCGCGAACGAAGACGAAGCGAAAGCTCGCAGCCGCGCGCGCTGGAACCTGTACAAGCAGCTCGGGTACGAACTGCAGCACCACCAGCTCTGAGCTCAGAGAAAATTATTCGGCCAGATCATCGTCCGCCACATGTGCGACGACGGCGAGTCGTCGAGGCCCAGCCCTTCGGGCGGATGGCGGAAATTGCGCATGATGAGGTCTTCGAAGTCCTCGAGGCGTTCGGGCCGCGTTTCGTCGAAGAAGTAGGCGTCATAGATCGTGACGAGGCGTGCGCTCATGTACCACTTGTGCTTCATCGCGTACTCGGCATCGCGGCGGATGTACGGCGGCACTTCGTAGTCGGGTCCGAAGAATTTCCTGTAGCTGTCGGGATATTCATAGCCGACGGCCGGATCGGGGAAATAGCGCAACGCCTGGTGGTACTTCACGGCCCATGTCACTTCCTCGTCGACGTACGGCGCGATCAGTTGCGCGCTCCAGTAGCCGTGGTCAGGACGGATCAGGCAGCCGTTCGAGATGTCGTGCAGCATGCAGGCCATCACGACGTTTTCGCTGAGGCCGTCTTCGAGCGCCCGGCGCGTCGAGCCGAGCAGGTGGTTCACGGCGAAGGCATTGAAGCGGTAGCGGAAGAAGTCGAGTAGCGTCGGTTTTTCCGGCATGCGCGGCAGCGCCGGGTTGTCGCCCATCATGAACACGTGCTGGTCGTCCATCTTCGCGAGCAAATCGTGATCGTCCCACTCCTCGCCGGTGCCGATGTTGCCGACTGGCGATCGCGCGATCATGCGCACGCGCCCCGCCTGCGGCCACGGCCGCTCGTCCGCGACGCGGTCGTCGCTCGTGGCACTGTAAAACGCTTTCTGTTCAGACATCGTTGCCTCCCGTAATTGCTGCTGTGACGGCTGCGCGTTGCGCATAACGGCGCGCGATCACCGCGCACACCATCAACTGAATCTGGTGGAAGATCATGATCGGCAGCAGGATCAGGCCGAGATCCGGTCCGCTGAACAGTACGCGTGCCATCGGCACGCCCTGCACGAGCGACTTCTTCGTGCCGCAGAACACGACGACGATTTCGTCCTCGCGCGAAAATTTGCACAGCCGCGCCGCCGCGCGCGTCAGCAGCAGCGCAACGGCCAGCATGCCGGTGCACAGCGCGCACAGGATCAGCAGGTCGGCTAATGGCAGTCGGCTCCAGATGCCTTCGATGACGGCGGCGGAGAATGCGCTGTACACCGCGATCAGGATCGTCGCGCGGTCGGTGATCGCGATCGTTGATTTGTGCCTCGTGACGAAGTCGCCGATCCATGGCCGCAGCAGGTGCCCGATGACGAAGGGCAGCAGGATCAGCAACGCGACGTCACCGATACCGGCGCCGGCCACGCCATCGTCCTGTTCGCCGACCATCAGCCCGACGAGCAAGGGCGTCAGGAACACGCCGGCCACCTGCGATGCGGAGGCCGCCGCGATCGCTGCCGGCACGTTGCCCTTCGCGATCGACACGAAGGCAATCGACGACTGCACCGTCGACGGCAGTGCCACCATGAACAGGATGCCGGTCCACAGCGCGGGCGACAGCGTGTCGTCGAACAGCGCGGCGAGCGCGAGCCCAATCAGCGGGAACATCGCGAACGTACAGCCGAGGATCAGCAGGTGCAGCCGCCAGTGCGTGAGCCCCGCGATCACCGCGCTGCGCGCCAGCTTCGCGCCATGGAAGAAGAACAGCAGCACGACGGTGACGTTCGCGAGCCAGTTCACGGCAACGGCCGCATCGCCGCTGGCGGGCAATACCGTGGCCAGCACGAGCGCGCCGACCAGCATCAGCATGAAGGGATCGGGGAGGAAGTTTTTAAGCACGAATGGGACCTGTCGGAAGATCGCGGCCTTGTGCGTGCGGGCGATGAAACCGCTACTGCCACGACAAAAACGGGCGGCATGGTAACAGCAAACGCCGCGGTCTTCCTCCCTGCCCCGGCAAGGGCCTCACGACGGCTTGAACACCATCAGCCAGTAGATCACGGCCATTGCGACGAAGGCCGGGTAGCCGAGCAGCTCCCAGTATTTCGCATAGCGCCAGAACAAGGGAGGCAGTGCAGTGCGCCGGGCGCTTGCATCGGCAGCCATGTCACGCAGCCGGATTTGCAGCCACACGACCGGCAGCCAGCATGCGCCGGCGAGCACGTACAGCGCGAGCGTCCACTGGATCCAGTTCGTTGCGAACGTGAAGCCGAGGGTTTTCATCAGCAGGTAGCCGGTCAGCGGCTGTACGAGGATCGCGGGGGTCGTGAAGCACCAGTCGGCAATGACGACGAGGCGGCTGACGTTCGCGATGGCCTCGACGTTGCGCGTTCGCATCGTGAAGTACATATAGAAGGCAGAGCCCGCGCCGACGCCGACGAGCGCGACGCTGGAGAGGATGTGGATCAATTTATAGAGAAGGTACATGCTCATGCGGACCGCCCTCTTCCGTTACGCGGGAAGGTGTCATGCGACGCCCCTGTTTCCATGCCGGTATAACAGCCACAACAGCGCGAGCACGGCGAGATTTTTCAGCAGCGGCCCGAACGGATGAAGCCAGTATTCCGGCACGAGCAGCGTAGCGAGAACCGAGTAGGTCACGATCACGGCGCCCTGGAACAACCACAGGGCGCGAACCGGCCATGCCAGCGTCAGCAAGCCCAACACGAGGTCGAGCGCGGCACCGGCATAGACGACCTGTAGCGACCACTGGCGCGGCAAGCCCAGACCGGCAACCAGCTGCAGGCTGCCTTCGATGGGATACACGCCGAAGGACAAGGCGGCAGTCACCAGCCAGATCGTGGCCAGCACGCCGCGCAGTACGCGCAGATCTGTCGACGTCATGCGTCACTCCTTGCCGATTCGCCTCCGGCGGCCGTGCGCCCTATCGGCTACTTGCGATGAATCGACTGTAATGCAGCGGTTCGCGCCCGAGTAAGCGAGCAAACCCGGAGTTGTCGCCGGTATTGCCCGCGTTCAGCATCGTCAACGTATCGCTGCACAGCGGCATCGACTGGATGAAGTCTCCTAGCCGCGCCCCGAGCTTCACGAAAGGTCCAGGTACGTGCACGTGCAGCGCCTTGCCACGCCCCAGCTGCGCGCGATAGCTGTCGAGCATGCCGCGCATCGTGACTACTTCCGGTCCGGCCGCGTTCACGCTCCTGCTTTGCGCGGCGGGATCGGCCAGCCAGTTGCGCACGGCGGCGCATACGTCATCGATGTGAACGGGCTGCAATGCCTGCTTGCCGCCCATCGGCAAACCATGCACCGGCAGCGAGGCGAGCAGGCGGAACATGCGCGCACTCGCACCGTCGTCGCCATAAATGACCGACGGACGCAGGTTCAGCCAGCGCAACCCGGGCGGCGAGGTGAAGAGTACGGCTTCCGCCTCTCGGCGGCGGGCGAAGTACGGCACGTCGAGCGTACTCTCGATGCCGAGCGCGGAGAAATTCACGATGCGCTGCACGCCGGCCTGCGCGCAGGCGTGGAACAGGGCAACCGGCGCTTCGGCGAGGAGCGCGCGCATCGGCTGCGCCTTCGTGTCGCGCAGCACGCCGACAGCATTGATCACCGCATCGATGCCGGCGAGTTTCGGCAGCCAGCTTTCGGCCGAGAGGTCCTTCAGGTAGTCGACCGCGACGTCGTGCGGCGAACGCGGAGTGCGCACGCCACGCGTGCAGTCGTGCCCTGCCGCCTGCAAGGCCTCATGTAAATGCCTGCCGACAAACCCGCTTGCACCGCAGATCAGGATTTTCATGCCACGTCCTCCACCGTTGACTTACTGAATGCGCGCCACTCGTGCAGGCGTGGGTTGTGGTAGACGGCGATGAGCCAGAACATCGCGCCAATGAGCCCGCCCGCAGCGGCGAAAAAGATCATGAAAGGCCATGCGAACAGGGTAACCGGCAGCGAGAACACAAAGCCTGCACAGAGGCCTCCTGCAGTGAACGGCCAGATCGACAAGCACTTTCGCCGCCTGCACCAGACGAGCAACGGCGCCGCAACCAGTATCGTTGCCAGTCCCGTGACGACGGACGCGGCCACGGCATAGACCAGGCTATCGCCACTGAACCCGCCGGCAGCGGCCACCACGAGCGGAAAACCGAAAATGCTGATGAGCAGGCCGCAATTCACTCGCATCATACGTAACCCCCACCATCCGCTCATTCAGTAATTTCTGTCTTAAGAGAAATACCAGTCCAAAAAAACGCCTAACTGCGAATCAGCGACTGAATCTTCGCGCCTAGCTTCATAACTTTCATCAGCGTCGTCGGCTCGAGCCGCAGCATTTCGTTGCCCCACGACGACAGCGATTCCATCAAACCGAGCGTGTCCTGGATGCGCTGGCGCGTGGCCTTGTCTTCCTTCGTGATGTCCGGGCTATCGAGGCAGCTGCGCAGCACGCCGATCGTCGGATCGAACTCGCGCTCCTTGCGCTGCTGCACGACGACGCGGAACAGCTCCCACACGTCGGTGGACGTTTCGAAGTGGTCGCGGCGGTCGCCCATCTGGTGGACGACCTTGATCAGCTTCCAGTTCTGCAGCTCCTTCAGGCTGTTGCTGACGTTCGAGCGCGCGACGCCGAGCGTGTCGGCGATCTCGTCGGCCGGCAGCGGCTTGCCGGCGAGATACAGCAGCGCGTGTATCTGCGACACGGTGCGGTTCACGCCCCATTTCGAGCCCATTTCGCCCCAGTGCACGATGAAGCGTTCGGATACGGGATTCAGTTTCATGGCCGCAGGTTAGTCATGCCAGTTATTTCTGTCAAGACAGAAATAACTGGATGCACAGGGAAACTCCTGATCCCGCGCTTGCCATG
>DASWWP010000168.1:0-13711 GCA_036405915.1 Pseudomonadales bacterium
GGCATGGGAGAATCAGTGTCGTATAACGGGAATGATGAAGCCGCCCGATCCCCACATGCGCTGGAACGACGGAGTCATGCTTACCGTAAATGATGAAGTCATGCTCCGCGAGAATTGCGAAGCCATGCTTCGCATGAAGGACAAGGTTCATCCCTAGCGAACATCGCGCGCCTACGCACATTGACGTAGACGCATGAGTCAATCGGCTCATTGTTGAGCTACACCCCGGTGCCAATACTCCGCCACATGCTGCTTCCCAGCATTCCCAGGAGAAAAACACCATGACCCACCCCCGCTCTCAGTTCCCCGTTACCGCACCGCGCGTACGGCTCTGCGCCTTGGCACTTGCCATCGCAGCGGTCAGTGCACCGGTGCATGCCGCAACGATTCCGATCGGTGACGACGCATCGATCAGCGTCGGCGCCGGCGTGCGCATCGGCGCGGCGTTGACCGAAGACAGCGCGCCGAATGGCGACACTGCTTCCAACTTCGACGTGCTCAACATGCGCCTGTACTTCGGCGCGACGATCACCGACAACATCAAGTTCACGTTCAACACCGACGAAATCTTCGGCGACGGTCCGGTCGACGTACTCGACGCGATCGCGCAGTTCGAGTTCACGCCCGAGTTCAACTTCTGGATCGGCCGCATGCTGACGCCGGCCGATCGCATCGAGATGAACGGTCCGTTCTACTCCCTGACCTGGAACCAGTACACGCAGCCGCTGTACGCCTCCGACCAGGGCGGCGATGCGGGCACCTACGGCCGCGACGACGGGATGACCGTCTGGGGCACGCTCGACAAGTTCCAGTACGCGATCGGCGCATTCGATGGCATCCAGGGTTACGGCAACGTCGAAGACAACCTGCTGTTTGCCGGCCGCTTCGCCTACAACTTCCTGAACATGGAATCGAACCCGGCCTACTACACGAGCAGCACGTACTACGGCGGGCTCGGCAACATCTTCACGCTCGGCCTGTCGTTCCAGACGCAGGATGGTGGCGTCGGCAGCACGACGGCTTCCGGCGACTTCTCCGGCTACACGGTAGACCTGCTGTCCGAAACCGTCGTCGGCGGCGGCGGCGTGATCACGCTCGAAGCCGAATACAAGGATTTCGATGCGGACTACACGCTCGCCACGCTGCCTGCCGGTCCCGCACCGTGCTTCTGCCTGTTCGATGGCGATTCGTGGTTCGCGAGCGTCGCGTACCTGTTCCCCGCCACCGTCGGCAACGGCAAGTTGCAGCCGTACCTGCGCTTCGTCGAGAACAGCCCGAGTGATGCGGTCGACAGCGACCTGACCGAAGCCGGCCTGAACTACGTGATTTCCGGCCACAACGCGCGGCTGAACCTGAACTGGAGCACTGGCGACGCGAACATCAGCGGCTATGCCGGTCCCGACGTCGACACGCTGTCCATCGGCGCACAACTGCAGTTCTGAACACTTCCCCTACCCAGGAGCCACACATGAAACTGAACAAAGTATTCGCCGGCGTCGCCCTCTCCCTGACCACCCTCACGTTCTCCATCACCACGTTCGCGCAGGACACGATCAAGGTCGGCGTGCTGCACTCCTTGTCCGGCACGATGGCCATCAGCGAAACCACGCTGAAGGACACCGTGCTGATGATGATCGAGGAACAGAACAAGAAAGGCGGCCTGCTCGGCAAGCAGCTCGAAGCCGTCGTCGTCGATCCGGCATCCGACTGGCCGCTGTTCGCCGAAAAGGCGCGCGAGCTGATCACGCAGGAAGGCGTGTCGGTGATCTTCGGCTGCTGGACGTCGGTGTCGCGCAAGTCCGTGCTACCGGTCATTGAAGAGCTGAACGGCCTGCTGTTCTACCCCGTGCAGTACGAAGGCGAAGAATCGTCGAAGAACGTGTTCTATACCGGTGCCGCGCCTAACCAGCAGGCAATCCCGGCCGTCGACTACCTGATGAACGACCTCGGCGTCGAACGCTGGGTGCTCGCCGGCACCGACTACGTGTATCCGCGCACGACGAACCGAATCCTCGAGGCCTATCTGAAATCGAAAGGCGTCGCGGCTGAAGACATCATGATCAACTACACGCCGTTCAGCCATTCGGACTGGCAGAGCATCGTGTCCGAGATCAAGACTTTCGGCAGCACCGGCAAGAAAACCGGCGTCGTGTCGACGATCAACGGCGACGCAAACGTGCCGTTCTACCGCGAACTCGGCAACCAGGGCGTGTCGGCTGAAGACATCCCGGTCGTCGCCTTCTCGGTCGGCGAAGAAGAACTTTCCGGCTTCGACACCGGCCCGCTCGTCGGCCACCTCGCCGCGTGGAACTATTTCCAGAGCGTCGATGTGCCCGAGAACGAAGCCTTCATCGAATCGTGGAAGTCCTTCATCGGCGACGAAGACCGCGTGACGAACGACCCGATGGAAGCAACGTACATCGGATTCAACATGTGGGTGCAGGCCGTCGAGAAAGCCGGCACGACCGACACCGACGCAGTGGAAGACGCGATGATCGGCATCACCGCGCCGAACCTCACCGGCGGCGTCGCGACGATGAACAAGGCGCATCACCTGAGCAAGCCCGTGCTGATCGGCGAGATCCAGGACGACGGCCAGTTCGAAGTGGTCTGGGAAACCGAAGGGCTCGTCGATGGCGACGCATGGACCGACTACCTCGAAGGCTCCAGGGACGTCATCGCCGACTGGACGCCACCGATCGAGTGCGGCAACTACAACACGGTGACGAAAACCTGCTCGGGACAGAACTACGAGTGAGTCTTGCACCGCCGTAATGCCTAAAGCATCCCGGTCGCATGGCCGGGATGCTTCCCTGTTTGAATCAAAAGTCCGAGAAGGTTGCAGTGCGATTTAAGACAAGGTCCGCCATACCCGCTACGTTCCTCGCGGCGCTGATACTGCTGGCGCCGCCCATGCATGCCGCCGATGAAGTGGAAAATTCCCCAACCACGGCTGCGGCCTCCGAAACATCCGCATCACCTGCCCCGGAGCAGATTGACACCGAAGCTGCCGATAGCGCGCAGCCAGCGCCTGGCGCAAGCGAACCGACCCTCGAAGCCCGCCTGCACGACCTGACGCAGGCCAGCCTCGCGCAGACGCCAGGAATCGTCACGGACCTCGCACGCATCGGCGGCCGCGACCTGCTGCCATTGTTCGAAGCCATGCTCGCCGGCGAACTGTATTACGACGAAGGCTCTCTGCAGCTGATGCGCATCGCCGAAGATGGCGCTGGCATCGACCAGGCCAGCGACATCCTGAGCGGCGAAGCCCTTGGCCCGCGCGAGCCGCGCAGTGCCGGGAAGGTGCGCATCAACAACCGCCTCCGTACGCAATTGCGCGACACGATCGCACGCATCAACCTCACCGACGGTACCGATGCGCAGCGCCGCGCTGCCGCGCGCGCGATCCTGAATGACGTCAACGAAGACAGCGTCGTGCTGCTGCGCGAGGCCGCCGCCACGGAAGATGATGCCGGTGTACGGGAACTGCTCACCGTCGGCATCGCGATGCGCGAACTGACCGTCGCCGATACCGACGAAAAACGTCTTGCCGCTATCGCGGCGCTCGACGGCCGCCTCGAAACGCCGGTGCGCAACCTGCTGACGCGTTACCGCGACGACCCTGACGGCCAGCTGTCGGAGGCCGTGCAGGACGCCGCGGACAGCGCCGTTGCCAACAGTGACGCGAGCGTCGAGTTCTACCGTTTCATCGAGCAGCTGTTCTTCGGCCTGAGCCTCGGTTCCGTGCTGCTGCTCGCGGCCATCGGCCTGGCGGTGACCTTCGGCGTGATGGGCGTCATCAACATGGCGCACGGCGAAATGCTGATGCTTGGCGCGTATTCGACGTACGTCGTGCAGCAGCTTATGCCGAACTCGGTCAATGCCTCGGTGCTCGTGTCGATACCGGTGGCCTTCGTCGTCACGGCGCTCGTCGGCATGCTGATCCAGCGCTACGTGATTCGCTACCTCGGCGGCCGGCCGCTCGAAACGCTGCTCGCGACCTTCGGCATCAGCCTGATCCTGCAGCAGGCCGTACGCACGGTATTCTCGCCGTTGAACCGGCGTGTCGTGTCGCCCGAGTGGCTCAGCGGCTCGTGGCAGTACAACGAAGTGCTGTCGCTGACGAACAACCGCATCTGCATCCTGCTGTTCTCGCTGCTCGTGTTCGCGATCCTGCAGTTCATCCTGAGGAAGACCTCGCTCGGCCTCGACGTTCGCGCCGTTTCGCAGAACCGGGCGATGGCGCAGGCAATGGGCATACGCACCGAACGCGTCGATGCGCTGACCTTCGGCCTCGGCTCCGGCATCGCCGGAATCGCCGGCGTTGCACTCAGCCAGCTGACGAACGTCGGCCCGAACCTCGGCCAGACCTACATCATCGATTCGTTCATGGTCGTCGTGTTCGGCGGCGTCGGCAACCTGTTCGGCACGCTGATCGCGGCCTTCTCGCTCGGCACGGCCAACAAGTTCCTCGAGCCGCTGACGGGCGCCGTACTGGCAAACATCCTCATCCTCGTCTTCATCATCCTGTTCATCCAGAAGCGGCCGAAAGGACTGTTTCCGCAAAAAGGGAGGGCCGCGGATTGAACGCGAACGCCATTTTCATGCGCCTGCGCGGCAACGACGCCTGGCTGTTCATCGGCGTGCTGATCGCCGTCACGGTGCTCGCCGCGGCCGGCAACCTGCTCGTGCCGCAGGACTCCGCGCTTCATGTCAGTACGTACACGATCACGCTGCTCGGTAAATACCTGACGTATGCACTACTCGCGCTGTCCGTAGACGTGATCTGGGGCTTCTGCGGCATCCTGAGCCTCGGCCATGGCGCCTTCTTCGCACTCGGCGGCTATGCGATGGGCATGTACCTGATGCGGCAGATCGGCACGCGCGGCGTGTACGGCGATCCGGTGCTGCCCGACTTCATGGTGTTCCTGAACTGGGACGCACTGCCGTGGCAGTGGTACGGCATGGACAACTTCGCCTTCGCGATGCTGATGGCGCTGTTCGTGCCGGGCCTGCTCGCGTACGTATTCGGCTGGCTTGCCTTCCGCTCGCGCGTGACCGGCGTGTACCTGTCGATCATGACGCAGGCCCTGACCTACGCGCTGATGCTCGCCTTCTTCCGCAACGAGATGGGCTTCGGCGGCAATAACGGCCTGACGGACTTCAAGGACCTGCTCGGCTTCAACCTGCAAAGCGATGGCATGCGCGTGAGCCTGTTCGCCGCGAGTGCGCTCGCGCTCGGCCTTGCCTATCTCGCGAGCCGCTTCATCATGAACGCGCGTTTCGGCCGCGTCATACTCGCGATCCGCGACGCCGAGGCGCGCACGCGCTTCCAGGGTTATCGCACCGACGGCTACAAGGTATGGCTGTTCGTGTACTCAGCCCTGCTCGCCGCGATCGCCGGCGCGCTGTACGTGCCGCAGGTCGGCATCATCAACCCCGGCGAATTCGCGCCTCTGAACTCGATCGAAGTCGTCGTGTGGGTTGCCGTCGGCGGGCGCGGCACGCTTTACGGCGCCGTGCTCGGCGCGCTGCTCGTCAACTACGCGAAGACCCGCTTTACCGCCCTGCTTCCCGACAGCTGGCTGTTCATGCTCGGCGCGCTGTTCGTCGTCGTCACGATCTTCTTGCCGCAGGGGCTCGCGGGCCTGCTCAAAAGGCTGAAATCCGGGACCCCTGGGCAAGGAGGACATACTGGCCCCGGAGCGCCCAGGCCTCCGGGCGTCCCACGTGCCACCGGAGGAGCATCCGCATGAACATCTCACGAAGCATGGGCGACTTCGGCAAGACCGGCTTCGGCTTCGGCCGCGCCGTCAGCAAGCAGGTCGACGTGTCGCACGACATCATCCTGTACATCGAGGACCTCAGCGTCAGCTTCGACGGCTTCAAGGCGCTGAACGACCTGAACCTGTACGTGCGCGACGGCGAGCTGCGCTGCCTGATCGGCGCGAACGGCGCGGGCAAGACGACGCTGATGGATGTCATCACCGGCAAGACGCCCTGCGACCGCGGATCGGTGTATTTCGGCCAGACGATCGACCTGCTGCGCCACCGCGAAGCGGACATCGCGCGGCTCGGCATCGGCCGCAAGTTCCAGAAGCCGACCGTATTCGAGGCGCAAAGCGTATTCGCGAACCTCGAACTGTCGCTGAAAGCCGGCAAGGACGTATGGCACACGCTTTTCGCGAAGCTGACGTCCGATCAGAGCGACCGTATCGCATCGGTGCTGCATACGATCGGCCTCGCCGCGCAGCACCGGCAGCTCGCGGGGGCGCTGTCGCACGGCCAGAAACAGTGGCTCGAGATCGGCATGCTGCTGATGTCGGAACCGCGCCTGCTGCTCGTCGACGAGCCAGTGGCCGGCATGACGGCCCAGGAAACCGAGCGCACGGCCGAGTTGCTGACCTCGCTCGCAGGCGAACGCACCGTGATCGTCGTCGAGCACGACATGGAGTTCGTGCGCAGCATCGCGCGCACCGTCACCGTGCTGCACCAGGGCAGCGTGCTCGCCGAAGGCACGATGGACGAAATCCAGAACAATCGCGACGTGATCGAAGTGTACCTGGGCAAGGAGGCCGCGCACTGATGCATCCTCGTCGTCATTCCCGCGCAGGCGGAAATCCAGTGTCGTTGATCGCCGGGAACACGTAATGACAACCATCAGCATCCAGAACCTCGACCAGCGCTACGGCGGCACGCAGATCCTGTGGGGCCTGAACCTCGACGTCGCTGCCGGCTCCTGCACCTGCATCATGGGCCGCAACGGCGTCGGCAAGACGACGTTGCTGAAATGCCTGATGGGCCTGTTGCCGGTCAGTGCCGGCCAGATACTGCTCGACGGCAGGCCGATCGAGGCCCGCGCCGCGCATAACCGCGCCGAGCTCGGCATCGGCTACGTGCCGCAGGGTCGCGACATCTTTCCGCTGCTCACCGTCGAGGAAAACCTGCGCATCGGATTGCACATCGGCCAGAAGCGCCGCGGCCTGCGCACGAAGGCGATTCCGCAGAAAGTCTTCGACCTGTTCCCCGTGCTGAAAGACATGCTGCACCGCCGTGGCGGCGATCTGTCGGGCGGGCAGCAGCAACAGCTCGCGATCGGCCGCGCGCTCGTGCTCGAGCCCTCGGTACTGATACTCGACGAGCCCAACGAAGGCATCCAGCCGAACATCGTTGCGCAGATCGGCGACGTCATTAAAAAACTCAATGGCGAGGGACTGACCGTGCTCCTCGTCGAACAGAAGCTCGGTTTCGCCAAACGCGTCGGCGATGAATTCAGGCTGATGGAAAAAGGCCGTGTCGTCGCGAGCGATGCAATGGCGAACCTCTCCGACGAGCTGATTCGAAAACATCTCGCCGTATAAGCCTGCCAATCACAGCTCGGGTGATTACCGTATTCAGGTTGCGATGGCGTAACATTTGCGTCATATACACATAATCCCGCGCGCAAAAAAAGGGTAATTACGTGCGCCGCCGCATCGTAATGGCGACGTAATATCCTCTAGAATCCAATCAAAACCGCGTTGTGCGGTTTTTTTATGCGATCGCAAATCCACCAGAAAAACAGCAAGTGAGAGCTTGATGGCTAGACGTAACGAGACGCCCGCGGCGGGCGCCAGCAAAAGGAAGTCGAATTGTGTGTGGGTAGGGATAGGCGCATCGGCAGGAGGCCTCGAATCCATTACGAATCTCTGCCAGGCCCTTCCCCCGAACGCAGCGGCGATTTACATCGTCGCGCAGCACCTCAGCCCGCGGCACAAGAGCATGCTGTCCGAGCTCGTGCAGCGGAAGATCAAGCTGAAGGTCAAGACGATCACGTCGTCCGTGACGCCGGTCCCGAACACGATCTACATAACGCCGCCGCAGCGCGATGTGATCGTCCGCGATGGCAAGATCGTGCTGCTGAAGGCATCGGACGAAGTGATACCGAAGCCGAGCGTCAACACCCTCTTCCAGTCGCTCGCCGAGGAATACAAGGACCACGCGATCGGCGTCGTGCTGTCTGGCACCGGTTCCGACGGTGCGATCGGCGTAAAGGCCATCCGCGCCGCCGGTGGCATCACGTTCGCCGAATCGGCGGACACCGCGAAATACAGCGGCATGCCCGATGCGGCCCGGGAAACCCAGTGCGTCGATTTCACGATGACTCCGCCGGAAATCGCCGCGCAGCTCGGCAAGGTGGCCGAACATTTGCTGAAAGGATCACCGGGGAAGGCCGTACCCGAAGAGAGCAAGGATTCATTCAACCGGCTGATGTCGCTCGTGCAGCGCGAATGCGGCCTCAGTTTCAACCAGTACAAGAAAGCCACGCTCAAGCGAAGGATCGAACGCCGCATGCTGGCCGTCGGCGTGACCAACTTCGACAAGTACGTAGATCATGCCGAAGCCAATCCGCAGGAAGCGAAATCGCTGTTCAAGGACATCCTCATTTCGGTAACGAACTTTTTTCGTGACCGCGATGCTTTCACGGCCGTCGAGAAACCGATCGTAGAGCTGCTGAGATCGACGCCGCCTGGCGATCCCATCCGCATCTGGAGCGTCGGTTGCGCGACCGGCGAGGAACCGTACAGCCTCGCGATGATGCTTGCCGAAGCCTGCGGCGGCATCGAAAAATTCGCCGAGCGCAACCTGCGCATATTTGCCACCGACGTCGACGAACACGCACTGTCGATCGGCCGCCGCGGCGTGTACGCCGAGGCGACGATGGCGGACATGCCCCCCGCCTACGTCAAGAAGTACTTCGAACGGAAGAAGGACAAGTTCGAAGTGATCAAGCCGCTCCGTGAAGTGATCCTGTTCGCCCAGCACAACATCATCGAAGATCCGCCGTTCCAGCGCGTCGACGTCATTTCGTGCCGGAACCTGCTGATCTATTTCGAGCCGAAGCTCCAGGAAAAGATCTACAACGTCTTCCATTACAGCCTTAACGATCGCGGCCTGCTGTTCCTCGGCAAGTCCGAATCGACGACGCACGTGTCGTCGATGTTCCGCACCGTCGACGCGAAGAACAAGGTCTTCGAGAAGAAGGCGCATACGCAGGGTCGTGCCGCGAACCGTTTCCTGACCTTCCGGCAAAGCTCGGTAAGGAAAAGGGAAGGCTCCAACCGAGACGATAGCCTGCCGCAACTGCACGAGTCGCTCGTCAAGCACCTGGGCGAGGCCTCGATACTCGTCGACGAAAGCCTGAACATCGAGCGCATATTCGGGGACGTTACACCCTTCTTCACGATCGCCGACAGCCGGCCGACGTGGAACCTCGCGGAGATCATCGGCGAAGCACACCGCCAGGAGGTGCGCGCGCTCTGCTACAAGGCGCTGCGCAGCGGCAACGTCGAAACGAGCGTCGTGCGGAAAAGCCGCATCGACGGGAAGATGGTATTCACGCGCATTCGCGTATATCCGCTGACGTGGAACGACCGCAACCAGCGTTACACGCTCGTGTCTTTCATGCGCGACCACGGTCCCACGGCAAAGCAACCGGCGAGAAAAGAAACGGGTGGCGCGCGCGTCAAGGTGCTCGAGGAAGAACTGGCCACGGCCAAGGAGCATCTGCAGACGCTCATCGAGGAGCTCGAAACCTCGAACGAAGAGTTGCAGTCGACGAACGAGGAGCTGCAGTCGTCGAACGAAGAACTGCAGTCGTCGAACGAGGAGCTGGAAACGACTAACGAAGAGCTCCAGTCGACGAACGAGGAACTGCTGACGACGAACGATGAGCTCCACGCGAAAACCGTCGAACTCGAGAAAACCTCGACGCAGCTGCTGAATATCAAGAATTCGCTGGAATTTCCGCTGCTCGTCGTCGACATGGGCGGAAAGATCCTTCGTGCGAACCGCAAGGCGCGCGAGTTCTTCCATTCGTCGCTTATCGACGAATCCGTGAACACGATTGCAAACGTCGCTGCCGGCAGCGGCACGCTTACGGACATCATCGAACAGGTAACGAAAACCGGCCGCCCCGCGAAACCGAACGTGAAACTGAGCGGCTATGTGTTCTGTGCCCACATCACCCCATTCCGAAACAGCCATGATCGCACCGAGGGGGTCATCATCAGCTTCATCGACATGACCGAGGACCTCGCGCGCAAGAAGGAGCTGGAGGAAAGCCGCCGGCGCGCCGAAGCCGCGAACGTCGCGAAGGCCGAGTTCCTCGCGAGCATGAGCCACGAAATCCGCACGCCGCTGAATGCGATCTACGGGGTCGGCGAAATCCTGCGCACTAACATGGACAACCCTGAGCGCCGTGAAAAGCTGCTGACGGTGCTATCCAACAGCACGCGCACGCTGACTGCGCTGCTCGACGACGTCCTCGATTTCTCGAAGCTCGAGGCAGGCAAGCTGCAGCTCGACCTGTCCATCATGTCGATCCAGGAGCTGGTGTCGAAGGCCGTGTCGATCCATTCGGTGAAGGCTGCAGAGAGCGGCCTCAAGCTGCGCGCGGTCGTGTCGAAGTCGATTCCGGACTACGTCGTCGGCGACGCTACCCGCATCACGCAGATCATCTCGAACCTGCTATCGAATGCCATCAAGTTCACGGATAGCGGCACCGTGACCCTCAGCGTCGACGCGCGCGAAGTCGACGACCACATCCGCGTGGGCATCGACGTCAGCGATACCGGTATCGGCATGAGCAAGGAGCAGCAGGGATCGCTGTTCCAGAAGTTCTCGCAGGGCGACAGCTCCGTCGCACGCAAATATGGCGGCACGGGCCTGGGGCTGGCTATCGTCAAGGAGCTGACCTTATTGATGAACGGCGACATCACGGTGGACAGCGCACCCGGAAAAGGCACTCGCTTCCGCGTGGAACTCGACCTCGGACGCACGAACGTTCGCCCGGACAAGGAAGCATCCGAAAAGGTCCAACCGTTGTTCAAGGACGGGCGCCATGCGGCGGTCAACCGCATGCTCGTCGTCGAAGACAATCCGGACAACCGCCTGCTGCTGAAGATGTACCTCGACGACCTCGGCTGCGAGGCGGACCTGCACACCAGCGTCGCCGATGGTCTGCGCGCAATGCAGCAACGGGACTATTCGGTGTTGCTGCTCGATATCCAGATAGGCCAGGAGACGGGTTTCGACTTCGTGAACCGTATGAACGACTTGATCCACAAGGGTGCGATCCGCACGCGCCCTACCATTGTTGCGGTGACCGCGCACGTGCACGAGGAAATCCGCAAGCGGTGCGAGGAAGCCGGCATGGAGGCCTATTTGACCAAGCCGCTCAACAAGAGCACGCTGCGCAAGACCCTTGTCCCCTACCTCAAACAGGCGCATTGATTGAGCACGATTCCCCTTCGTTATCCCGCCGAATTTCCGCTGATATGCGTCGGCGGGTCCGCGGGTGCGGTCGATGCAATGCGGCAACTCGCGCGCGACATGCCGGAAGATTTTCCTGCTCCGCTGTTATTGATCCTGCACCGCAAGAATCCGCCGGTATCCGATGCGAAATTCCTGTTGCCGGACCTAATGCGCAGTGTCTCGAAGCTGGAGGTCATTTGTCCGGAGGACGGCACGGTCGTCCGCTCAGGCCGCATCTACGTCATGCCCCACGGCACGCATGCGATCGTGGAGGACAACCAGTTTCGTCTCGTCAAGGAGCCGGCCGATTGCCCGTGGCGGCCTTCGATCGACGTGTTGTTCAAGTCAGCTGCGCGCCAGTATCGCGACCGCGTCGTCGCGGTCCTGCTCTCGGGCATGCTGGACGATGGTGTGGCAGGCCTGCGCGCCGTCACGCACGAAGGCGGCATCACGGTGGCGCAGTCGCCCGAAGATGCGGCGAAGCCCGACCTGCCGCTCAACGCGATCATGAAGGACCACCCGAATTACGTGCTGCCGCTGAAGGACATGGTGAAGCTGTTCTGCGAGCTGTGTCGACTGCCGGTCTTTTCCGACCAGGAACAGGTTGTGCGTGACGCAGCGATTGCCGCGCGCGTCGACAAGGCCAGGCTGAAGGGAACCGGCGACAGCCTGTAACCGGACTGGTTACAGGCTGCGTTTGGGCTATGGCCGTATCACGGCGCGCCGCGCGCGCTGGCATCCGGCGGCACATTCCTGCCTTTGCCGCGCGACTTGCGCACTTTCGCGGCCTGCGCCATCGATTTCACGTGCTGTTCTTCCTCGGGCGGCGGCAACTGCGCCTCGAAACCGAGCGCCTGCAGCCACAGTTCGCGGCACCAGCCCTGCGTGTGGTACAGGTGCTCGTCTTCCTCGTCCTCGACGCTGTCGTAGGCCTGTTGCAGCACCCTGGCTTCGTCACCTGTCAGCTCCTTCGCCGCGAGGCCGATCAGTTCCCAGTTGGCATGGTCCTTCGTTTCGGCGAGCACGACGCAGTCGCACGCGACAAGCTCCGCTGCCGGCGGGTCGTTCGCGGCAAGCGCCATCTTCATCGCTACCACCAGCGACTTGCCGTTGTGATGCACGACCTGGCGGCCGGGCGTCATCTCGCCGGGATCGATGCCGAGCGCCGTGCACGTACTCGTCAGCACTTCGACGTGCCGGCGCGTTTGCGTCAGGTACTCGTTCCATTCGTGGCGCAGCTCGTCGTTGACGGCGCATTCGAGCGCGGTCTGGTAGACGAGCACGCCGCCCATTTCGTGTTCTAGAGCCTGCAACAACATTTCTTTCATTCTCGGGTTCAGGGTCATGGTGCCTCCGGTTCAGGATGGGTGGACAGACGTTGGGTGCTCAGACTAACGGCGGATCGGTTTCGCGTTCGAAGTGGCGATGGCGCGCGATGGCTTCGACAAAGGCCTCGGCCGCCGTTTCGATGTCGCTGCCTTCCTCGAACTGCAGCAGTCCGGGATCTTCGCTGCCGTCGGGCAACGCGGGCGGAATGCCGGCCTCTGCCAGCAACGCGCTGCTCGAGCCGAGCACGAGGATCGACTTGCAGTGGCGGTACGCGTCCTTTACGCACTCGATAGCATGGCCGCTGCGCAGCAGGTTCTGCGTACCGGCGCCGCCATCGGGCAGCACGAGCGCGTCGTACAGCACGGACGGCGTGGCTTCCATCGACACTTCGGCTTCAATCGCGGCGTCGTCGTCGCAGGTCACGCTGCCAAGCTTGATGCCGACGAAGCGCGGGACGGCGCCCTGCGCTGCGAGCAGTTCATGCAGGCGCACGACACCCTCGCCGTCGATGCCGTCGGCGACGAGTATCGCGATCCGCCGCGCCTGGATGCCGACGGCACCCGGGCGCGCCAGTAACGACAACGGCGGAGAACTCATGATTTCCGGTTTCGGTGGACGCGCGATCACGCGCGGCAGCGGATCGGGCAATTCCATGCCGAGGCCATCGGCCACGCCCTCCGCGAGTTCTTCCGCGACGTTGCGCAGGCCGGCCACCATGCGGCGCCGCACGGCCACCGTCTGCACTTTCGTCAGCTCGAAGCGGAAAGCGCGGATGATGTGCTGCTTCTCGACATCCGTCTGGCTGTTCCAGAACAGCGTCGCCTGGTTGTAATGCTCGGCGAACTTCTCGGGCTTGCCGCGCACCTTGTGTTCCTCGGTCTGCTCGGGGAACGACATGAAGCCCATCGAACCGGCCTGGAACGGACAGCCGCCGGCGAGTGAGTTCGGCTCGTACGCGACGCGGCCGCGCGCGATCGCCTGGCGATGCATGCCGTCCCGCTGGTTGTTGTGCACCTGAGCCACGGGCGCGTTGATCGGGATCTCGTGGAAGTTCGGACCTCCGAGCCGCGAGATCTGTGTGTCGACA
>DASWWP010000169.1:0-21541 GCA_036405915.1 Pseudomonadales bacterium
CGCTGTCGGTGCAAATGGGCTCTGGCCCAATTAATCCGGCTGGATGAGGACCCAAAAAATATCCCCGCGGCCGTGGGCCGGACGCGCGGGGATCAAGAGGGGTTCTAGTAATCGAGGTTGACCGCGAACACTGCGCCGAAGCCCGGGCCGGGCACGACGTGGAACGGATGCAGCTGGTCGAAGTAGAACTCGTTAGTTAGGTTCGTAAGGTTCAATTTCAAGCGCAGCCGTGCATTGATTTCGTAACCCGCCATCGCATCGAGCGCCCAGTAACTGTCGACGCGTTTCAGCGGCGCCGTGATCACGGCGAGGCGTTCCCCGACATAGCGCCCGCCCGCGCCCAGCTGCAGTGCGGCGGACGGCGTCCATGTGAGCCACGTCGAATACGTGTGCTCAGCCACGTTCGCGAGCGGCGTGCCGGGCGCGACGTTCAGCTGCGTCGTGCGTTGCTGCTCGCTGTCGAGATACGTGTAGCCGGCACTCAGCGACAGGAATTCGTTCAGTCGCCCCGTGGCATTCAGCGCCACGCCATCGACGCGCTGCCTGCCGGCGAGGACGTTGAAGCCCGGCGTCGATGGATCCGGCACGCGTGCGTTGTTCTTCTCGATGCGGAACACCGCGCCATCGACGTATAGCGCGTTGCGGAACAGCTCCCACTTCACGCCGGCTTCGATGCTACGGTTGTTCTCGGGGTCGAGCTGTGAATCGCCGATGGTCAGGTTCCGCCCGCTGTTGATGAACGATAGCCCTTCCGCCGACGGATTGAACGACGTGCCCCAGCCGAGGTACAGCGTCCCCTGCTCCACCGGCTTGTATACGAGCGCAGCGCGATAGCTCGTCTCGATGTCCGTGCGCTCGATACGCTCTGCGCGATTGAACGTGCCATCGTCGTCGAAGCGGTCGGCGCGGTAATCGACCTCGAAGCGATCGCGGCGAATGCCTGCGACGAGCTGCCAGTGGGCGCCGAACTTGATCGTGTCGAGCGCAAACACGGCAAGGCTGTCGGCATCGCTTTCCGACAGCACGCGCCATGCAGCGCCGCTGCTCGTGAACGGTTCATGCGCCGGATCGAGCAGCGCTGTCGTCGGTACGCCGAGTGCGAAGCCGAAGCCGGGCGACGAATTTTCGGCAGCCGTCTCGATGCCGGTCACCAGCGCGTGCTCGAAGCCGAACAGCGTGAAATTGCTGACGAGGTTGAACTGCGCCATGAAGGTGCGCTCGTTACTCTCGCCGCGAAAGATGTTGCGGTTCACGCGCACGGTGTCCAGCGGCGTCGTGGCCGTGGGGTTGCCGACGAGCAGAGGTTCGGTGATGCGCGTGCTGCGCGCGTAATCCGCATGGCGTACGAGCGCCTGCAGCCGGTGCGCAGCATCCAGTTCGTGGTCCAGCTGCACGGTGGCGATGTCCGCGTCCGTATCGACGAAGTCGTCGGCAAATCCGTAATAGTTGCTGCGCTCGACGTCGGCCGGGCGTCCCGCCAGCCATGGCAGGCCGTAATCCGGCACGTTGTCGCTGCCCTGCTTCATGTAGCTGAGCGTGAGGCCAGTCGCATCGCCAAGCTCGAGGCTCAGGCTCGGCGCGATGCCGAAGCGATCGGCCGACGCGCCATCGCGTTCGGGCACGTCGCTGTCGTGTTTCATGAGGTTCAGCCGCGCGGCAATGCCTTCGCCGAGCGGTTCGTTCAGGTCGATGACGGCGCGGCGCGTGCCGGCATTGCCGACGTTCACGTGCACGGAGCGATGGCGCTCGTCCCGCGGCTGCTTGCTGACCTGGTTGATGACGCCGCCGGTCGACCCGCGGCCAAACACCATCGACGAGGGACCCTGCAACACCTCGATGTTCTCGAGGTTGAACGGATCGCGGTCGTAACTGCCGAAGTCGCGCATGCCGTCGAGGAACATGTCGTTGCGCGAATTGAAGCCGCGGATGTTGGGATTGTTGCCTTGCCAGCTGAATTCGCCGGCGCCGAGCGTAATACCGGGCACGTTGCGCAACGCGTCGTTCAACGACATCACGGCGCGGTCTTCCATCAGCTGGCCCGTGATCACGGATATGCTCTGCGGCGTATCCTGCAGGCTCTCGGTGAGTTTGGATAGCGAACTCTGCTCGAGCGCATAGCGCGAGGGCATGCGGTCCGATACGACGATTTCCTCGACGCCCTCGGCTGCGAGCAGTGGCGCACAGAGCAGCAGCGGCGTGCTGCCGAATGCGCGCGCAATGGCCGTGCGCAGCGGGCGCGACGTTTTACGTGCGGATTTCATTGGACTTCCGGTTCGGGATCAGAAATTCGGATTGACGCGTTATTCGAGCAACCACTCCACGCCGTGGTGGATGGGGTCGACGAGGACTATCGCCAGAATCAGCATGCCTGCGGCGTATAGCAGCGGCCGGAAACGTCCGGCGCGGCGCGTGGTTTTGTCCTGCAACAGCAGCAGGACCCTTCCCTCCACCTCGGAACCATTGAAGCCCGACACGAGCGTCTTGCTGAAAAAATTGAAACTGCGCGGCGCGAGCCGCTGGATCCGCAGCAGCGTTTCGGCGACGTTCAGCGCGCCATGCTTTTTCGCGGTCGACAGGTCGCACGCGGCCTCGGTGTACAGTTGCAAATCGTCGGTGAAGCGACGAGACAGGAAGCGCGGCACGATCAGTATGAGTATCTTGCTGGCGAGAAGCCTCAGGTTGTCCTTGCGCCGCGCATGTTCGCGCTCGTGCTCGAGGATGATGTCGACGTCGCGGCGCTCGCAGTGCTTCAACAAACCTTCGGTGATGAAGATCGAGTTTTTCAGCCAGCCCATCGTGAACACGAGGCGCTCCTTGTGCGGCAGCAGGTACCACTGCTCGTGCCGCTCCCCCAGCAACGCAAGTTTCGCTTCGAGCTTGAGCGAGTAGAACAGCTGCGAGCAGAAGCGCATCAACATCGCGGTGAGCGCGAGGCCCGTAGCGCCGAGCACGCCGGCAATTGCAGCCCCGTTACGCAGCAGCGGGAAGCGGTTCTCGCAGTCCGCACTGTGATAATGGTTCGTGATCCAGTTCTGTTGGAGCAGTGGGCTGAAAACTAGCGCGGTCGCCACGAGGCTCGTGACGAACGGCAGGGCCATCAGCGCAAGCACGGTACTGCTCGCGGTGGCCGGATGCAGGTTCGACAGCAAACGGCGCAGGCCTGGATACACCGCCCACACGACGAGGTAGAGCAGGAACCAGCAGCCGAGCCACGTCGCGGCGAACGAGCTCGCGTGCCGCGTATAGTGCATCAGCACATCAACGCCCATCGTCGTACTCCCCATGGTCGGCAAGCTCCCCGGACTCCTGCGCGTCCAACGCATCCGATCGGCGCTGCTCGAGTTGCGCACGTTTGCGCTGGATCAGGTGCTCGAGATGGTCGAGCGCTGACTCGTCGATGTTGCTTGCGACGTTCACGAAGCTGCTCAGGATCGTGTTCGGGCTGCCGTCGTGCAGCAGGCCGATGACGTCCTTCATCAGCAGGCCAAGCAATTCGGCGCGCGATACGAGAGCCGTGTAACTGAAGGCCTGGCCCTGTTTCTCGCGCTCCAGCATTCCCTTGCGCACGAGGCGTTCCAGCGTCGACTGGATCGTGCTGAGCGTTGACGGATGGTGCCGCGATATACGATCAGCAACGGTCCTTGCCTCGATGCCGGGTGCTTGCCAGATCTCGGCCATCACGCACAGTTCGAGTTCACCGAGCGTGTTGGGCAGCGTGCTTTGGGCGTGTCGGGATTTTTTCACTGGCTCATCTATTCTGAATCGGTGCTGTGGGACGTTTCTGCATCGAGGCCGCGCCACGCGAACCGCGTGAGCATGCCGGCCAAGCGTCGAAACCGCAAAAATTCGGCGTCAAACAGGAGTTTTTCCCTCTGTGGACTGCAAGCTGCCGTACCCATCTGTTGGCATTATCCCCCGGCTGTCGCGGTTTACCTGCATCGCGGCGCCGTGCTAACGTGCCGTGCAGTAGTCGCCCCGGTTCTGTGTTAATCCCAGCACACGACCGGGCAAACAATATGGTCCTGCTGGACCTGGTATACACACAGCCGAATGCCTCACGTTCCGACCGTTCCAGGGCCGCCGGTTTCCGGCAAACCCCCGCTCCGCTGGCTTAACCTCGCCGTTCTCGGCATCCCGATCCTCGTTTGCCTAACGATCGTGCCGTGGTATGGCTTCACGCATGGCTACGACCTGTATGAATGGGTCTGGTTCTTCGTGCTGCTGACCTTCTGCGAAATGTCGATCACCGGCGGCTACCATCGCCTGTGGTCGCACAGCGCGTACAAGGCGCATCCCGTGCTGCGCGTGTTCTATGCCCTCGGCGGCGCGATGGCGCTGCAGAACGACTGCATCACCTGGGCCTCCGATCATCGCCGCCACCACCTGCATGCCGACGACAATGACAAGGATCCGTATTCGGCGAACAAGGGTTTCTGGTATTCGCACTTCGAATGGATGATCCGCGATTATCCGGTCACGCATACCGACATCGCGAACGTAAAGGACCTGTGCAAGGATCCCGTACTCGTGTGGCAGCGCAAGCACTACCTCGCGCTGCTGCTCGCGATGAACGTCGGCGTGCCGCTGCTGCTCGGCTGGATCCACGGCGATGTCTGGGGCAGCCTGCTGCTCGCCGGTTTCCTGCGCCTCGTTGCAAGCCAGCACTTCACGTACCTGATCAATTCGGCCGCCCACATGTGGGGCAATCGCAACTACGATCCCACGCAGACCGCGCGCGACAACTGGTTCATCGCGCTGTTCACGTACGGCGAGGGCTACCACAACTACCATCACACCTTCGCGTTCGATTACCGCAACGGCATCAAGTGGTACCACTACGATCCGACGAAGTGGTTCATCAAGCTGTGTTCGTGGCTGCGGCTCGCGAGCGACCTGCGCCAGGTGTCGAGCTACCGCATCGAGATGACGCGCATCGCCGTGCAGTACAGGCACGCGCTCGGACAATGCGCACAGCTCGCCGAACCCGCGAACTGGCACCAGCGGCTGGAAACGGAATACCAGAAGCTCGTGGAGTCGCTGACGGACTGGTCCGAAGCGCGGCAGCACTGGTACCAGGCACGTTCGAAAGCCCTCGGCGCCGAACTGCAGCACGACCTCGAGGTGCTGAAGGCCCGCTCCGAAGCCCTGAGCCACGAGCTGCACCATGACCTCGAAGTATTGAAGGCGCGCTATGTCGAACTGAAGACGCAGTGGCAGCGCCAGCATGACAGTTGGCAGCAATTGCTGAGTTCCTTCGGCCGCTCGGCCAACCCCGCCTGACCCTGATTCTCACCCCGGCCGAGGCCGGGGCCCCTTTTCCATTCCGCCATTCGCCGCTGTTACCATGCGGCCATGCATCCAACCCTTCGCCACGCCCTGCCCATGCTCAGCCTGCTGGCCGTCACCCATGCGCTGGCGGCAGAGCCGTGGCGTGAGTATCCAAGCATAGAGCGCGGCTATCGCGATTCGGGCGGCATGCCAGCGAGTACGCCATTGCCTGCCGAGTTCATCGTCGGGCGACTGATGTTTCCACAGTACCAGCGCGGACCGTTCGGCAGCGGCCCGGGCGACTGGCGCCGCGGTGGCACGGCCTGGACCGTCGACTATCCCGAAGGCGATCGCACGTTTGCAATGCTGCTCGCGCGGCTATCGACGCTGAATGTCCGTGCGATGGAGCAGCCGGTGAACCTCGACGACGAAGACGTCTCTTTTGACTACCCTTTCCTGATTTCGGGCCTCGTCGGCGCATGGGAACTGAGCGACACGCAGGCGCGCAAGCTGCGCGAGCACCTGCTGAAAGGCGGCTTCCTGTTGTGTGACAGCTTCTACGGCGACTACGAGTGGCAGGGCTTCATGAAGACCCTGCAGCGCATATTCCCGGATCGCCCTGTCGTCGACCTTCCCGACGACCATCCAATTTTTCAAACGCCCTTCGACCTGAGCGACCGCCCGCAGATCCCGACCTGGCAATACCTGCCGCGCGGCTACCGCGAAGGCGGCGATACGCCGTACTGGCGCGCGATACTCGACGACGAAGGCCGCGTGATGGTCATGATCGCATTCAACAACGACATCGCCGACGGCTGGCAGCGGGCGAACGACCCGTACTATCCACAGAAGGAAGCGAATGCCGCGATCCGGCTCGGCGTGAACTTCGCGCTGTATGCGCTAACGCACTGAACGCACCCGACGCACCTGGAACCCTGGATCACGTTCACAGCTCAGGAATCGCCGCCCAGAAGCTGGCGCCGCAAGCGCGGCGCGCTCGTTTTTTCATCGAGCCAGATGCCGGCGAACGCACGCGTGAATGCCGGATCGTCGAAGCTCGCGATGCGTAAGCCGTTATGCAGCAGGTCGGCACGATAGTCGGCCGACACCTGCAAGGTCAGTTCATCGTCGCGCGCGAGAGGCGGCAGAGCAGCGCGCAACACGTTGACCCAGTGCTCCGGTGCGACGACGCCCTGCTTCTCCCACTCGCCGCGCGTCGCGTCGATGATGCGCTCCGGCGTAACGGAGCGGTGGTAGCGCAGCGTCAACCGGAATGGCGTCGAGCCGGGAAAGGCGAAAGTTTCGGTGCGCGTTTCGAGCCTCGCGGTGTACAGCGGCTGCAGCAGGAAGGTGTAGCGGCCTTTGCCCAGCAGGCGCCAGTCCGCCACCGTATCGGCTGCTTCACCCGCAGATGCGGCGAACAGGGCGAGCACGGGCAACAGCAACAGGTTGCGTCGCCACCGCGCGAGCGGGGCATCTGTGAAAGCGAACACACCGCGGGCGAGCGGCAGCACCCCGCACCACACTACTGCAATCAAAAGCAGTGCCTGCCACGCCGCGATACCGAAGCCCACCGCGCCGAGCAGTGCACCTGCCCCATACCCCGCCACTCCGGCAATGCTGCCTGCCGCGCACAGGATGCGCTGCGACATGCGCCGCAACACGGCATCGAACTGCATGAGCAGGCAGGCAAACGCGAACCACAGCAGGCACAACGGCAGCGGCACCTTCCCACCATCGAAGCGCAGCACGCCGGCGGCCGCCAGCACCATGTCGAGCATGATGCCGCAAGTGGCAACAGCCGCTATTGCGATGACTCGGTGTATGCCCGGGCCGGGGGCCGACGGCATGCAGAGCACCACCTGCAATGCCAGCACGGCGATGGACCAGTGCAGCCATGCCATCTGACCCGCAACGAGCAGCAGCCAGTTCGCCTTGAAGGCAGCGAGGCCGGCGATGCGGCGCAGGTTGGTGGAGGGCATGTGCATGGTTCGTCATACGCGCCAGGGCTGCGGCCGGATCACAGCGTGCACGGGGTTCAGGCGCGGTCCCGCGCCGATCGGGGTTTTCCGGCCTGCGAAGGGATGATCCGGCCTATTAGTTTTTCCGAGCGTGGATGCTTGAATCGCGGGAGGCGCCTCATTAAGAGGCGGCCTCCGGCGGCGCGGAGCAAACGTGTTGGACTTAGCCGAACTATCACCCTGGATGAATGTAGCGCTGTTCGCAGCGGCTGCCGTCGTCATCTGGATCGCGGGAACCAAGCTCGCGCGCCTCGCCGACACGATCGCGACGGTCACGGGGCTCGGCCGTGCGATCGTCGGCATCCTGCTGCTCGGTGGCGTCACGTCGCTGCCTGAAATCGCCGTGGCGACGACCGCGACGCTGCAGGGAACGCCTGCACTGACCATCAACGACGTGCTCGGCAGCGCCGCGATCAACGTCGTCATTCTTGCCGTGGCGGATGCCGTGAACGGTCGCCGCGCACTGACGGCGATCCAGGATTCACCGGTGCTGATGTTGCAGGGCGTTCTCGGCATGCTGCTGCTTGCCTGCGCGGCGGCGCCAGCCATTACTGGTGAGCGCCTCGTTGCGGGCATCGGCGCGTGGAGCTGGATCATGCTTGCTACGTACCTCGCCGCCATCCGCATCATCGCGAAATCCAACACGGATCGGGCATGGCTCGCCGCTGGCAAGGACCAGCATGCGCAGGACGACGAGGGCAATACGAGCGGTGAATCGCTGCAAACGCTCGTCGTGAAAACGACGGCCGCGGGCGCCGCCATCCTCGTCGCGGGCTTCGTCCTCGCCCGCACAGGCGAAGGACTTGCCGAACAGTCGGGCCTCGGCACGAGTTTCTTCGGCGCGATCTTCCTGGCGTTCGCGACGTCGCTGCCGGAATGGAGCACCGTGATCGCGGCCACGCGCCTGCGCCGCTACGACATGGCGATCTCCGACATCTTCGGGACGAACCTGTTCAACGTCACGATCATCGTGCTCGTGGACGCGCTGCATCCCGGCGGGCCGGTGATGCTCGAAGCCGGTAACTTCGCGGCCTTCGGCGCGATACTCGCTCTGGCGCTCACGTCCTTCTTCGTCATCGGCATGCTCGAGCGCCGTGACCGCACTGTGCTGCACCTCGGCTGGGATTCGGTCGCCGTACTGCTTGCGTACGTGGCCGGCGTATTCGTGCTGCATGGTTTGCGTTGAGCACGAACACCGGTAACGACCTCCACATTGAGCCAGATCATGCCGCCGCCTGTGGCAGCGCAGTAGAATTCGAGCCTGCCAACGGAATCGATTGCATGATTGCCCTGCTCGAAGCCCGGCGTGCCGGCCTCTTCGCACGTGCCCACTGGTTACCGAACCTCGTCGCCGGCCTGATCGTCGGCGTCGTCGCGCTGCCGCTTGCGATGGCCTTTGCGATCGCGAGCGGCGCGCGGCCCGAACAGGGCATCTACACCGCGATCGTCGCCGGCGCACTCGTGTCGATGTTCGGTGGCAGTCGCCTGCAGATCGCCGGTCCGACTGGCGCCTTCGTCGCGATCCTCGCAGGCGTCACGGCGAAATACGGCATCGACGGACTGCAGGTGGCAACGTTGCTGGCCGGCCTTATGCTCCTGCTGATGGGCCTGTTGCGCATCGGGGGCGTGATCCGCTTCATTCCGGTACCGGTGATCGTGGGTTTCACGTCGGGCATTGGCATCATCATCTTCGTCGGCCAGTGGCGTGACTTTTTCGGCCTGCCGCCAGTGGAAGCCGAGCATTTCCACGAACGACTCTGGCTGCTCGTGCAGGCCCTGCCGCAAGCGCACGTGCCGACGGTCTGCCTCGCCGCTGCCAGCCTGCTGCTCGTGCTGTATGCGCCGCGCATCAAGCCATTCGCGCGCGTGCCCGGCCCGCTCGTGGCAATGACACTGGCGACGCTGTACGTCGCCTGGGCCGAACCCGTCGGCATTGCGACGCTCGGCAGTGCCTTCGGCGGCATCCCTATCGGCCTGCCGTCGCTCGCACTTCCGGACCTGTCGTTCACGCAAATCCTCACACTGCTCGGCCCGGCCTTCACGATCGCATTGCTCGGCGCGATCGAATCGCTGCTGTCGGCCGTCGTCGCCGACGGCATGGCGGGCACGCAGCATGACTCGAACCAGGAGCTCGTCGGCCAGGGCATCGCGAACATCGTTGCGCCGCTGTTCGGCGGTTTCGCGGCCACCGGGGCGATCGCGCGCACCGCGACGAACATACGCAACGGTGCAACCGGTCCGCTCGCCGGCATCGTGCATGCGGCTACGCTCGTCGCCGTGCTGCTGTTCCTCGCCCCGCTCGCCGCGCACATTCCACTCGCGGCGCTGGCGGCCATCCTGTTCGTCGTCGCATGGAACATGAGCGAGGCGCGCCACTTCGTGCATCTCGTGAAGACGGCGCCGCATGCCGATGTCGCGATCCTGCTGATCACCTTCCTGTTGACGGTATTCGCCGACCTGGTCGTCGCCGTGAACGTTGGCGTGCTGCTCGCGATACTGCAGTTCCTGCGGCGCATGGCGGAGAGCGTCGACACGCATCCGCTCGACGCCGATTCGCTGCAGGTGGTGCTGCAGCGCATCGGCATGGATCAGCTACCGCATGGACTGCTGGTATTCGAGGTGGCTGGACCGATGTTCTTCGGCGCCGTCGAAAACGTCGAGCGCGCGCTGTTGCAGACGCACACGGATCCGAAGACGCTCGTCCTGCGGCTGCACCGAGTGCCGTTCATCGATGCCACCGGCCTGCGTACGCTCGGCGAAGTCACTAAGAAGCTCGCCAATCGTGGTGTGAAGGTATTGCTGTGCGAAGCGAATTCCCGCGTGCTCGGCAAGCTGCAACGTGCAGGCATCGTTGGCACGCACACGCCGCACAGCGCTAGCCTCGTCGATGCAGTGCGCCAGGCGGCTTCATAGCGCCGCCGCGAGAGCCACTGCCGCGAGGACCACGAAGGCGGCGAGTAGCGCGGTAACGAGAAAACCCAGGCTCGATCTCATACGCTTAGTCCCTGTATCCATTCCGTAAAAAGGCGGGATGTCCGTACGGTCTTACGGACATCCCGCACAAGCCGAAAAGTTGCAGAACAACCTTTCTTTGGGGATCGTGCTGCAGGCCTGCATGTCCTCATGACAGGCCTGGCGGTAGTCGGTGCTGTGTGCCGGCCATCAGTTCGCGATGTAGGTGCGGCACTGTAAAATCCTGCGCTACGAGCACGTGACCGCGCTGCATTGAGTGGCGGCTTACATGCCGCGATTCACCAGCGTCGCGGCATCGATCGCGTCCAGCGTCGCACAGCCATTGAGCGCCATGCACACTTCGAGTTCTTCGCGTAGCGTGCGGATGACATGCGCGACGCCGAGCGAACCTGCCGCGGCGAGTGCATGCGCGTACGCCCGGCCGACAAGCACGGCCTGCGCGCCGAGCGCGATCGCCTTGAACACGTCGCTACCGCGCCGGATGCCGCCATCGAGCAAGAGCGGCACGCGGCCGGCGACGGCTGCCGCAACGTCCGGCAATGCATCGATGCTCGCCGGCAAGGTATCGAGGATGCGTCCGCCGTGGTTCGAGACGACGATGCCACGCGCCCCATGCTCGATCGCGAGCAAGGCATCAGCCGGATGCAGGATGCCTTTGACGATCACCGGCAATGCGCTGTTAGCCGCGAGCCACGCGACATCGTCCCATGTCGGCGCATTCGCTAGCAGGCCTTCGAATATCCCGCATGCACCGGGCGGCAGCGCCTGCGTCGGCGTGCCCGGCAGATCCGTGAGGTTCACCGCGTCGATGCCTGGCGGCAGGTGGAACCCGGCACGCTGCTCGCGGTTGCGTATGCCGGCAAGCGGCGCATCTACCGTCACGACCAGCGCAGTGCAACCGCACTGCTCCGCGCGCCGCACGAGGCTCAGCGTGTCGGCGCGCCGCGCACGCAGGTACAGCTGGAACCACAGCGTCGCACCGGTTGCGGCAAGTTCCTCGAGCCGCGTCGTCGCAAGCGTGCTGACGATCAACGGTGCCGACATCGCCCGCGCCGCGAGCGCGCTTGCCGCTTCGCCGTCCGGGTGAAACAGCTTCTGGTAACCGATCGGCGCAAGGAAGACCGGGTGTTCGAAACGCTGGCCGAATAGCGCCAGGCGCGTGTGTCCGCCCTGCACCTTGCCCAGTACGCGGCTGCGCATCCTGATCCTGTCGAAGGCGGCGCGGTTGTCGCGCAGCGTGACTTCGTCGGCGGCACCGGCCGTCAGGAAGGTCCACGCATTGTCGTCGAGACGTGCGCGTGCGTAGCGTTCGTAATCGCTGGCGGAGGCGATGTCCCGCGGAATGCTTGCCAGGACTGCAGGACGCGTATCCGCGGCTTTCACGGTTCCATCGGCTGTCGTTTGCACCGGATTCGAGTATCCGCTGTTAGCTGTATCCGCCGGGCTCACAGGTCCGCCCATTGCCGCAGCAGGTTGTGGTAGTGGCTCGTCAGCGCAACCAGTTCCTCGCTGTCGCCGAGTTTCTGCCGCAGACGCAGGATCGTCATGTCGAGATCGAACAGCATCGACCTGCGCCAGTCATCGCGCACCATGCTCTGCACCCACGTCACGGCTGCGAGACGTGTGCCGCGCGTCACCGGTTCGACGCGGTGCAGGCTCGTCGCCGGATACAGGATCGCGTCGCCGGCAGGCAGTTTCACGTCATGCGTGCCGTAACTGTCCTCGACGACGAGTTCGCCGCCGTCGTACTCGGCTGGATTGCTGAGGAATACCGTGACGGATACGTCCGTGCGCCTTCGCAGGTGGCTGGTGGCATCGCGCTGGATCGCGTTGTCGACATGATTGCCGTAGTGCCCGCCGCCTTCATAGCAGTTGAACAGCGGCGGCAGCACGTGGCGCGGCAATGCCGCGGAGACGAACAACGGATGTCGCTCCAGCGCCGCTGACACAAGCGTCCCGAGTTTCGCGCCGGCAGCCGAGGCTATCGTCAGTTGCCGGTTCTGCTTGCGCTGGGTGGCCTGTTCTCCGGACGTCGCGGCACCCTGCGTCCATGCACCGCCGGACAACGTCGCCTGCAGCTCGGTACGCAGCTGCTCGAGCGCGTCACCGGTAAGCACTTCGGGCACATGCAGCATCATGGGAATGCCTTCGGAAAAAAATGAATGTTCTGGATATTCACAACAAACCGCGCGCCCGCTGCCAGGCGGGCCAGGCTCTCGAAGCGGAGCGATCGCAGGCGTGACGTAGCTGCCTGCGACGCTCCCACGCGATCGACAGGCCTCAGAAACGGTATTCGCCCGTCAGCCATACCGATCGCGGCTGACCGAGGCGCAGGCGGTTGCCGCCGTTGTTCAGCGTTTCGATGTATTCCTCGTCCGTGAGGTTGTACAGGTTCAGGCGGAGGTTGACCTCGTCGCTGACGCGGTATGCGGCCATTGCATCGGCCACCCAGTACGATGGGATCGAGGCCACGCCACTGCTCGGGGCGGTGCTCGCCGTGACGTTGCGATCCTGGTCTCCCATGTACCTCGCGCCGCCGCCGACCGTGAAGTCGCCCGCGGTGTACGAGGTCCACAGCGTGGCCGACAGTTCCGGCGTCCAGCGCACGCCGACGGTATCCACGCCCGTGCTGCTCTGCTGGTTCTCGACGTCGATTTCCATCTTCGTGATGCCGGCCGACACCTGCCAGAAGTTCGTGATCTGGCCGACGGCGGCGATCTCGATGCCTTCGACGCGCGTGCGGCCGATCTGCAGCGCATTGCCGAGGTCGTCGAACGAGGCCTGCTTGCTGTTCTCGGTGCGGAAAACGGCAGCCGACAGGTTCAGCATCTCGTCGAACAGCTGCCACTTCGTGCCGAGCTCGACGTTGTCCGTTTCCTGCGGATCGAGCGCCGAGTTGTTCTGGTTGCCTGCCGCGGCCGACAACAGGAAGTTCGCGCTGCCTGGCGGTGTCTGCGACGTCGCGTACGAGGCGTACACGCTGCCATTGTCGACGGGCTTGTACACGGCGCCGACCTTCCAGCCGAACAGGGCGTCGTCGTCGGACAGCGGTGCATTCAGCGTGACGACATTGTTCGTCAGCGCCGTTCCTTCGCTTTCGGTTTCGTAGCTTTCATAACGGAACCCCGCGCTGACGATCCACTGCGGATTCAGCTCGACGCTGTCGAACAGGTACATCGCCGCCGTTGTCGTGTTGCCATCCGACGTGACGCCGTTGAGATTCGGCAGGCCGCGCGCGAGGTCGGGGTCCGGAGCGTAGAAATTCGCCGGCGGGTTCTCGACGGCCGCATAACTGATGCCGTTGATCGTGATCGCATTCGTCGTGAAGTTGCGCGACTTCTGCCGCTCGTAGATGAATTCAACGCCGCCGGTCAGGGCGTGCTCGACGCTGCCAGCCGCGATCGTGCTGTTGAAGCTGGTCTGGTTCGTCAGGATCTCGTCAGTGCGGTCGATGCCCTGGCGGGATGGCGCGAAGACCCATGAAGTCGGATCGCCCGGATCGAGATAGAGCGCATTGCCGGGCGTCGTCGTACTGGCATTCACCACAGGCGAGTTGCTGCCGCTCAGCACGCGCAGCATGTCGGTCGTGCCTGCACGCGTGATGTTGCGGATGACGGTGTCCGGGCCGAGGTCGTGTTCGATGCGCACGGTGACCATGTCGGCATCGACTTCTTCGTTGTCGCCCGTCCAGCCGTAGAAGTTTTCGCGGTCGACCGCCGGCGCGCGGTTGATTGCATTGGCCAGCGCATGGGTCGCGTCGTTTTCGGTCGTTACGCCGCTTGCCGTGTACGAGGGAACCACCGAGTAGCCTGCGCGGCCCACCGCGGGAATGCCGCCGTCGGGCGTGTTGTCCTGGCGGACGTGCTGCGACAGCACGTACATGCGCGTCTCCGTACCGAGCCCGAATGCAACGGATGGCGCGATGGACACGTTCTGGTTATCGACGACGTCCCGCTTCGCGACGCCGCCCTCGGCGAGCAGCACGTTCAGGCGCGCGGCGCCGGTTGCGCCAAGGTTCATGCCGGTATCGAAGGTCACCCGCTTGTTGTCGGCAGTGCCGTACCCTGCCGACACGGCGGTTCCGAGATCGCGTGCCGGCTGCTTCGTTATCAGGTTTACATAGCCTGATGCCGCGCCGCGACCTACGTCGGCGCCCGCAGGCCCCTTCGCGATTTCGACCTGCTCGAGGTTGAAAGCATCGCGGCTCACGGCGCCGAGGTCGCGGATGCCGTCGACGAAGGTGGAAGTGGACGTCGAGAAGCCGCGCATCTGGAACGTGTCACCGGCCGATGTATTGCCGTTTTCGCCGAGCTGCATCGTGATGCCGGGCGTGTTGCGCAAGGCATCCATCAGCGACATCGAGCCCTGCTCGCGCAGCATGTCCTGCGTGACGACCTGCACGGTTTGCGGCGTATCGAGCAGCGAGCGCGTGAATTTGGAGTTGGCGGACACGTCGACGCGCATGCGTCCGGCGCGGCCGAGTACGTCGATGACTTCGGCGTCCTGCCCTTCCTGCGGCGGCTGCTGGCCAGGCTGGGCCTGTACGCCGAGCGGGGCCGCTAGCAGTGCAAGCGCGAGTAGTGACTTGTTCATGTTGGCCGACGCAGTGCCGGCATGCTTGTGACTGCGAATGGGATTGAGCGATTCCATGGCTTCTCCTTGAGGATGTCTAAACGGACTCGACAATCGTAATGGGAATGATTCTTATTTGCAAATAAAAGGATGAGCTTTTCAGGCGAGTGGACACTTTATTCCCCTCGCGCGATCCGGGGGGCGAAAGACGGCCTTCTGAGTAGCCCGCCGCGTGATGCGGAGCCGAAAGCGGCTCCGCTGCCCGGGCAAGGGATATGCCGCGACATGAGGTCCTCGCGGCGGAAACAACTGCAGGACTAGGCCCGCGCGAGGATGCGCGACACCTGCTGTAACAGGTCGGCCGGCTTGAAGGGTTTCTGGATCAGCGTCTTGCCGGTGAGCTTGTCGTTCAGTGTCTGGCTGTCGAAATAGCCTGACATGAACAGGAACTTCGCCCGCGGATGCCGCGCGAGCCACACTTCCGAGAATTCCGGACCGCTCATCTCCGGCATCATGACGTCAGACAGTACGAGGTCGAATTCGCCGCTCACGTTGCCACTGAGCACCACGCGCGGATTCGCGGCTTCGGCCACGGTGTAACCCGCTCCCTTCAGCAGCGAACTCGTCAGCATGCGCACGGTGTCGTCATCCTCGAGCACGAGGATGCGGCCGCCGTGCTTGCGCAATGCAGGCGCGGGTGGCTCGACGCTGCGCTCGAGCCGGCTTTCGGTGCGCGGGAGGTAGATCTGGAATTCGGAACCGAAGCCGCGCTGCGTCAGCACGCTGATGCCCCCGCCCACCTGCGTAACGATGCCGTAGACGACCGAAAGCCCGAGTCCCGCGCCCTCGCCGTTTTCACGCGTCGTGAAGAATGGATCGAAGATGCGCTCGAGCGTGGCGCGCTCCATGCCCACACCGGTGTCGGCCACGCTCAGCAATACATATGAACCAGGCTTCAGTGGCGTCGGCGTGTAACGCAGCTTCGCGGAGCTGTCGAACTTGTGGCCATCGGTGATCGTCACGTCGCGCGTGCGGATCGTCAGCACGCCGCCCTTCGGCATCGCATGGCGCGCATTCACCGCGAGGTTCAGCAGGACCTGTTCGAACTGCGTGATGTCTTCGCGCACGAGCCAGCTCGACGAGAAATCGGTCTGCAACAGGATGTCGTCGCCGAGCGTGCGCGTGAGCAACGTGACACTCTCGCGCAGGTGTTCGTTCGGATCGAGCACCACCGGCGTGACCTTCTGCTTGCGGCTGAATGCGAGCAGCTGGCGCGTCAACCGCGCGGCGCGTTCGGCTGCGCGATCGATCAGTTGCAGGTGCGCGCTCGTCGTTGCAGTCACGGGCAGTTCTTCGGCAAGCAGGTAACCTGCGCCCTTGATCACCGTGATGATGTTGTTGAAATCATGGGCGACTCCGCCGGCCAGCAGGCCCGCGGTTTCGAGACGCTGGGAATGCCGCAGTTCGATCTGCAGCTGCTTGAATGCGCTGATGTCGCGGTGCACGGCGGCCACGCCGGCGAAGGTGCCGTCGCGCTGCCGGATCGGGAAGATCAACGCGGAGATTTCGAGCAGGCGTCCGTCCTTGTGCACGGTGATCGCATCAGGATCGATGACGACTTCGCCGCGCGCGATTCGTTCGGGCACCGAGCGCAGCGTGGGATCGTCCTGTTCGCTCGCGAGGAAGGTCGCCGGCCTGCCGATGACCTCGGCTGCGGTATAGCCATACAGCCGTTCGGCGCCCTTGCCCCAGAACTGGATGCGGCCTTCGGTGTCGGTGCGGAACACGGCATCGTCCGAAGACTCGGTGATCGCGGCCATCAATTCGAGATTGATCTCATCAAGTTTCTCGCGCGTGATGTCTTCCACCATCACGATGCGATGCGGCTGGTTCGCGCTGTCATCCGCTTCGACCGGCTCCGAGCGCATCTTGAACCACAGCGCGTTGCCGTTGCGATGCAGGTAGCGCTTCTCGAAGATGTTGACACGATTCCTCTCGCCGAAGTGCTGGAACAGGTGCGAGGTCATCGCGAGGTCATCGGGGTGAGTCAGGTCCGAAACGTTCATCTGCAGCAGCTCGTCGCGCGTGTAGCCGAGCTTGTCGCAGAAGGTGGGATTGACGTCCAGCAGCCGGCCATCCGCGGCCACGAGCAACAGGCCAAGCCCACTGCTCGCGAACATCCGCTCCATCAGTTCGAAGGTCCAGACATCTTTGATACTCAACGACACAGACTCCCCGTCGCCGTCATGCGGCAAACGCATCAGGGCTGGCGTTCGCCAGCAGGTATTTCGGCAGCAACGCCGCCGGATTTAGCACTTTCTTTATTCGTAGCAATAAATTTTCAGTCCGGTTTTTTCACAAACCAGCCGTTATAGGGCTAGTGGATAACCCCTTTGCAACCCCGGAACGAGGCTGCATGCATACAAGCGGGCTGAAACTCGTCGAAATCACACGCTTCGGTACACCGGCCGCGGGCTCGCCCGCCGTCGGCATCGTCGCGCGCGACATCGTGCTGCTGATGTCGGCGCTGTATGCGCGTGAAGGCTTCGTCACGCCGTGGATCGGCTACCTCGCGCTGAACGACAACGCCTACGTGGGCATGTGTGCGTTCAAGTCGCCGCCGAACTCCAATCGCGTGGAAATAGCCTGCCAGACTTTTCCCGAATACCAGGGCCGCGGCATCGGTACGCAGATGACGCGCGAACTCGTGTCGCTTGCCAGGCACGCGCAGCCGGCTGTTATCATCGCGGCGCAAACGCTGCCGGAAAAAAGCGCGTCGACGTCCATCCTCGAGAAAAACGGTTTCGAACTGTTTGGTGAATTAGAACATCCCGACGACGGGGTTGTCTGGGAGTGGCACCACAGAGGCTGATAATCGGGAGCTTTTCCTAATCGGGATGACGCGTCACGCGCACCAACTTGAACAGGACGCAACCTATGGAGCCATCGGATAGATCACAGGAAAACGCGCAGGAAGTGAAACGACCTGCCCCGGCGCTCGCCGCAACATCCGTCCCCGCCGTGCGCGGCAAGACCCTGTACCCCTCGCCATTCGCCGAACGCGTGACGGGCCGGCTGCGCCGCCGCCTCGGCGAGCAGTTCGGGCTAGAGCACTTCGGCGTGAACCTCACGGAACTCGCACCGGGCTCCGCATCGGCGCTGTCGCACTATCACACGCACGAGGATGAATTCATCTACGTCGTCCACGGCTCGTTGACGCTGTTCCTCGACGACGAAGCGCAGACACTTCAGGCGGGCGACTGCTATGGCTTCAAGGCCGGCAACGGTGTTGCGCACCGACTCGTGAACGAATCGACCGAACCGGCCAGCTATATCGAAGTCGGCAGTCGCAGCGACCGCGACGAGGTTGTCTATCCGTACGACGACCTGCAGCTCGTGCGCCGCGCGGATGGTGGCTGGGACCCGCTGCACAAGGACGGAAAGCCGTATTGACGTAGTGCGGACGACGTCGCATTGCACCCGTTGACTCCTTCACAAGCCGAACTTTACCCGAGGGAGAAATGAGGAGTTTTTCCTTGGAGATTTCTGAAATGCACTGACATACTGCCGCGAAAACAGAAAAACGGAGAGGAGTGCATCAGGGCATGATCAAGCAGGTCGGCGCAACCGTGATCAGGGAGAAGCACCGCGCATCGTGTCATTGCGGCGCAGTCGAACTCGAATTGTTGCTGCCCGACGGCATCGAAGAACCGCGACGCTGTGACTGTTCGATGTGCCGCCGGCGCGGTGCGATCGCGGCGTCGGTTTCGATCGACAGGCTGAAGGTCGTGAAGGGCCATAACGTGCTGCGCGTCTATCAGTTCAACACACGCACGGCAAAGCATTACTTCTGTTCCATTTGCGGCATCTACACCCACCACCGCCGCCGCTCGAATCCGGACCAGTATGCCTACAACGTCGCCTGCCTCGACGGCGTGAATCCCTTCGAACTCGGCGCCGTGCCGATCCTCGACGGCATCAATCATCCATCCGACAAGATCGCCGGTTCCCGTTGATGATCGGCCGGAGTCAGCATGACTCCGGCATCCATCAGTCGGACGGCGGCGACGGCAACGGTGCCCGTTTCTTCTGCTTGCCGAGCGCGGCGAGCATCGAGCCGCATACAACGAGCGCCGCGCCGACATAGGCCCACAGATTCAGCCCGCTGCTTGCGAAATGCCCAGGCCATAGCAGCACGGCCAGCTGCATGCACGCGATCGTGATGATCGGCGCCAGCGCGATGACCGCGCTGACCTTCGCACCCTGCCACACGCGCAGCGCCTCGGTGAACGCGCCATAGCCGATCACCATGTTCAGGCAACCGAACAACACGGCTGCGCCCTGCACGGCGTTCATGTCCAGCAAGGTGGACGCGGCGCTCACGGGCAACAGCATCAGCGCACCGCCGCCGTACATCAGCAGCGTCAGCTCTACGGAGCCGGTCTTCCGCAGCAACGGCTTCTGCAGCAGGCCATAGATGCCCCACGAAACCGCGGCGAACAGGATGTACAGGATGCCGAGCGTTTCCGCCGTCAGTGCCTGCAGCAGCAGCGCAAGACGGTCGTTGAAGAACATCACGAGGCCGACGAACAACACAGCCGCGCCGATCCATTCGATCGGCGCAAAGCGTTCGCCGTAGATGAACACGCTGCCGAACATCAGGATGAACGGCGCAAGCTGGATCATCACCGCGGTGGCCTCGGGACTGATCAGCTCGAGCCCGAGCAGGTACAGGATGAAATTTCCGGCGAGGAAGAAGACCGCGAAGCCCAGCGTCAGCCAGTCGCGCCACTGCCAGCTGGCGAGCGCGGGAAGTTTTCCGCGCTGCCACAGGAACAGCCACACGACGAGCGCAGAAAAGGCGAAGCGCACCCATGTCACCGCCTTCACGTCCGGTCCACCGCGCAGCAACGTGAACACGACCGGCAACACGCCCCACATCAGCGCCGTTAGCAGCGCCATTGCGAAGCCATAAAAGGGATGTTCGTCGAGGCGACGCACGTCAGAACTCGAACTGTTCCGCCTGTTGCTTGAACGGCAGGTAGTCTTCGTTGCCGTCGTCCATGACCAGCGTGTCGTCCGCTTCGTCGCGCGCAGCGACGAAAGTCTGCTGCTGCGGCCGGCCGGCGGAACGCGCGACGAGGCGGCCCGCATCCGGCTGCGCGACGCGTGCGGCATACCAGGCCGACACGTCACTGAGCGTCAATGCCTCGATCGCGTCGGCCATCTGCAATGTCGAATCCTCGTCGTACTCCTCGATCAGGATGTCGCTCCAGTAGCGCGCGCTGAGGCTGTTCAGGCGCTGCGGCGGCTGGCGCAGGTCGGTGACGAGGCCCGCCTTGGTTGCCGCAAACACGGCCGGGTCGAGCGTTGCGAGGTCATTCGCGTAATCCGCGAGGAAGGCGTCGATGCTCGCTTCGAGGCGCAGCGGATCGGCATTCGGCGATTCTATGTACATGACGAGGCCGTTCGTCTTCAGGATCGGCAGCGTGCCGGCATTGACGATATAACCGAGCTGCTGCTCGGTGCGCAGCGTGTCGTAGAACGGCGTGCGCAGCAGCGTGGCAAGCAGCGTGATCGTCGCGCGCGTTTTCAAACTGTCGTCTTCGCCCTGCACGTAGATCACGATCGCCGAGTCATCGTGCGGGATCTCGAGCTCCTGCACGATGCGCGTTTCTTCCGGCAGGTTGACTACGGTGCCGAAGCTCGGGGCCTCCACGGCAGGCGACGGCTGCAGGTAACGCGTAACGATGTCCAGCATCTGCTGCGCGTCGGCCTGCACGACGTTGCCGTGGTAGAAGGCTTCGAGACGCAGGTTCTCGAGCATGCGGGGTACGAAGGCCTTGACGTCGGCAAGCGTGATGTCCTGCGTCGCCGCAATGCGCTCCTCTTCCGACCAGTACGGATTGATCAGCAGCGCCTGTACTTCCTGGAACAGGCGCACGTAAGGCGTCTGCAACGCGGCGTTCTGCCAGCCGCGGATCATCTCGGCGCGGATGATGTCGAAGCGCTCCTCGCTGAAGTCTGCCGCGACAAGCGTTTGCAGCAGCGTCTCGAGCAATTCGGTCTGCTTGTCGGTGTAGCCGCTGACGGACAGCGTGTAGCCACGCGAGCGATGCGCAATGCCAAACGACGCGCCAGCGAGGTTCACCGGGTACGAATACTCGTTCAGCTGGTCGTTCACGAGGCTCACGGCGAAACTCGAAAGCAGGGAATTTCTCAGGTTGTCGCCGAACAGCGGCGTCATCGCGTATACGGAAAAGTTCGCGCGCGGAATCAGGAATTCGTTGTCCTGCTTGAACCACAGGCGCACGCCGCCGTCATCCACGATCAGGTCGGGTTTCGACGCTGCGCTCGGCACGCCGGCCGGTTGCGGCGTGCCGGCGAAGGGCTTGATCTCCAGCATCTCGGGCAGGAAGGGGTTCGGCGTGTTCAGCGCGAGGGACGTTTCCCGCGGCACCTGCCGCCAGCGCGCGATACGCTCGGGTGCGATCGGCGCGAAGCTGTACTCCGTACCGAACAGCGGATCGACGCGGTCACCTTCCACGGTGCGCGACGTCAGCGTGACGAGCATGTTCTCGGGGCGCAGCTCGTCGAAGACCTGTTCGAGAAGTTCCGGCGCGAAGTCCTGGTACGTATAGGCCGCCGTGATGAGCTCCTGCACCGGATATTCCTGCAGGCGCCGCGACATGCTGCTGACGTACGAA
>DASWWP010000170.1:0-7583 GCA_036405915.1 Pseudomonadales bacterium
CACGAATTCCGAAACGCGCCGCGTGTCGCTTTCGAACGCGTCGTACAGGAACCGTTCGAAGTTGCTGCTGACCATGATGTCCATGCTCGGCGACAGCGTCGGCTCGAGCGTGCCCTTGCTGTAGTCGTTGCCGCTGATGCAGCGGTGCAGGATGTCGTTGCGGTTCGTCGCGACGATGAGCTGCCGGATCGGCAGGCCCATCTTCTTGGCGAGGTAGCCGGCGTAAATGTCGCCGAAGTTGCCGGTCGGCACAGAGAACGACACCGCTGGCGCCTTCCCGAGGAATTTCAGGCCCGCGTAAAAGTAATACACGATCTGCGCCATGATGCGCGCGAAGTTGATCGAGTTGACGGCGACGAGCTGGTAGCCAGGCGGCAGGAAGCTCTGGTCGGCGAAGGCCTGCTTCACGATCTGCTGGCAGTCGTCGAAATTGCCGCGCAGCGCGATGTTGTTGACGTTCGCGCCCTGCACCGTCGTCATCTGCAAACGCTGTACGTCGGAGACACGCTGGTACGGATGCAGGATGAACAGGTCGACGAACCTGCAGTGCTTGCAGCCTTCGAGTGCGGCGGAGCCGGTGTCTCCCGAGGTTGCGCCGAGAATCGCGACGTGCTGCTGGCGCTTTTCGAGGAAGTAGTCGAGCAGGCGGCCTAGCAGCTGCAGCGCTACGTCCTTGAAGGCCAGCGTGGGCCCGTGATAAAGCTCGAGCACCCACTTGTTGTCATACAGGTGCGAAACCGGCGTGACTTCCGGATGCGAGAACGTCGCGTAGCTCGCATCGATCATGTCCTTCAGCTTGTCGTCGGGAATCGCACCGGCAACGAACAGGCGAATCACTTCGAAGGCAAGTTCGCTGTACGACAGTTTCGACCAGGCATCAAGTTGCGCGCGCGAAACGGCGGGAATGGTTTCCGGGATGTAGAGGCCGCCGTCCGGCGCGAGGCCGGTCAGCACGACGTCTTCGAATGAAGCAGCCGGCGCCTGGCCGCGCGTGCTGATGTAACGCATGGCTCAGTCCTCCAGTTTGTATACGCGGATGCGCATGATGTGGCCGGCGATCGCGTCGAGCTTCTCGATCTGCGCGATGGCATCGTCCATCACGGCTTCGCGGATCTCGCGCGTGAGGATGATGACCGGTACGCGCTGGCTCGCCGCATCGGCGCCGCGCGGTTCCTTCTGGATGATCGCTTCGATGCTGATGCCGCGATCGCCGAGGATTTCGGTGATGTCGGCCAGCACACCCGGCTTGTCTACGGCCGTGATGCGCAGGTAATACGCGCTGACGACGTCGCTCATCGGCAGGATAGGCATGTCGGTCAGGCTGTCGCGGAAGGCGAGCGCCGGCACGCCGCTTTCCGGAGTCGCGATCATGCGCGCGGTGTCGATGATGTCGGCAACCACGGCCGAAGCCGTCGGGCCGGCACCGGCGCCAGCGCCGTAGTAGAGCGTCGAACCGACGGCGTCACCGTTCACCATCACGGCGTTCATGACGCCGTTCACGTTCGCGATGATGCTGTCTTCGTCGATCAGCGTCGGATGCACGCGCAGCTCGATGCCCTTGTCCGTCTTGCGGCTGATGCCGAGGTGCTTGATGCGGTAGCCGAGCTCGTCGGCGTAGCGGATGTCTTCCTGCGTGATGCGCGAAATGCCTTCGGTATAGGTCTTCTCGAACTGCAGCGGGATGCCGAACGCGATCGACGCGAGGATAGTCAGCTTGTGCGCGGCGTCGATGCCTTCGATGTCGAAGGTCGGGTCGGCTTCGGCATAGCCGAGCGCCTGCGCTTCCTTCAGCACATCGGCGAAGGCACGCCCCTTCTCGCGCATTTCGGTCAGGATGAAGTTGCCGGTGCCGTTGATGATCCCCATTAGCCACTGGATGCTGTTGCCGGCAAGGCCTTCGCGAATCGCCTTGATGATCGGAATGCCGCCGGCCACGGAGGCTTCGTACGCGACAATGACGTTTTTCGCGGCGGCCGCGGCGAAGATCTCGTTGCCATGCTTCGCGATCAGCGCCTTGTTGGCCGTCACGACATGCTTGCCGTTCGCGATCGCCTTCAGCACGAGCGGCTTCGCGACGTCGATGCCGCCCATCAGCTCGAGCACGATGTCGACTTCCGGATCGTCGACGACGGCGAATACGTCGGCGCTTTTCTTCACCTTGCCGATGTCCTGGCCAGGACGCAGCCGGCGCGCGCCGATGTGCGACACGACGACATCGGTGCCGACGCGGCGCGAGATTTCGCTGCTGTTGTTCTTCAGGACCGTGAAGCTGCCGTAGCCAACGGTGCCGAGGCCACAAATGCCGATGTTGATGGGTTTCATTACCGTACTTCTACTGGTTGGCCACTGGTTGGCAATTGGTTGCGGCGCGCTCGTTGCCGGCGCGCCATTCGTGGGTGGGCTGCGCTCGTAGCTTGTTTACTGCGGCGTGTTGCCGAGCAGGAAGCTGGCGAGCGTATCCGCTTCGACGTAACCGGGCATGATCGTGCCGTCGTCGAAGACGAGCGCCGGCGTGCCGGTGACGCCGACTTCGCGGCCAAGCTGGTACTGGTTCGCAACCGGATTTGCGCAGTCCGCCGTCGGCACGTCCGCGCCGCGTTTGGCAGCCGTCATCATTGCTCTCGGATCGTCGGCGCACCACGTGGAAATCATCTTCGCGTGCGTTTCGGTATTGAGTCCGGTGCGCGGGAATGCGAGGTAACGCACGGCGATGCCGTAAGCGTTAAGCGCTTCGATCTCGGCGTGCAGCTTGCGGCAGTAGGGGCAGTCGACGTCGGTGAATACGGTGACAGTCGCCTTGCGCTCGCCTTCCGGCGCAAACACGATCATGTCCTTTTCGTCGAGCGCCGCGATGCGGTCGCGGCGGATCACGTTACGGCGTTCTTCACCGATATTCACGAGGCCCTGCTCGCGCGCTTCGTACAGGTCGCCGGGGATCAGGAATTTCGCGTCGCGCGACACGTAGATGGACTGGCCGTTCTGGATGCTGACTTCGTACAGGCCGATCGGGCTCAGCACGATGTCGCCGACCTGCATGCCTTCCTGCGTGGTCGCCAGCAGCGTGCGGATCGCTGCGATCTCGGCCGCATCGCCCGTGTCATCGGCGATTGCCGGAAGCGCGGTGAACAGCAACTGCGCGAACAGCGTGGTTAACAGCGACCTGACGAGGACAACGATGCGCATGGCTGCTCCTGTTTTCCGAAATGCTGGCGGAAGATCTCGCGTCTAACAATGGGAACGCAACAGGGACCGCAAAAATGCTGGAAATTGCGAGGCCCTGAAACACGACAGGCTGCACTGTATTGCAGCAGTGCAGCCTGTACAAGTGTGCCTTGCTGCCGGAATTACTCGGCTTTTTCGGTCTTCTTGTCGAGCTTCTCGGTGATGCGGGCTTTCTTGCCTTCGAGGTCGCGCAGGTAGTACAGCTTGGCCTGGCGCACGTCGCCGCGGCGTTTCAGCTGGATGCTTTCGACCTGGTGGCTGTGCGTCTGGAACGTACGCTCGACGCCGACGCCGTGCGACATCTTGCGCACCGTGAAGGCCGAACCGAGACCACGGTTACGGATTCCGATCACGACGCCTTCGTAGGCCTGCAGGCGCTCGCGGTCGCCTTCCTGGATACGCACCTGAACGACGACGGTGTCGCCGGGGCTGAACTCAGGGACGTTCGTCTTCAGCTGCGCCTGTTCCACTTTCTGGATGATCTTGTTTCTGCTGCTCATTGCGTTGCTCCACCAATCGGACCGGAAGATCCGAATAAATTAAATGCCGTTATTCCTGGTTGCGGCTCTCGTTCTGTTACTTACCGCGTTCGTACTCGTCTATGTAATCCTGGAGCAGCCGGTGCTGCTCCGCGCTCAGGTCCTTCAGCAAATCCGGACGCTTGCGCCAGGTGGCGCCGAGCCGCTGCTGCAAACGCCAGCGCGCGATGCGCGCATGGTCGCCGCTCAAAAGCACGGCCGGCACTTCCTGCCCTTCGAACACTTCAGGCCGCGTGTACTGCGGATGGTCCAGCAGGCTGAGCCCGCCTTCATCCGCAAACGAATCGGCTGCTGCGGAACCGGCATCGCCCAGTGCACCGGGCAGCAACCTGATCACCGCGTCCAGCAGCGCCATCGCCGCCAGTTCCCCGCCGCTGAGCACGAAATCACCCAGCGATATCTCTTCGTCGACGAGCGTCGTAATCACGCGCTCGTCGACACCTTCATAACGTCCGCAGAGCAATACGATGCCCTGCCGCGCAGCCAGGTCCTGGACAATGGCCTGCGTCAGCGGCCGGCCCTGCGGACTCAGGTAGACCACCTTCGCCTCCGCTGGCAGCGCGGCCTTCGCCGCGCGGATCGCTGCGCTGACGGGGCCGGTCTTCATCAACATGCCGGGACCGCCGCCGTAGGGCCTGTCGTCCACCGTGCGATGCCGGTCATGGGCATAGTCACGCGGACTCCAGTACTGCAACTGCACCAAACCTTGCCTGAGCGCGCGGCCGGTAATGCCGTACTCGCTCAGGGCACTGAACATGCCGGGGAACAGTGTCACGATACCCGCCTGCATGTTCGCGCTGCCTGTTCGCTTTCAATTCGTACGACTCTTCGAGTCGCGGTCACTACCAGTCGCGACCCCAGTCCACACGCATTACGCGCGCGTCGAGGTCAATTTCCTTCACGACCTGCTCGTCGACATACGGCAGCAGGCGTTCCGTGCGATCGATGCTGGCTTCATCACCACGCACGACGAGTACGTCGTTCGCGCCGGTGGCCAGCAGGTGGTCCACGACGCCGAGGTCCTCGCCGTCGAGATTCAAGACACGCAAACCTTCGAGCTCGTGCCAGTAATACCCTTCGTCGAGCTCAGGCAATTCCGCCTTCGGCACCAGCAGGTCGAGCCCGGTGAACGCGCGTGTCTCTTCCCTGACGTCGCAGCCCTTGATGTGCCCCACCAGGGCATCGCCCTGTGGCCTGGCCTCATCGATTTCGATCTCCCTGAGGGACGCGCCGTCGGCAATCCAGAACTGCGCGTAATCCAGCAGGTTGTCGGCGGGATCGGTGAACGAAATCAGTTTCACCCAGCCCTTGATGCCGTATGGGGCGCCGATGCGCCCCATGACTACGTGTGTTGCAGACCAGTCCGGCTTCTGCGTCATGCTGTTCGCTTTCTCGGCCAGGCCGTCAGGCGAGTGGTCAGGCATGTCACGTCAGCCGGAGCCGCCGGTCAGGCGGCAACGGGTGCAGCGGAGTAATCCGACAGCAGCTTCGCAACGCGCGGGCTCGGCGTGGCGCCGTGGCCCTGCCAGTACTTCACGCGCTCGAGGTCGATGCGCAGCTTTTCTTCCTTGCCACGGGCCAGCGGGTTGTAGAAACCCACGCGCTCGATGAAACGGCCGGTCAGCGCCTTGCGGCTATCGGTAACCGTTACGTAGTAATAAGGATTTTTCTTGCTGCCACCGCGTGCAAGCCTGATCGTCACCATAAGTCTTTGTATCCGTTGACTAAAACCAAAATAGGAACTGCATGAACCGGGTTGCGGCAAGCTGCGCCCCAACCCTCGTTCGTCCCGGACCCTGACGCTGTTACGTTGGGGGCCGGAAAAAAGGGCGCCATTCTAAGGGAAAATCAGGAACTTGGGAACTTTATCGTCACCAAGGCGACGCCCGGGCTCCAGCGTCCTCTATTAACGTGCATCACAAAGCACGACGACATGCGATCCGGCCGGGCGCCAGCGTGGTCCGTTCAGAACCCGGGGAAGCGTCCGCCAGGCGGCATGCCGCCGGGAGGCAGTTTGCCGCCACCCATGCCACGCATCATGTTTGCGAGACCGCCGCCCTTCATCTTTTTCATGACTTTCTGCATCTGCTTGTGCTGCTTGATCAGGCGATTGAGGTCCTGCAGCGTCGTGCCCGAACCCTGCGTGATGCGGCGTTTGCGCGAGCCGTTCAGCATGTCCGGGTCGCGGCGCTCCTTCATCGTCATCGAGTTGATGATGGCTTCCATGCGGACGAAGTTCTTGTCGCCCACCGTGCTCGCCGCCGACTTCGCCATGTCGCCCATGCCCGGCAGCTTGTCGAGCAGGTTGCTGAGGCCGCCCATGTTGCGCATCTGTTCGAGCTGTTCCTTGAAATCCTGCAGGTCGAAGCGTTCGCCCTTCTTGATCTTGCTGGCGAGCTTCTCCGCCTTCGCCTTGTCGACCTTCTTCTCGACATCCTCGATCAGCGACAGGACGTCGCCCATGCCGAGGATGCGCGAGGCTATGCGGTCCGGGTAGAACGGTTCGAGGCCGTCGATCTTCTCGCCGATGCCGAGGAACTTGATCGGTTTGCCGGTGATCTGGCGCACGGACAGCGCGGCGCCGCCGCGCGCGTCGCCATCGGTCTTCGTCAGGATGACGCCGGTCAGCGGCAGCGCTTCGTTAAAGGCCCGTGCGGTGTTCGCGGCATCCTGGCCCGTCATTGCGTCGACGACGAACAGCGTTTCCACCGGCTTCGCGACATCATGAAGGGCCTTGATCTCGGCCATCATCGCCTCGTCGATCGCGAGGCGGCCGGCGGTGTCCAGGAACAGCACGTCGACGAACTTGCGCTTCGCCGCGTCGATCGCGCCACGCGCGATGTCGGCCGGTTTCTGGCTCGTGTCGCTCGGGAAGAATTCGACGCCGGCTTCCGCTGCCAGCGTTTCCAGCTGCTTGATCGCGGCCGGGCGATAGACGTCGGCGCTCGCAACCATCACGGACTTCTTGTCGCGGTTCTTCAACAGCAGCGCGAGCTTGGCGACCGTCGTCGTTTTACCGGCGCCCTGCAGGCCGGCCATGAGGATGACGGCTGGCGGCGTCGCGCGCAGGTCCAGCGCGCTGTTCTCGTTGCCCATCAGCATCTGCAGTTCGGCCTGCACGATCTTGATGAAGGCCTGGCCCGGACTCAGGCTGCGACTGACTTCCTGGCCAAGCGCGCGCAGTTTCACCTGCTCGATGAAATCCTTGACGACAGGCAGCGCGACGTCGGCCTCCAGCAGTGCCTTGCGCACTTCGCGCAGGCTGTCCTGGATGTTGTCTTCCGAGAGCCGCGCCTTGCCGCCAAGCGCGCGCAGGGTCTGGGAAAGTTGTTCTGTCAGGGATTCGAACATGGACTCGTTACCGAATGCTGCAAGAGGCCGCGGATTCTATCCAATGGCCAGTGCGGAACATAGGGTCAACAGGCTTTTATCGGCTTTGGCTCATGTGAGACACTGCGGCCATGCTCGCCACCGTCTCCGGCCTGTTCGCCGTCATCTTTTACTCACTCGGCACCCTTTTGCAGGGCCGCGACCTGCTGCAACCGCGCAGCGGCAGCGAACACGACGTGCAGCGTCGCAGGGTGCTGCTGTTCGCAGTGCTGGCGCTCGCCGTGCACCTCGTCAACGTCGTGCAGGTCATCGCGATCGACGGTGGTTATGACTTCGGCTTCTTCAAGATCGCGACGCTGTTCAGCTGGACGATCGCGTTGATCGTCGTGCTCAGCAGCCTCAGGAAACCGCTCGACAACCTGTTCCTCGCCCTCTTTCCGCTCGCGATCCTCAGCATCCTGAGCTCACTGCTGCTGCCGGGCAGTGAAACGC
>DASWWP010000171.1:0-64851 GCA_036405915.1 Pseudomonadales bacterium
ACCGAGGTGTTTTCGAGGAACTTCAGGATGTTCTGGGTATCGTTGGACACAGCGGGCTTCCTATGAAGGTTTGGTTTCGGTAGGCAAAAAAGTGGCCGCTATTCTAGCCGCCGCAGGCGGGCAAACCAAGCGGTTCGGAGGTGCCGGCCGGCCGCCGGGTCGGAGCCCATTCAGGGTTTCAAATCCGCCTCCATCCGGGAGCATTCCTCCGGCCGGACTGCAATGGGTGCCGCGCATCCCACTCAGCCCACATGCACCCGCTCGACCACCGACGACAAAGTCTCATCCCCCACCGTCAAATAAAGGTGCCGCTCCGCGACCGTCAGCGTGATTTTCATGCGACGGTCGAGCTTCCGCACGAGCTCGGCCAGGAAAACCCGGTCGAACGCATACAGCTCCAGCGCCTCGATCCGGTGGATCTTCTCGCTGGCGAGCTTCGACGCCAGCAATTCCGCATCCTTGTGGCAATAGATGACGACACGCGGCGCCGCCTTGCTTGCCCGATGCACACGGTCGGCATCGGGCGTGCCGATCTCTATCCACAGCTGCAGCGCGCCGGTGAGGTCGCGCACGAACACGGTCGGTTCATCGGGATCGGACAGGCCTTTCGAGAATCCGATGCCGTCGGTGTATTCGAGGCAGTACGCGAGCAGGCGCGTCAGCAGGTAGTCGGGCGCTTCCGACGGATGCTGCGCCGCGCGGATTTCGAGCGTTTCGTACACGCCGCGATCCGAATCGGCCAGTTCCACATTGAAGACGTACATCGTCGCGCCAAGCGCCATCGTTACCTCGAAGCTGCGAAAGGAGGGATTGCGGCATGCAGCATGAGGCTGATGCCGCGGCAAGGGAAGGCAGTCGCCCACATCAGGTCGACGCTGCCGCAAAGGCATGAATCGCGGCCGTCAGCGTGCCCAGTTCATCCGGCGTGATGACATACGGCGGCATCAGGTAAACGAGCCTGCCGAAGGGCCGCAGCCATACGCCGCGTTCGACGAAGAAGTGCTGGGCCTGCGCCATGTCGACGGCGCTTTTCATTTCGACGACACCGATCGCGCCGAGCACGCGCACGTCGGCAACGGACGCGAGATCGCGGCAGGGCTCGAGCTCGCGGCGCAGCTGTGCTTCGATCGCGCCGATGCGCTGTTGCCACGGCGATTGCACGAGCAGGTCGATGCTGGCGACGGCCGTCGCGCAGGCCAGTGGATTCGCCATGAAGGTCGGACCGTGCATGAAGACGCCGCCGTCGCGCGAGATAGCCGTGCTGACATTTTGCGTGCAGAGCGTCGCGGCGAGTGTCATGTAACCGCCGGTCAGTGCCTTGCCGAGGCACAGGATGTCGGGCGTGATGCCGGCGTGTTCGCACGCGAACATCGTGCCGCTGCGGCCGAAGCCAGTCGCGATTTCATCGGCGACCAGCAGCACGTCGAATTCGTCGCACAGCGTGCGCAGCTGGCGCAGATAGTCCGCCGAGTAGAAAAACATGCGGCCGGCGCCCTGCACGATCGGTTCGAGGATCACCGCGGCGATTTCATGTGCATGGGCGGCGAGCGTCGCGCGCATGCCGTCCAGTTCCGCCTCGGGCATCGGCTGGCCGAAGCGCGTTTGCGGCTCGCCGACGAAGAACTGTTGCTGCAGTGCGCTACTGAATAGATGGTGCATGCCCGTCACCGGATCGCACACCGACATCGCGGCGAAGGTATCGCCGTGGTAGCCCTTGCGAATTGTCAGCAGGCGATGCTTCGCGGGCTGCCCGCGGCTTATCCAGTACTGCAGCGCCATCTTGATGGCGACTTCGACGCTGACGGAACCCGAGTCGCACAGGAACACCTGCGTCAGTCCTGGCGGCGCCAGTGCCACGAGCCGCTTGCCGAGTTCGATCGCCGGGCCGTGCGTGATACCGCCGAACATCACGTGCGCCATCGAGTCGAGCTGCGCCTTCACGGCCGCGTCGAGCACCGGATGCCGGTAACCGTGGATCGCGCTCCACCACGAGGCCATGCCATCGATCAGCGCCGCGCCGCTTTCGAGTTGCAAATGTACGCCCCGCGCGCCGACCACCGGATACACGCGCAGCGGGTCGTGCATCGAGGTGTACGGATGCCAGAGGTGCTGTTTGTCGAAGTCGAGGTCGAGCATTGATCGAGTTGATCTGACGCGGGGCTGGGCGAAGCGAGGCGGCAAGTAAATACAGTGTCGGGGGGGATTACAAGCTGGCGCCGGCGGCCTGTTGTGCCGTCCGCCATGACCATGCGCGATTCGCGCCGCGTCCGGTCAGGCGCGTGCTATGCACCACACGTGCAGCTCGAGCTGCGGATGGGCGCGCCACAGCACGCGCGCGATCTCGCGCATCGTGCTCATTGTCGTGACGACGTCGTCGACCAGCGCGATCGCACCGTACGCTGCGAGGTTACCCTGTAGCGCAAAGGCGCCGCGCAGGTTGTGTTTGCGTTCGGCCGCACTGAGGCCTCGCTGCGGCGGTGTGTGGCAAGAGCGCGCAAGCGCCTCGGCGACGACTGGTATCCGCAGGCACGAGCCGAGTTGCCGCGCGAGCACGAGTGCCTGGTTGAAGCCGCGTTCCCGCAGGCGCGTGGGGTGCAGCGGCACCGGGAGGAGGAGTTCGGGCATCCGTGCGCCTGTATATCGGGCCTGCACGTCCAGCAGCAGCAGGTCGCCGAGGACTCGGCCTTGCGGGAGGCCGGCCCGGTATTTGAACGCGGCGATCAGCGTGCTGACCGGCTCGGCGTACGTGAATGCCGCCACTGTCCGCGCAAAGCGCCGCTCGTGGCCGACGCATGCGCCGCAAAGGCTGCCCGCCGGGGCGTCGGGGGGTAATGGCAACGCGCAGGCGGGGCAAGGGCGGTCGATTAGTGGGAATGCGCCGAGGCATTGTATGCACAGGTCCCGATGCAGCGCGCCGCGCTTGCTGCACACGACACAGCGCTCCGGCAGCAGCCAGTGCTGTATGTTTTTTGACCATTGGGAAGCGAGCATGGACCTGTCCGGTTGACATGAGGGCATTGCGCACTACCATAGCCGGCCAGTCTAGCCCCGAAGCCGGTTTCCGCCAGTCGAGCGGCGTGACACAGAACCGAAACCGGGGCGGCCGCGATGTGCCTGACACCGGTCCGCGCAACGAAGCCCAACGAAGGACATCCGATGAACGCCCCCCTGCGTCACGACTGGCAAAACCACGAAATCGAAGCGCTGTTCAAGCTCCCGTTCAACGACCTGTTGTTCCGCGCGCACACCATCCATCGCGCGCACTTCGACCCGAATGCCGTCCAGGTCAGCACGCTGCTGTCGATCAAGACGGGCGCCTGCCCCGAGGACTGCAAGTACTGCTCGCAGAGCGGCCACTACAACACCGAGCTCGACAAGGAAAAGCTGCTCGAAGTGGAGAAGGTGCTCGGCGAAGCCCGCCGCGCGAAGGACAACGGCGCGTCGCGATTCTGCATGGGCGCGGCCTGGAAGCATCCGTCGAAGAAAGACTTTCCGTACGTGCTCGAGATGGTTAAAGGCGTGCGCGCACTCGGCCTCGAAACCTGCATGACGCTCGGCAAGCTGAGCGCCGAGCAGACGCAGGCACTTGCCGAAGCCGGCCTCGACTACTACAACCACAACCTCGACACCTCGCGCGAATACTATTCGCAGATCATCACGACCCGTACGTTCGACGAACGTCTCGACACGCTCGCCCACGTGCGCAGCGCCGGTATCAAGGTATGCAGCGGCGGCATCGTTGGCATGGGGGAGAGTTTTCGCGATCGCATCGGCTTCCTGCGCGAACTCGCGAACCTGCCGCAGCACCCGGAGAGCGTGCCGATCAACAACCTCGTCAAGATCAAGGGCACGCCGCTCGAAAATGCGCCCGACCTCGATAGTTTCGACTTCGTGCGCATGATCGCCGTCGCGCGCATCCTGATGCCGCGCTCGCACGTGCGCCTGTCGGCCGGCCGCGAGCAGATGAACGATGAAATGCAGGCGCTGTGCTTCTTCGCCGGCGCGAACTCGATCTTCTACGGCGACCGCCTGCTGACGACTTCAAACCCGCTCGCGAACGACGACATGCGCCTGTTCGCCCGTCTCGGCATTCATCCGGAGGCGCGCGAGGGTATCGATATGCCTGTGGCGGAAGCCGCCAGTTCCGCGATGCTGTCCAGCGAAACATCGGCGCCGCAACGTAGCGACAGCGTAGCCTTCTACGACGCCGCGCTCTGAGCAGCGGCGATGTCCGCCTTCGACGACAAACTGGCCACGCGGCTCGACGCGCGCAAGGCAGAGCAACTGTATCGTACGCGGCGCGTACAGGCGTCGCCGCAACAGCCTGATGTCATCAGCGACGGCAAGCGCCTGCTCGCCTTCTGCAGCAACGACTATCTCGGCCTCGCGAATCATCCGGAACTCATCGCCGCCTTCAAGCGCGGGCTCGATACCTATGGCGCCGGAAGTGGAGCCTCGCATCTCGTCGCCGGGCACAGCCACGCGCATCATGCGCTCGAAGAGGAACTCGCCGCGTTCACGGGACGCAGCCGTGCGCTCGTCTTCTCGAGCGGTTTCATGGCGAATGTCGGCGTGCTCGCGGCGCTTGCCGGCACGGGCGACCAGGTCTTCGAAGATCGTTTGAACCACGCCTCTCTGCTCGACGGCGGTCTCAATTCCGGCGCCACGTTCAAACGTTATCCGCATCTCGACACGGCGAGGCTCGGCGCAATGCTTGCCGGCGCGGACACGCCGGCGCAGCGCTTCATCGTGTCCGATGGCGTTTTCAGCATGGACGGTGACGTTGCGCCGCTCGGTGAACTGCTCGCACTCGCGCAGCAGCACGAGGCCGTCGTCATGCTCGACGATGCGCATGGCTTCGGATGCCTCGGCAGCACGGGCGGTGGACTCGTCGAAGCCGAGCGCGAGAAGGGAGTCGATACAGGGCAGGAAAAACTCGCGGTACTCGTCGGCACCTTCGGCAAGGCCTTCGGCACCGCGGGTGCATTCGTCGCCGGCAGCGAAGCGCTGGTCGAAACGCTGATCCAGTTCTGCCGCCCGTACATATACACGACCGCGATGCCGCCGGCGCTCGCGGAGGCCACGCGATGCAGCCTGCGGCTGGTGCAGCAGGATGGCTGGCGACGCGCACACCTGCGGGACCTCATCGCCAGGTTTCGCGGCGGATGTGCTGAACTCGGACTCTCGCTCACGGATTCGCAGACGCCGATCCAGGGACTGTTGCTCGGCGCGGCCGGGACTGCGCTCGAATGGAGCAGCCGGCTGGAACAGCAGGGCATCCTCGTCAGCGCGATTCGTCCGCCGACCGTGCCGCCGGGCAGCGCGCGGCTGCGCATCAGTTTCAGTGCGGCGCATACGCCGGAACACGTGACGCGCCTGCTCGATGCCCTCGAACGCATCGCGCCGACGCTACCGCGCCAGTCGGGGGTGCCGGCATGAACACGGCTGACCTCATTCCGCGCAAGCACGTCGCGCGTTCGTTCGGCCGGGCTGCGTCGCACTATGACGCGTTTGCCGACCTGCAGCGCGCCGTCGCCGACCGCCTGCTCGGTATGCTCGACGCCACGCCACCGGACATTGCGCTGGATGTCGGTTGCGGTACCGGCTACTGCAGCGCGCACCTGGCGCGGCGTTTTTCGGATACGCAGCTTCTTGCACTCGACCTGGCAGTGCCGATGCTGCGCGCTGCGTCCGCGCGCGTTCCGCCACAATCGAGCCTGCTGTGCGCGGACATGAATGCCTTGCCGCTGCAGGGCGGCAGCGTCGACCTCGCCGTGTCGAGCCTCGCGCTGCAGTGGTGCGGCGAGCCCAAGCGCGTATTTTCCGAATTGTGGCGCGTGCTGCGTCCCGGTGGACGTGCGGTGCTCAGTACCTTCGGTCCGGCAACGTTGAACGAACTGCGTGCGGCGTGGCGCGCGGTCGATGAGCACGTCCACGTCAATCGCTTTCCCGGGCAGGCGCAACTCCAGCAGGCGGCCGCTGGCTGCGGCTTCGCCGCTACGATCGCACGCGACGTACAGCTGCGGCATTACCCCTCGCTGCGCGCGCTTGCGCGGGAGCTGAAGGGCATTGGTGCGAACAACATGAACGATGCAGGTCCACGCGGGCTGACTCCGCGTGCCGCCTTCGCACGCGCGGAACAGGAATTCATAAAGGGTCTGACGGGGCAGGGCGTGCCGGTCACGTGGGAACTGTATTACCTCGATTTGCGGAAAGTGCGATGACCACGATCCGGAAAAGCTTTTTCGTTACCGGCACCGATACCGACGCCGGCAAGACGCTCGCGACCTGCGCCATGTTGCGGGCCGCGGCAGCGGCGGGCCACACGGCCGTCGGCATGAAGCCACTCGCGGCCGGTGCGACGCTAACCGGCGATGGGCTGCGGAACGACGATGCCGTGCAGCTGCAGGCGGCCGGGAACCTCGCGCTGTCATACGACGAGGTGAACCCGGTGTGCCTGCCCGACGCCGCGTCACCGCACATCGCCGCGGCACTCGCGAAGCGCAGCGTGCGCGTGGAACGGCTCGCGGGTTTCTGCCATGGCGTATTGTCGCTGCGCGCGAACCTGACATTGCTCGAGGGCGCCGGTGGCTGGCGCGTGCCCATCAACGAACGCGAATTCATGTCCGACCTCGCGAAACAGCTGCAGCTGCCGGTGATCCTCGTAGTCGGCATGCGCCTCGGCTGCCTGAACCATGCGATGCTGACCGGGGAAGCGATCGTGCGCGATGGCCTGCGCCTTGCCGGCTGGATCGCGAACCGCATCGATCCGCACATGGAACATTACGAACGTAACCGCGATACGCTGCGCGAATGGCTCGGCGTACCACTGCTCGCCGATATTCCGCATTTGGACGGCATCGATCCGGCGGCGCAGGCCGCGCGTCATGTTGAGCTGGAACAAGTGCTGCAGGCATGACCGGATAGGCGCGCGGCGCTGCGCAGGTATAATGCCGGCCCATTGGCCCCGGACTTACGCTCCGATCCGCTAAGACCCAAGCGATGTCGACAAATACCCCATCCAACGCCGCACCGGTCGTCGTGTGCGCGCTCTACCACTTCGTCGCGCTCGACGACTATGCAGCCCTGCAGGCGCCGCTATTGCAACTGATGCAGCAGAATGGCGTGAAAGGCACGCTGCTGCTCGCGCGCGAAGGCATCAACGGCACGATCGCCGGCTCCCGCGAAGGCATCGATGCCGTGCTCGCGTGGCTGAAGTCCGATCCGCGCCTCCAGGGTCTCGACCACAAGGAGTCCTTCGACACGGCGATCCCGTTCTATCGCAGCAAGGTAAAGCTGAAGAAGGAGATCGTGACGATGGGCGTGGAGGGTATAGATCCGCGCCGCAAGGTCGGCACGCACGTCGAGCCGAAAGACTGGAACGCGCTGATCAGCGCGCCCGACGTCCTGCTGATCGACACGCGCAACGAATACGAAGTGGAACTCGGCACGTTCAAGGGCGCCGTCAATCCGCATACCGAATCGTTCCGCGAATTCCCGGACTATGTGAAAAGCCGGCTCGATCCGGCGCGGCATCGCAGGATCGCGATGTTTTGCACGGGCGGCATCCGCTGTGAAAAGTCCACCGCGTACCTGAAAGAGCAGGGCTTCGACGAGGTATACCACCTGAAGGGCGGCATCCTGAAATATCTCGAGGACGTGCCCGCGGAAAATTCACTGTGGGAAGGCGAGTGCTTCGTGTTCGACAACCGCGTGACGGTGAACCATGCACTCGAGAAGGGCAGTTACGAACAGTGTCATGCCTGCCGCCTGCCGATCACGGCGGCGGACATGCAGAGCCCGCTGTACGAAAAGGGCGTCACGTGCCCGCGCTGCCATGGCACGCATTCCGTCGAAGAACTGCGAAACCTGCGCGAACGCCAGCGCCAGGTGGAACTTGCCGCGGCGCGCGGTGAGCAACATCTCGGCGAAGATGCGCGGCAGGCAATCATGGAGCGCAAGGCGCGCAAGCTTGCGCACAAGCGCAGCCAGCAGGAATCGCAGGACACGCACGACGAGCCCTTTCACGTGCCTTCGCAAGATACGCACCACACGAAGAAACATGCGGGGGAGTGAAGCAGTGCTTGCCCATTCCTTCCTCATTTGATTGCTAGATTTTTTTGTTGATCATTCCCAGGAACTACTCATGAAAAAGACCACGCTATCCCTGATCGTCGTCGGCGTCATCGCGCTCGGCGTTCTGTTCTGGCTCTTTGCGCCGCCGTCGGTCGGCAATCCCGAGCTCGCGACCGATGCCGACAGCATCGCGCGCGGCGCTTATGCCTATAACGCTTCCGGTTGCGGCAGCTGCCACGAGCCCGAAGGCAGCGACGCGCCAGTCGGCGGTTACACGATCGAACAGCAGATGGTCGTGGCCGGGATCACGATGGACCTGACCTTCCACGCGCCGAACATCACGCCAGATCCGGAAACCGGCATCGGCGGCTGGACCGGCAAGGATTTCCTGCGCGCACTGAAACATGGCCGCAGCCCGGGCGGCGGCTTCTACTGGCCCGCATTCCCGTATCGCTCGTACCGCTTCCTGACCGACCAGGACGTGCTCGACATCGGCGCATACCTGATGTCGCTCGAACCGGTTAACCAGGAAAGCACCGAGCACGAAGTGCCGTGGTACCTGCCGCGCATCACGATGGCTGGCTGGAACAAGCTGGCACCGATGATGGAAGGCACGCCGGCGCCGGTTGGTGACGACCCGCAGGTGCAGCGCGGCGCGTACCTTGCGCGCGCGATGGGCCACTGTGGCGAATGCCATACGCCGCGCAACAGCATGGGCATGATGCAGTACGACCAGGAATTCGCCGGTGCCGAAGGTATCGCGCCTGCCATCGACAGCAATGGCCTGCGCGCCTACGGCCATGAGGACTTCGTTGCGCTGCTGACCGATGGCATGACGATGAACTTCGAATCCGTCGGCGGCGAAATGGCGGAAGTCATCGGCCATACGAGCAAACTGATTCCGGAAGATCGCGAAGCCTATGCGTCGTTCTTCCTGCGCGGGGAGTGAAGTAGTCACGGTGCCGCTGTGTCGGCGGCACCGCATCACCACCGGTTAGAACGACTGCGCTTTCTTCAGTAAAAGGCGCGCATAAAAAAAGCCCCTCGATCGAGGGGCTTTTCGTTTGAGCAAATGCTCGCCAGTCTTGCGTCAGGATCAGTCCAGACGGAAGCGGTCGTGGCAGGCGCCACACTTCGGACCGATGGCGCCAACGGCTTCACGCACGCCGGCTTCGCCTTTCGAGTTCAGGATCTCGCGAGCCTGGACAGCACCGGCAGCCAGGTCGGCAGCCAGCTGGTCGAAGTCGGCTTTGCTGCCCCAGATCGTGTCGGCAGCGCGCGTTTCTGCGCCGTGGTTGACGCCAGTGGTGTCAGCGGCAAACAGCTCCGGGATCATGTTGGCCAGCAACTCGACACGCTCGGTAGCCAGGATTGCGGCTTCGGCGTTGTACGGAGCGCCGCGAGACATGCCACCGAGTACACCGTTGGCAACCGACAGCAGCTTGAATACGGCCTGGCGGTTCTCAACGGCTGCTGCAGCCTGTTCTTCCGGAGAAAGTTCAGCGGCAACGGCGTTGAAGGATACTAACGAGCTGAGCAACAGTGCTCCGGTCATTGCAATGCGTTTCATTTGGATGTCCCCATCTTCCTGGTTTAAAAACTGTGGCACGTCTTGATAGGCGTCTTGTAGACCGGACGACTATCATGAATATGACGAATATCACGTTGGCCCGTGGCAGGGACGTATTTCCGTCCCCTCACCAGCCGCGGCATTGTGCCACGCTGTTTCACTCCTGTCTGCAACTTGCAGGTTTCCCCGCAGTTTTTCAGTAGCTCTCCGGACCCCAACCTCGGGACTTCGCCCGGAGCATCCCTTCCTTTCAGGTTGGCCAAATTATCGATCCGAGTCTATGAATCGGACCTGAACTCTGTAACGTGCACATTGTGGATTTGGCGTCGGTTGTATCGCGCAGATCGAGGCTTTAGCATGCGGAACCCCGGCCGGAACCGGCAGGTTCGGCGCCTGTCCATCACGCAATGCTTCGAGGTCCCATGATACGCAGAGGCAACAAATTCAATTTCGAAGAAGCGCTCGCGAATCTCGAACAACTCGTCGAAGCGATGGAGCAGGGCGAGCTGAGTCTCGAAGAATCGCTGAAGGCCTTCGAACAGGGCATCAAGCTGACGCGTGAATGCCAGGCCGCGCTCGAGCAGGCCGAACAGAAAGTGCAATTGCTCGTGAAGGAAGGCCACCTGCCCGAGGCCGTGCCGTACGCAGGCGACGACGAGGACGGCGAGCCGGCTCGCTGATGGCTCTCCATAACAACCGCTAAAGGCTCTCCATAACAACCGCTAAAGGCTTTTCACCCCGACCGCTAATGGCTTCCGATCTCCAGCCGCTGCTGCGCGCGCGGCAAGCGCGCATCGAACGTGAACTGCAACGCGCGCTGCGCTGTGCCGCCGCGCCGGCGAGCCTCGTGCAGGCGATGGAATATGCCGTGCTCGGTGGCGGCAAACGCCTGCGTCCGCAGCTCGCGTATGCGGCCGCGGAAGCGGTGGGCGGCGATTCCAGTGCGGCGGATATCGCGGCCTGTGCCGTCGAAATGATCCACGCCTACTCGCTGATCCACGACGACCTGCCGGCGATGGACGACGACGTGCTGCGCCGCGGCCGTCCGACCTGTCATGTCGTATTCGGCGAAGCGCTCGCGATACTCGCTGGCGATGCATTGCAGGCGCTCGCGTTCGACCTGCTCGCGAGTTCGCCCCGCCTCGCCACCGGTCATGCCACGCGACTGCGCATGCTCACGGAACTCGCGCGTGCGAGCGGCGCACCGGGCATGGTCGGCGGACAGGCGCTCGACATCGCCGCCACCGGCACGCTGCTCGACGAAACACAACTTAGCCGCATGCATGGCATGAAGACCGGCGCGCTGATCATCGCGAGCGTCGTGCTCGGCGCGCTGAGCACGAACTGCGCGACGGAAATGCAGCTGCGGCACCTGCGCGAGTTCGCGCGGCTGACGGGCCTGGCCTTCCAGATTCGCGACGACATCCTCGACGTCGAGGCTGACAGCGCCACGAGCGGCAAGCAGCAGGGCAAGGACGCGCAGCGCAACAAGCCGACGTACACTTCGGTGCTCGGGCTCGACGGCGCCCGTGTCCGTTTGCAGCAGGCCGCCGAGGCCGCCGACCGGCAATTGCAGGGCTTCGGCCCCGAAGCCGGCAACCTCCGCGCGCTGGCGCGGATGATGCTGCAGCGCAAGTCGTAAAGAGCGCAAGTCGTAAAGAGCGCGAGTCGTAAAGGACGGAAGCCGTAAGAAGCGCCGGTCCCGCGCGCATTCGAACAGCCCGCGAGCAGCGCTTTGCGCTAGAATGCCGGCCTTTACGCAATCAGCCACCGACTGCGCAGGCCAGCGACCCCGACTGATGTTTGACGAAATTCCCGTAACCCGCCCCACGACGCCGCTGCTCGACTCCGTCAATTACCCGGCGGACCTGCGGCAGCTCGCGCCAGAGCAACTCGGGCCGCTCGCGCAGGAGCTGCGCGAGTTCCTGCTGTACTCGGTCGGCCAGACCGGCGGGCACTTTGGCGCGGGTCTTGGCGTCGTCGAACTGACGATCGCGCTGCACTACGTCTACAACACGCCGCACGACCGCCTCGTCTGGGACGTCGGCCATCAGAGCTATCCGCACAAGATCCTCACGGGCCGCCGTGAACGCATGCTGACGATGCGCCAGGCCGGCGGCCTCGCCGCGTTCAACAGCCGCGCGGAAAGCGAGTACGACACGTTCGGCGTCGGCCACTCGAGCACGTCGATCAGCGCGGCGCTTGGCATGGTCGTCGCCGCGCAGAAGCAGCAGAGCGAACGCAAGGTCGTCGCCATCATCGGCGACGGCGCAATGACGGCCGGCATGGCTTTCGAGGCGCTGAACCACGGCGGCGAACTCGACAACGACATCCTGATCATCCTGAACGACAACAACATGTCGATCTCGCGCAATGTCGGCGGCCTGTCCAGTTACTTCGCGCGCATGTGGGCCAGCAAGCCTTACAACTTCCTGCGCGCGGGCAGCAAGAAGGTGATGTCGAAGGTGCCGCCGGTGTGGAAGGCGGCACATCGCGCCGAGGAATACATGAAGGGCATGGTGTCGCCGGCGACGATCTTCGAGGAGCTCGGCTTCAACTACATCGGGCTGATCGACGGCCACGACGTGAACGGCCTCGTCGACATCCTGCGCGACGTGAAGGACCTGAAGGGGCCTCGCCTGCTGCACATCGTCACGCGCAAGGGCAAAGGCTACCGGCCGGCGGAGGAAGATCCGTACGGCATGCACGCGCTGAACAAGATGGAGCCGATGTCATCGCAAAAGCCTTCACCGAAGCCTGCGCAAATGCAGCCGCGTGACACCGCGCCGAGCTATTCGCAGGTGTTCGGCGACTGGCTGTGCACAATGGCGGTGCAGCAGCCGACGATGATGGCCATCACGCCTGCGATGGGCGAAGGCTCCGGCATGCGGCGATTCGAGGAACAGTTCCCCGATCGCTTCTTCGACGTGGGCATCGCCGAGCAGCACGCGATCACGTTCGCGGCCGGCCTAGCCTGCGAAGGAATCAAGCCCGTCGTCGCGATCTATTCCACGTTCCTGCAGCGCGGCTACGACCAGGTCGTGCACGATGTCGCTTTGCAGAACCTCGACGTGCTGTTCGCGATCGATCGTGCAGGCCTCGTCGGGGAAGACGGCCCTACACACGCCGGCAGTTTCGACCTCAGCTTCCTGCGCTGCCTGCCGAACTTCATCGTCATGACGCCGAGCGACGAGAACGAAGCGCGCAACATGCTCTATACCGGCTGGCACTATCCAGGTCCCGCCGCCGTGCGCTACCCGCGCGGCAAGGCGACGGGCTGTGCCGTCGATGCGCAACTCCGCCAGCTGGAAATCGGCAAGGCGCGAGTCGTGCGCGAAGGCAGGGACGTGGCGATCCTCGCGTTCGGCACGCTGCTGCAGGCGGCGCGCATCGCCGCCGATGAACTCGACGCGACGCTCGTCGACATGCGCTTCGTCAAGCCGCTCGACGAGCAACTGCTTGCCGAGCTCGCCCAGCGCCATACGCTCTTCGTCACAGTCGAGGAAAACACGCTGAAAGGCGGCGCCGGTTCGGCCGTCGGTGAATTCCTCGATGCACAGAACCTGCAGGTACCGCTGCTGTCGCTCGGACTGCCGGACCGTTTCCTCGAACATGGCCGTGCGCCGGACCTGCTCGCCGCCTGCGGGCTCGACGCGTCCGGCATCAAAGACTCCATACGCAAACGTCTCGCCACGCTCCGCTGAGCGCCGCATCGAAGCACCCAACCGCAGGTCAGGAGAGGTATGCCAACCGATATCTCCGGCATGGACATGAAATGGTACGTGTTGCGGCTGCTGACGCCGTATTTGCGTGAATTCCGCGGGCGCATTTTCGTCGCATTCGTTTGCCTCGCAATCGCGAAGCTCGCAACCATCAGCCTGCCGCTGTTTCTCAAGTACATCGTCGACAACCTCGATGCGGAGACGGACACCGCCGCGGCGCTGGGCGGTAATGTCGGCAACGCGCTCGGCGCGGCCGTGCAGAACCTGCCGTATATCGTCGGCGCGCTGATCCTCGGCTATGGCGCCGCACGCTTCCTCAACGTCATCTTCAACGAACTGCGCGATACCTTGTTCGGCCGCGTCAGCGAACGCGTGTCGCGCCGCGTCGCGTTACAGGTTTTCGAACACCTGCATGGACTCGACCTCAGCTTCCACCTGAGTCGCAGGACCGGCGCGCTGTCGCGCGACATCGAGCGCGGCGTGTCCGGCATCAGCTTCCTGCTGCGCTTCATGATCTTCAACATCCTGCCGACGCTGTTCGAGCTGGTCGTCGTCATCGGCATCTTCCTGTACATGTACTCTGTTGCATTTGCCGGCGTCATCGTCGCGTCCATCATCGGTTATATCGCGTTCTCGGTGATCGCCACCGAGAAGCGCGCGCGTTTCATCCGCGACATGAACATCGCGGATTCAACCGCGAACAACCGCGCGATCGACAGCCTGCTGAACTACGAAACGGTGCGTTACTTCACGAACGAGAGGTACGAGGCGGAGGTCTACGACCGCGACCTCGAGCGTCTCGAAAGCGCACGCCGCGCGAATCGCTGGAGCCTGTTCGCGCTCAATGGCGGCCAGGCGCTCGTGGTGTCCGTGTCGATGACGCTGATGCTGTGGCTCGCGGCAGCCGGCGTGTCGAACGGCAGCCTGATGATCGGCGACTTCGTGGCCGTGAACATGTACATGCTGCAGCTATTCCTGCCACTGAACTTCCTCGGTTTCGTGTATCGCGAGATCAAGGGCGCGTTGACGAACATCGAGCAGCTGTTCACGTTGCTCGGCGAGAAGCCGCAGGTCGTCGATGCGGCGGATGCGGAGCCGCTCGCGCCCGGCCTGCCGTCGGTGGAATTCCGCAACGTCAGCTTTCATTACCATCCGGAGCGCGAGATTCTCAGGGACATCAGTTTCACGATCGCGCCGGGCGAGAAGGTTGCCGTCGTTGGCTCCAGCGGCTCCGGCAAGTCGACGCTCGTGAAGCTGCTGTTCCGCTTCTACGACACGACTCGCGGGGCGGTGCTCGTCGGCAAGCGCGACGTGCGCCAGCTGCAGGTGCAATCGCTGCGCGCTGCGATCGGCATCGTTCCGCAGGACACCGTGCTGTTCAACGACACGATCTTCAACAACATCCGCTACGGTCGCCCCGGCGCGACGGACGACGACGTGCGCGAGGCAATCCGCCACGCACAGCTGGAAACCTTCATCACACGGCTTCCCCAGGGTGCCGATACGCTAGTCGGCGAACGCGGCCTCAAGCTATCGGGTGGCGAAAAGCAACGCGTCGCGATCGCCCGCACGATCCTGAAGCGCCCGAGCATCCTCGTGTTCGACGAAGCGACCTCCGCGCTCGACAGCAAGACCGAGCGCGGCATCCTCGAGGCGCTGCGTGAGGTCGCGCGCGGGCATACGAGCCTCGTCATTGCGCATCGCCTGTCGACCGTCGTCGATGCCGATCGCATCCTCGTGCTCGACCACGGGCGCATCATCGAAAGCGGCTCGCATGCGGAGCTGCTCGCGCAGCGCGGCACGTATGCGGAAATGTGGCGCGTGCAGCAGGAGGAGCGCAGCAAGGAGCTTGTGGACGTCCCGGCAGATGGATTCGCGATCTCGTCGCAGAGTGGGCCGGAAACCCTGTAACGGGGCATGGACCTGGCGAAAGCCCTCCGCTGAGTCGCCCAAAAAAAAGCCCGGCAAATACCGGGCTTTTCATTTCAACTGGCGTCGTAGCTTACAGGCCGCCGCTCTTCTCGAAGAACGGTGCGCCGGTGTCGTCGTGCAGGTCGAGCAGGAACTTGTTGTTTTCCTGGCAGATGTAATCCTGCAGTTCCTGGCCTTCGATCCAGTCGATGTCCCACGCGACGGTCCAGGGCTGCGAGTACGCACCCGGGTCGTCGATCACGGCTTCGTAGTGCATCACTTCCTTGTACGGACGCGTGATGCGTTCGATCGTGTGCAGCTGGTCGCTGTGCATGTGGCCGCCGAAGTCGATCCAGGTCTTCTCGTTATAGCCGACCGTGTCGATCACGAGCGTATCGCCTTCCCAGTGGCCTACCGAGTGGCCGAAGTAGGTCGGGTTCAGCTCGTCGCCTTCCGGATGCGGACGGCCATCCATGTGGATTTCACGCCACACGTGTCCGCCACCTTCGAAGATGATGATGATGCGGTCGTGCGCAACGTCCTGGATGATCTCGGCCGGGTACGGCGTGCCCATCGAACGCGGGCCGCCCGGCGGCAGGCAGAAGCCTTCCGGATCGTACTTCACGAGGTTTTCGCGGTTGTATTCCCACATCGCTTCGGTCCACGGCAGGAACGGCGGCTTGTCGCCTTCCTTGTAGCCCGGCATGCGCGCGGCGAAGTTCGTGATGTACGGCAGGTTCCAGACGCCGTCACCGCCGAGGTCGACGGTGCCGTCAGCGAGACGTGGCGTTTCGGTGCGCGGCTGTTCTTCTCCCGACTGTTCCTGGGCGTATGCGACGGTCGTGAATTGCATTGCGGCCAGTACGGCGGCCGCAAGCACGGTTTGCTTGCGAATCATATGAATTCCCCTCGATGCCTTTGCGTCTTATCAGTTCTGCGGCGTGCAGCCTTCAACGGCCGCGGATTCGTCCTCGACGAAGTCGCGCTGGCTCGTGCCGGCAAACATACGCTGGCAGTTGGCAGCCAGGATCACCGTCTGGGCGTTGCCTTTCAGGCTGCCGTCGCGTGCGCGCGTGCCCTGGATGATCACTTCGGTGCCGATCTCGAGCGTGTTGCGGGTCCAGCCGCGGCGCATCAGGCCGTTCGGGCTGCCCATCTCCAGGCCCCACTCTTCGACTTCACCGGCGTCGTTTTCGACTTCGATGTAGATGTAGGTGTGCGGGTTGGTCCAGTCGACTTTCGTCACGATGCCATGCAGGTTGATCTTCGCGTTGCCGTCGAATTCAGCGGCAAAGGAATGATGCGCGAGCGCCTGTGCCGACGCAGCGGCGCCCAGCACGAAGGCGGCAAGGGGGAGCAATTTCGTTTTCATGTTTCTTCTCCGGAACGGTAAGTGAGTATGTGGAAACAGCGTAATCAGTTCAGCGTGATTTCGAAGGGACCACTCTTGTCACCGAGCGTGTAGTTGCCGATGAACTTGCGGTTGGTCCAGGAGCCGAGGTTGCTCAGCGTGCCGTCGAGAACGAGTTCGCCATCGGGGGTCGTCGCTTCGATTTTCAGGCCCCAGGTTTTGGCATCGAGTTCGACCGACGTCATCTCGGATTGATTGCGGCCGGGATTCACGGCGCCCATCAGTTCGCCATTGTGATCGTCGATCAGGAGGCGAATCCTGGTGGCGTCTGAACCGGAGCCCAGCATACCCGACCACGATCCCTTGGCCGGATGGCCGACCTGCGCCGCCAGGGTGGCGGACAGACCGAGAGCTGCGAAGAACATCAACAAGCGGGCGAACATAGGAAACTCCTCTCTGAAATTCGGTAATGCGTTGTAGCGGTGAGTGAACGTGTCTTTTTGTTGTATGCGGTTTTGAAGTAGGTGCCAATTGTCTTTGCTTTGGCATTTACCTCCAACCAGCCACAAGGATCTTCCGTGCGGCTGGCGGCGATCATACTACCAAACCGGCAAAAATCCCGAATACCGGGGCTGAAGCGCCTGCCAAGTTCCCCATTTGTTGCACAAAAAAACGCGGGATTTTCAGCCTTGTAGCGTCCGCCGCGGCTGCCGTATTCTTGCCGGAAGTTTCAGAACGCAGTACCGCGCGGATCCTTTCGCACAGCGAACGCGCATTCCGTAAATCGAAAACGTCGAAAAGCCGAAGCCCACGCCATGTCGTCGAAAAAAGCCGAACAACGCAGGATAAAGGAAGAAAAACAGGCCGCGACCGAGCGTCGCGACAAGATGACCGGCTGGCTGCTGAAAGGCGGTGCCGTGGTGTTGCTGCTGGCGGCGGCCGTCGTGTTCTTCGAGGGCCTGTTCCTTGCGCCGAAGAGTCCGCCGCCGGGCGAAATCGCCGCGGCCGACCACGTGCGCGGCAACACGGATGCCGCGCATACGATCACCGTATATGCCGACTTCCAGTGTCCCGCGTGTGCCACCGAAACCAGCCTGATTACGCGCGCGTGGCCGCAGGTGCGAGAGCGCGCGAAGCTCGTGTTCCGCCACTATCCGCTCGACACGCATGCGCACTCCTTCCTCGCCGCGCGTTATGCGGAAGCAGCTGCTTACCAGGATGGCTTCTGGCCGATGCACGACATGCTGTTCGCGAACCAGCAGCTGTGGGCCGGCGTCGACGATCCGACCGTGCTGTTCGACGGCTATGCGAGCCAGCTAGGCCTGGACGTCATGCAGCTGAAGCAGGATCTCGAGCGCCCTGAAGTGCGCGAGAAAGTCGTCGCCGACCAGCGCGGCGGCACGAGCGCGGGTGTGCGCTCCACACCTACGCTGTTCATCGATGGGCGCATGGTGCTGCGCAATCCGGGAACGGTGGGCGAGTTCGTCAAGCTGGTCGATGACGCGGCGCGGGACTGACTAAAAGCGTGAAGTGCGGCCCCTGGCTTACGGGGCGGGCGCCGCCCTCATCCTCAGTCTTGCCAGCAGCGCGGATGAAACATAGCTGTCTGCCGGCAGGCCCGCGCTGATCTGATAGAGGCGCACGGCTTCGCGCGTACGTGATCCGACGGCGCCATCCGGCACGCCTGCATCGAAGCCGAGATTGTTCAAACGCATCTGCAGCTCCAGTACTTCGGCACGCGACAGCGGCTGTTCCTCATTCGCCGGCATGTTGCGGATCGGACCTTCGCCCATGAAGCGATCGGCAAGATGGCCGACGGCAATTGCGTAGAAGGCCGAGCGATTCCACACCATCGTCGTGCGGAAGTTGTTGTAACCGATGAACGCCGGCCCCTCGACGCCAGCCGGCACGATGATCGAACCCTGGATGTCGGCATTGCCGAGGGGCTGGCCATCGGCGCGCTTGACACCAAGGGCATTCCACTCGGTTACCGTCTTGCGCACACTCGTATCGGCCAGCCCGAAGTCGAAGTTGTCCGGCAGCAACACCTCGCGGCCCCAGCGTTCATCGCCATTCCAGCCGGCCTGCGACAAATAGTTCGCCGCCGAGTGCATCACGTCAGGCAGTGAATTCCAGATATCGATCTTGCCGTCGCCGTCGCCATCCACCGCGTAGGCATCAAAGGTGTCGGGCATGAACTGCAGCTGGCCCATTGCGCCGGCCCACGAGCCGGTCATGCCTTCTGCCGTGATGTGGCCTTCGTCGATGATGCGCAGTGCCGTGAGGAACTGTTCGCGAAACATCTGTGCGCGGCGCGGGTCCCATGCGAGCGTTGCAACCGCATTCAGCACCGAGAAGCCGCCCGTGTTCTGGCCGAAGTTGCTTTCGAGCCCCCAGAACGACGTCAGGTAATGTGGTTGAACGCCGTATTTCTGCTGCACTTCGGCGAACAGCTCGCGGTGTTCGGCAAGCAGGCTTCGGCCGCGCTCGATGCGCGTCGAGCTGATCGCATTGTTCATGTAGCGCGAGAAGGTCAGCACGAACTCAGGCTGGCTACGGTCGAGCTCGATGACGCGCGGGAGCGGTTCGGCCAGCATCGCGAAGGCCTGGTCGATAGTGGCGGCACTGATGCCGCGGCTGAGCGCTTCAGCGCGCAGATCGGCGATGAACGTGGCGAAATCCTGTTCAGGTTCGGCGTAAACGCGTTCGCCAGGTTCGGCGGCGTGAAGGGCAGGTGTCAGGAAACAGGCACTTGCCAGGGCGAGAGCGCGGATCGTGCGGGTCAGGCGGGAGCGTTTACTTACCATTCAAATTTGTAACCTACTGCGTAGAGGGAGTGAATCAGTTCGGCGTCCGGCACTTGGACACTGATCTTCTTGCGCAGTTTCTTGATGTGGCTGTCGATTGTGCGGTCGCTCACAACGCGGCCGTCGGAATAGATCTTGTCGACGAGCACGCTGCGCGAAAAGATGCGGCCGGGCTGGTCGGATAGCACTTTCAGCAACTGGAATTCGACCGCCGTCAGGTGCAGGTCGTTGCCATTGATCGTGGCCTTGTACGTGTCGGTGTCGAGCACGAGGCCGCGGTCGGCCGGCTTGCTGCTGTCGTCGGTGCGGCGCAGCACGGCTTTTACGCGCGCGACGACTTCGCGCGGGCTGAACGGTTTGCAGATGTAGTCGTCGGCGCCGAGTTCGAGGCCGAGCAGGCGGTCGATTTCGTCGACCTTCGCCGTCGTCATGATCACCGGCAATTTCGAATGCTTGCGGATGTCCTTGCAGATCTCGACGCCGCTCTTGCCGGGCAGCATCAGGTCGAGCAGCACGAGGTTCGTCTGGTTGCTCGCGAGCCAGCCTTCCACTTCGAGGCCGTCGTGGATCATCGTCGCTGAGAAGCCGCTCTGCACGAGGTAGTCCTGCAGCAGGGTCGCGAGTTTCACCTCGTCTTCGACGATCAGGATGTGCTGTGTCATGAGTCCCCTTGCCAGTACCGGCCTTCGAAACAGTCGCGGCTAGTCTAAAGGCTCACGGAGGGCGCGGCAAACGGGAAGTTCGCCCTAAATCAGGGGCTTAGGCGTACAGGGAAACCCGCAATGAAAGCACTCACGCGACCTGGTTCGCGCGCCGCGGGAAGTGGATCGTCAGTTTGAGGCCGCCGAGCGGCGAGTGGCTCGCGACGATCGTGCCTTCGTGCGCCTGCACGATGTTCTGGCAGATCGCGAGGCCGAGTCCGGAACCCCCTTTCTTGCGATTGCGCGAGGTGTCGACGCGGTACAGGCGGTCGAACAGGTGGCCGAGGTGTTCGTCGCTGACGCCTGGCGCGGAATCGCACCATTCGACGACGACCGAGTTGTTGCCGTTTTCACGCAGGTGCACGCGCAGTTCGCCGCCCGGGTCGGTGTAGCGCAGTGTGTTCGTCAGCAGGTTGTCGAAGAGCTGCTGCAGGCGGTTCGGATCGCCCAGCATCTTCATCTCGCGCCCTGTGCCGTTCGAGTCGACCGTCAGGCCCAGTTTCAGGTTGTGCTTCTTCGCGAGCGCCGTGTGCAGGTCGAAGCTCTGGCCGATGATGTCGAGCAGGTCGACCTGGTGCTTTTCATATACCAGCGCGCCCATGTCCGTCATCGACAGCTCGTGCAGGTCGTTCACGAGCGTGTTCAGGTGCTTCACTTCGGCATGCAGCGATTCGAGCGTGTCGACGTTGAGCGGGCGAATACCGTCCTGCACCGACTCGAGCTCACCCTGCAGGATCGCAAGCGGCGTACGCAGCTCGTGCGAAATGTCGGCGATCCACTGCTGCCGCGCCTTGCTGTTTTCCTCGAGCGTCAGCGCGAGCGTATTGAAGTCCTCGGACAGCTGACTGATCTCGTCGCTGCCGCGCACCGGCAGGCGCAAGTCGAACTTGCCGCTGCTGAGCACGCGCGTGCCGGCGACCACGTCGCGGAGCGGGCGCGTCAGGTAGGTTGCCGTCGGAAACGACACGAGTGCCGAAAGGACAAACAGGAAGGCCGCGAGTTGCCAGAAAAAGGTCTGCTGCTCTTCGGCGAACAGCTGATCGGCCTGTGCCGACAGCTGCTGGCGACTGGTTACCGAAAGAAAGCCGACTTCCTTGCCGTCGACGATGATCGGATGAAGGTTCGCGAGCTCGCGGTTGAAGTCGCCAGGCGTGCCGACGACGACGTTTTGCTGCGCGTCGAGCAAGTGCAGGTAGGGACGTGCCGGACTGTACTCGGAAGCGTAATACCAGTCGTTCGGCGTGAAGCCGTTGGGCGGCAGGCGGTCGATCGCGCGCCCCGGGTTCTGCAGGCGGCGCTGGCGCAGGGCAACCAGCTCCGGATCGGCGGTCTTCTCGATACTGTCGCGTATCAGGTCGGACCACATGTTGTAGTCCTCCTGCAGCGGCTTCCAGGATCCGGTGCTGCGGTAGAAATCGGCCAGGCCGGCCACGAGCGCCGGTACCTGCTGCTCCTCGATGCGGCTGACGTATTCGCGAAAGCCGCGGTCGAAGTTGTAATTGACGATGCTGAACATCACGATCAGCACTAGCGTGTGCGCCGACAGCAACGCGAAAAACAATTTGTACTTGATACCGAGGCGCATGAAATTGCGGGTGGTGCGAGGGCTGGAGTGGCGGCTAATATACCCGAAGTCCAGCGCGCTCCGGCCCGCGTTCCGGGCATCAAACCGGAATTCCGCAATCTTTCCACACAAATGCACAAAGTCCCGGAAAAAGTCCCCGCCCAGGCGACGTCCAGCCATCCGGCCCTGCAGGCCTTCCATCCCGCAACAGCGGCGTGGTTCGCGTCGCACCTCGGCGTGCCGACGCCGCCGCAGCAGGATGCATGGCCGCAGATCATGGCCGGCCGCCATACGTTGATCGCCGCGCCGACCGGCTCTGGCAAGACGCTCGCTGCCTTTTATGTAGAGATAGACCGTCTGGTCAAAGAAGGCCTGCAGCACGGGGCGCTCGAGCCGGTCACGTCCGTCCTCTATATCTCGCCGCTGAAGGCCCTCGGCAACGACATCCAGCGCAACCTGAACCTGCCGCTCGACGGCATCGCCGAGGAATTGCACAAACAGAACCTGCCGCCGGTGGACATTCGCGTTGCCGTGCGCACCGGCGACACGACGCCGCAGGAACGCCAGCGCATGCTGAAGCGCGCGCCACACATCCTCGTGACGACGCCCGAATCGCTGTACCTGTTGCTGACGAGCCGTGGCGGCCGCCAGATGCTCGGCAACGTGCGCACGGTGATCGTCGACGAAATCCATGCGCTGCTCGGCGGCAAGCGTGGCTCGCACCTGTCGCTGTCGCTCGAGCGCCTCGAAAACCTCACCGGCCGCAAGCTGCAGCGCATCGGTCTGTCCGCCACGCAGAAGCCGATCGAAACCGTGGCCGAATATCTCGTCGGCATGCACAACATCAAGGGCGGCGTTCCCGATTGCGTGATCGTCGACAGCGGACACCGCAAGCAGCGCGAGATCAGGATCGAGGTGCCGCGATCGCCGCTCACCGCGCTGATGAGCAATGACGTATGGACGGAAATCTACGAGCGGCTCAACCAGCTGATCGACACGCACCGCACGACGCTGATCTTCGTCAACACGAGACGGCTTGCCGAACGGCTCGCGCTGTCGCTCGGCGAGCGTATTGGCGCCGAGAACATCAGCTCGCACCACGGCAGCATGAGCAAGGAACATCGCTTCGACGCCGAGCAGCGTTTGAAAGCCGGCAGCCTGCGCGTGCTCGTGTGTACGGCGTCGATGGAGCTCGGCATCGACATTGGTTCCGTCGACCTCGTCGTGCAGATCTCGTCGCCAAAAAGCATCGCTGCTTTCCTGCAGCGCGTTGGCCGCAGCGGCCACCATGTCGGCGGCATTCCGAAAGGCATCCTGTTCCCGCTGACGCGCGACGATCTCGTCGAATGCACGGCGCTGATCGACAGCATCCGCCGCGGTGAACTCGACCGGATCGTGATTCCTGACAAGCCGATCGACATCCTCGCGCAGCAGATTGTTGCGGAGCTGGGTGCGTTTGAGGATGTGCAGGTGCGCGCGGCGGCGATCGATGGCACGAGCGCACTGGGTGACATGCCACACGGCAAGCATGTACTGGAATCCGTGGCATCCGATGGAGCGAGCGCTGCGCGAAGCCTCGAGCTGCACGACGGCAGCTCGCCGGGTGACGTAAACGCGGAAAGCCTGGCGACGGACGGCGTGCCGACCGATGCGATCTGGAAGTGGGTCAAGCGCTCGTGGGTCTACCGCAACCTCACGCGCGACGAATTCGACGCGACATTGCAGATGCTCGCCGACGGCTACACGACGCGCCGCGGCCGCGGCGGCGCGCTGCTGCATCTCGACCGCATCAATAATGTAGCAAGACCCCGGAAGGGCGCGCGCCTGATCGCACTGACGAACGGCGGGGCGATTCCCGACATGTTCGAATACCAGATGGTGCTCGATCCCGACGACATGGTCGTCGGCTCGCTGCACGAAGACTTCGCGCTCGAGTCCTTGCCCGGTGACATCTTCATCCTCGGCAACCGCAGCTGGCGCATGCTGCGCATCGACGGCCTGAAGATCCGCGTCACGGATGCCGGCGATGCGGCGCCGACGATCCCGTTCTGGCTCGGCGAAGGGCCGGGCCGCACGCGCGAGCTGTCGGAGTCGGTGTCACGGCTGCGCGCAGAGCTTAAGGAATGCTTCGATGAAGAAGGCGTGGTGGCCGAGCAGGCGCCAGGGGAATCACGCGAATCCGGCGCTGCATCCGTCGTCGCCCACGCGCAGGCCGCAGCCCGGTGTGTTTCCGAAGCTGGCCCGGAACCCGTCCAGGCCCCCATAGCCATTCCCGCGAAAGCGGGAACACAGCCCTCCGGCCTCGCGTGCGGCGTAGCCCACTTGCTGGAAGTGGGCCTCGATCACGCCGCCGCCGACCAACTCGCCACCTATTTATATACCGGCTACAAAGCCCTCGGCGTGATGCCGACGCGCGATACGCTCGTCATGGAGCGTTTCTTCGACGAAGTCGGCGACATGCACCTCGTCGTGCACTCGCCGTTCGGCAGCCGCGTGAACAAAGCCTGGGGCCTGAGCCTGCGCAAGAAGTTCTGCCGCACGTTCAACTTCGAACTGCAGGCAGCCGCCAACGAAGACAGCATCGTCATTTCGCTCGGCTCGGTGCACAGCTTCGAGCTCGGCGACGTATTCCACTACCTGAACAGCGCATCGGTCATCGAGACGCTGTGCCAGGCGCTGCTGGACGCGCCGATGTTCGAAGTGCGCTGGCGCTGGAATGCGAGCCGCGCGCTCGCCGTGCAACGCAATCGCGCCGGCAAGCGCGTGCCCCCGCAGTTCCAGCGCATGGCGGCCGAGGACTTCGTCGCCCAGGTTTTCCCCGAGGCGAACGCCTGCCAGGAAAACATCACCGGCCCACGGGAAATCCCGACGCATCCGCTCGTGCAGCAGACGATCAACGACTGCATGACCGAAGTGATGGACGTGCACGAGCTGCTCGAGATCGTGCAGGCGATCGAAGCCGGCAAGGTCGAGTGCGTCGCGAAAGACCTGCGCGAGCCGTCTCCGTTCGCGCAGGAAATCATCAACGCGCGTCCGTATGCCTTCCTCGACGATGCGCCGTTCGAAGAGCGTCGCACGCTCGCAATCCGCAACCGCAGCTGGATGGACCCCGCCGAAGCGGAAGACTTCGGCGCGCTCGACATCGTCGCAATCGAGCGCGTACGCGAAGAAGCCTGGCCGTGGATACGCAGCGCGGACGAATTGCACGATGCACTGATGCTTCTCGGTTTCATCACCGACGAAGAACTGCACCGCGAAGGCGACAACTCGCTGTTCATCCAGCAACTCGTCAAGGCCGGCCGCGCCGCACTCGCGAAGAAAGGCAGCGTGCGCATGTGGATCGCCGCGGAGAAACAACCGCTGTTCACGGCGCTTGATCGCGGCTCCTTCGTCACCCCGTCGCAGGCCGGGGTCCAGTGCCTTACGTGGACATTTACACCACAGCCGGAACTGCCTGAAAGCCTCAAAGCGCAGGACTGGACGCCTGAGAACGCATTGATCGAGCTGCTGCGCGGCCGACTCGAAGGCCTCGGCCCGGTCACCGCAAAAGAACTCGCTTCCTCGCTCGACATCGAACTGTCACAAGTGAACTTCGCGCTCGGCTCGCTCGAAGCCGAAGGCTTCGCGTTCCAGGGCCACTACACGCCGCTGACCGCGCGTAGCGGAAACGCAGATAAGGAATGGTGCGAACGCCGCCTGCTGCACCGCATCCACCGCTACACGATCGACGCGCATCGCGAAAGCATCAAGCCGGTTTCGTTGCAGGTATACATGCAGTTCCTGTTCAACCTGCACGACATCCAGCCGCAAAGCACTGAGCCGCGCGTACCGGGCCTCGCGAACGCGGACACGCTGCGCCGCGTACTGGCCCAACTCGACGGCGTAACAGCGCCGGCAACCGCGTGGGAGGGCGACATTCTTCCTGCGCGCCTGCCGAATTACGATCCGGCCTGGCTCGACCAGCTTTGCATCAGCGGCCAGATCTGCTGGGGCCGCCTGTTGCGGCCGCATGAAGGCAACGCACGTTCAGGCCCGGTGAAGAGTACGCCATTGAACATCGTGCAGCGCCGCAACATCGACCTGTGGCAGGCACTCGCCGGCAGCGACAGGGCGCAGAGCGCGAACCTCGCGTGGCAGGCGAATTCCGCAAGCCCCGCGCCAACGGACGCCGCACCTCCGCCAACCTCGCCGACGTTCAAGCGCCGCCGCGAACAACTCCCGTTGTCGAGCCTCGCGCGCGCAGCGGCGCCTCGCAATCGCGTGATCACGGCTGCACCAGCGGATGAAAGCGGCGAAGCACCGTTGTCTTCCGGCGCGCTGCTGCTGCACGGCATCCTGCAACGCCAGGGCGCGATGTTCTTCACGGACCTCGTGCGCGTCAGCAGTCTGCTCGCCGTGCAGGTGGAACATGCGCTCGCCGAACTCGTCAGCGCCGGCATGGTCACGAGCGACAACTTCACCGGCCTGCGCGCCCTGCTGACGCCAGATGCCAACAAACCGAAACACGGCAACCACGAACGCCGCCGTGCAATCTATGGCATCGAAGATGCGGGACGCTGGTCGTTGCTGACGCCGCTGGCGATGCAGCCTCCGCTCGCCGCCGATACCAGTACCGGAGAGCAAGGCGACGCGCGTACGTACTCTCAAGCACATGACGAACTCAGCGACGAGCAACTCGAACGCCTGATCGCCATCTACCTGAAACGCTGGGGCGTCATCACGCGCAAGGTGCTCGAGCGTGAACAGGGCGCGCCGCCTTGGCGCACCTTGCTGCTGAAACTGCGGCGCATGGAACTGCGCGGCGAAATCCGCGGCGGCCGTTTCATCGCCGGCGTCGGCGGCGAACAGTTTGCTCTGGCCGACACCGTCACCGCGCTGCGCAAACAGCAGAAGCTTTGGCAGGAACAACAGGACAGCAACACGACACACGTTCCTCAACGCGTCGTGCTGAATGCCACCGACCCGCTGAACCTCGTCGGCACGCTGCTGCCCGAAAAGAAAGTGCCGCACCTGAGCGGCAACCGCATCCTGTTCGAAGATGGCCTGCCTATTGCGGTTCTCGAAAAGGACGAAGTGCGCTTGCTTCGCGGCGGCAACAGCGAGGAGCAATGGCAACTGCAGCAATTATTGCAACGCCATTATTTCCCACCACGTTTGCGGGCTTATCTCGGGAAGCAGTGAAGAGCCTCGCTTTCGGCCTTGCACAAGCAGATCGCGAAGGTAGTACAGTTACTATATAGCTCAGGCGCAACCGTAACGACTCGATGCTTGTTCCCTTTGCCAGCCCACACGCGCACGAGGCCATGATCAAAATCGATGTTGTTGATGCGCAGGGTCACAGCTTCGATACGTCTCGGTTGAGGCAGGCTTTCTGCGTCGACACAGATACCCGGCGATCGTTTGCCAGGAAGGCCAGAAAATCCTTCACTTCCGTCGCGCCCATTTCCTGGGGATGCGTCTTGTTGTGAAAGCGAATGAAGAACCGAATCCAGTAAAGATAACTATCGATCGTGCGCTGGCCATAGTGATGAGCGAGCATATGACGCGATAGCGCATCCAGAAATGGTGAGCGAGGCATGAACGAATCCTTTCGACGGTGGACTGACCGTAGTCCGGCACGGCTCTTTTTTCCACTCTATTTAGGGCCGTCGGCCTTCCAACGTGATAGCTACAATGACGCCGCAGTCCATTTGAAGAAACAATGCCTTGCGGGGTAATCTTCGACATCCAAGAAATTTAAAGGCCGACTGCTAATAACTATTTAAAGGCCGGGACGGCCTTTTTTAGTGAACTGTTATTGCGCTCCGTGGAGATCAGCTATGAATTCAGGAGTTAGAATATTGCTACCCTTCTTGCTCACAGCTTCCATAGCCGATGCTGCTTGTATATCCAGGGAGAAGCCATCGGGAACAATCGTCGTGCAATCGTGCGAGGTTCTTGATACGGAGAACGATCCTTATGTGGGGGTAGTCTCAAAACGCATGACGGATGAGCGCACTCGAGCCAATTTCTTATACAAGTTCACCGGAGTGATTATTTCAAGCAAGGACAACAAATTTTTCTTCCACGACTTGTCCAGAAGCGCATGTGACGCGTTAGACACTGGCGACATTATTCAGGCAAACGTAATGCGGGAATGCTGTGACGGCGGCGGCGGAGCTCCATGCGGCTTAGGTTTTGATACTTACATCACTGAGTTTGAAAAAGCGCAATAACAATGAGTGCCAACGGGACAAAGTTGCCGTGTCACACCTTTTGCAAAAGGCGCAAAAGCTGCGCCACGACAACTTCGCCCCTGAACAGCGGCGTTAGAAGGCAAGAATGGAGTCTTGTGCATGTTTGAAGTTCCGAAAATGAAAGTTGCAGAATCCGACGAGGAGATCGCAGCCTGCTTTGACGTAATGAAAGAATTGCGAGAAAACCTGAATCGGGAGGAATTCTTATCCACCATAAGAATTATGAAAGAAGAAGGTTACATTCTCAGCTATCTAGAGTTCGATGGCGAAGTGACTTCAGTTGCCGGATTCAGGATATGCTTTAATTTGGCAGCAGAAGGGAGGGCGCTCTACATCTATGACCTTGTTACCTCTCAGTGGCACAGGTCAAAGGGTTATGGTGCTCGTTTACTGGATGCTGTTCGTGACTATGCGAGCCAGAGGGGTTGTACCGTCATTCATCTGGATTCCGGCGTGTTTCGCTATAAGGCACATAAGTTTTATCTTACCCATGGATTTGAGATTAGGGCGCACCATTTTCTTCAGCGTCTTGATGGGAAATAGGAATGTGCAATTTCCTTCTAAAAAGGCGCTCAAAAGCGACGTTATTGCGCTTCATGGACAGCAGTTTTGAACCCAAGGCTCATGGTTTTGCTGCCCACGGTACTAGTGGCTTCCACAGTCGATGCTTCTTGTATCGCAAGAGACAAACCATCAGGAACCATCGTCGTGCAGTCTTGCGAGATTCTGGATATGGACAGTGGTCCTTATGTTGGCCCTTCCACAACTCGTCAAAGAGCGCTGCAGTACTCTGGAGCCTGGAGACCCTATTCAGGCAAGCGTAATGCGAGAATGCTGCGATGGTGGCGGTGTGGCGTGGCTTGGGCTTTGATACTTACATCACTAAGTTCGAGAAATCGCAATGACGAGGCGTACCAAAGAGGCGAAGTCCCCGTTTCACAATTTTTGCTAAAAGCACAAAACATGCGCCACAGTGACTTCATACAACGGCGTTAGCGCTACAAGGATCGAGCCATGATTTGGGCATTTGTCGACTACGAAAACGTGGGCACACTAGAGGGCTTGAAACTCGCAGATTACGAGAGAATTTTCGTTTTTTGTGGCCCCAAGAATCCGCGCGTAAAGATTGGGGCTCCGCCGGCGGATCAGTTTTGTCGTATGGAGCTAATCGGCATAACCACCATTGGCCCAAACAACCTGGACTTTCATTTGGCCTTCCACCTGGGACGCCTTCATGAGGTCGCTGACAAATCCGTAATCTTTCATATCGTTAGTTCCGATGGCGACTTCAACGGGTTGGTTAACCATCTCAAGAAGATCGGCAGAAGCTGTAAGAAGATCTCTCTAAAGGGAGCTTCCAAACCTGTCGAGAAGCCTGCGCCAGTAGTACAGACCCCGGCATTGCTAAGCGATTGTGCTTCTTTAGTTGTGGAGAGGCTGCAGGCACTTGACGGTAGAAAGCGCCCGCGAAAGAAAGACGGACTTCTAAATTGGATCAAATCTCAATGCCAGGGTATGGCTCATGCCGTGCCCAGCGCTATTTACGCGGAACTTATTGATGCGTTGAAGATTCGCCAAAGCGGATCAGATGTCAGTTATGACGTCGGGCGCTAACGAGGCGTTGCTGCCCCGAGTATGTAGCGACGGCTGGACAGATGCTGGCATTGGTCGCAGCATCCCGAAACGTGCAGGGGAGGCTTCATGAATTTCAAGGTCAAGAAGGTGCAGCATGTATTGGCTGTCGATGATTTCGAAGCGGCGGTCGCCTATTTCACCGAAAAACTTGGCTTTACCGAGTACAACCGGGTAGACGGTTGGTCGTTCCTGCAACTCGATGACTTCTGGCTGATGGTTGGCGATTGCCATGGCGAGGTGGCGGCGCGGGATACGGGAAACCACTCGTGGTTTGCGTACGTGAATTGCGAGGGCATTGACGACTTGTACCAGCAGTACATCGCACGCGAGGTCCTCATCAAGGAGCCGATCGGCAACAAGCCGTGGGGGCTGCGGGAGTTCCTTGTGGAGACACCGGAAGGCCACCGCATCAAGTTTGGACAGTCGCTACGTTAAAGGCCACTGCGATGGCGTGGTATGACAGACATAAAGCTTGTCGTCATCGCGGACGTGAAAACCAGACTGCTACATCCACCTTGATCTCATCGCAACATGCACACGGAACTTCGTTCACAGGCACGTGTATTCACGATTCGGACTGCAAAGCCTGCAGACTACCCTGACATGGACGCGGTGTTCCGCGCGTCAGCGAAAGCCTTTTGTTCGGCGAGTTATGGCGCGGCAACCATCGACGAGTGGGCGGGGCAGGCATGGCCGGACCGGTTTGTGCTCGGCAAGCAGCAAGGCGATGAACAATATGTCGTGACGACCAGTGGTCGCATCGTGTGTTTCGGGTGCATCAACCTGGCATCCGGAAAGTTGGTGTCGCTATTCGTACATCCGGAATTTTCCGGCCAGCAGGTGGGCCGGCTGATGCTTGAATGCCTGCTGGATCGCGCGGCATCCGCTGGATGTGACGTGTTGAAGCTGGATTCCTCATTGAATGCCGCCAATTTTTACAGGCGACACGGCTTCACCGAAGTGGGTCGCAGTAAGTACAGGACGCAGGGCGGTGTGCATGTGGATTCCATTCAAATGGAGCGCGTACTGCGCCATGCCACGAGCGGGCCGTCGAGCCAGGCGCTATAGCGATAACCTTGCGGCGCTGGTTTCGATCGGCGTCACGCGCGGTATCGCAGCATGCGTGTACCTGCCGGTGACGCTGCTTCTGTCATCCGCGCCGGCTCGATCTTGCCCATCCCCATGATGTGGAACACGGGATAACCTTCCGCAAGCAGGTAGTCGGCGATGATGCGACGGTGGAAGCGCCACCACACGGCTTCGGCGCACATCAGTGCGCAGGAATGTTCCGCTGCGAGGGCTTCGAGTTCGTCGAGGCCCTTGCGAAAGCTGTCGCTGAGCGCGTAGTCGGCATAGTTGCGGAAGGACTTGTTCTCCCAGAAGGTATTCGGCGAGTCCTGTACCTGCTTCTGTCGTGCACGCAGGCCGCCGAGTTCGGCGACGTGGCGATAGCCGATACCGGCTTTCTGTAATGACTTCGGCAGCGCGTCGAAGTTGAACTGGGGATTCGTGCGCGAGCGCGGGACTGTGCGCACATCGATTATGAAGTCGACGCCGGCGCCTTGCAGCAAGGCGATGAATTCCTCGACTGGATGCGTGGAGTGGCCAATCGTATAAACCGTATTGCGCGTTATCATGGTGGCCTGCCGCTAATGCTCTGTCCTTAGTGTGGAGCCCTCGACCGTTGATGAACATCGGCACATTACTTGTCCTTCTGCTTGCCGCACCGGCGTCCGCGCTCGCATGCGAACAGCGTGCCGTGCTGCCGGAGCATCTGCAGGTCGACGATGCAGCACACTTCTATGTCGTCGCCATACGGCGCGCGCATGGCGCCAACCTCGTTGCGACCGTGCAGCGCAGTTTCGGCGGCGCATGGTCGCCGGGCCAGACGGTGACTATCCAGTTCGAGCAGCAGGGCCTTCCCGATGCCGTCTGCGAGCTCGAGGCACGAGGCGGCGAAACGTGGTTGCTGAACCTGCGGCCGGTGGGCGGAGCGCTGCGCGTGTCGCCCTTCGACAGTCGCAATGTCCCGCACAATCATGAGCGATTCGCCACCTGGGTGCGCGACATCGAAGCTGCTGTATCTCCATAGCCACGCTCCGTCCACGCCAGGCCGTTTTCCCTGTCGGTTCCGCCGCACCGGTCGGAGCGTTAAAGCCCATGCATTCAAAATGTCCCGGCGCCCGCGTAGACAGTTTCCACCCGCGGGATTAGGCTGGTTTCCGCCTGATAAGGGATTGCGGTACGGGCGAATAACAACAATTACATACAAAGGGAAGCAACTATGAAGAAGCATAAGCTCGGAGTTGCAGTACTGACAGCGCTCGCAGGCATCGGTGGTCTAGGCATTCACAACACCGGTGTCGCGGCAGAACAGCAGGACCAGGACGCACCGGCGGCACGAGGCCTCGAAGAAATCACGGTGACCGCGACACGCCGTGAGCAAAACCTCCAGGAAGTTCCCATCTCGATCGTCGCGATCACCGGCGAAAACCTCGTCACGCGGGGTATCGATAACCTCGAAGAAGTCAGCCAGGGCGTACCGAACGTACTGATCACGGGGGGCGGTGGCGGTACGGGTGGCACGAGCTTCCGCATGCGCGGGATTCCGAACGTCGGCACGTATGTCGACAACGTGTGGCAGGTCGGCACGGCGGGCTTCCTGACGCAGGAATTCGTCGACATCGACCGCGTCGAAGTACTGCGAGGTCCGCAGGGCACGATGTTCGGCCGCGATTCGACGGGCGGCGCAGTCCGCATCTGGACGAAGCGCCCCGCGGAGGAGCAGGGCGGCAATGTCACCGTGACGCTCGGTGAATACGAGCGGCGTGACCTGAAGGGCTCGTTCGATTTGCCGATCGGCGAATCGATTCGCACGAAGTGGACTGCCGCGTCGCTGAACCGCGATGGCTACATCAAGAGCCTGACGACCGGCCAGTACGGCGGCGGCATCGACCAGCAGGTGCTGCGCGGAGACATCGTGTGGGATGCCACCGAAACGATCAGCCTGCGCGTCGCCTATCACGACGACGAAAGCGAGTTCACCGAACCGCGCGTGCAGGACGCGATGTTCCGCACGTACGACGATCCGAATCCGAACTGGCCGAAGATCCTCGTCGGGCTGCCGGAGTTCTATACGCACGTCGGTGTCGACAGCCGGGGCAACCCGGTGGAGCCCTTCTTCGTGCCGCAAAACCAGGTGGCCGGTTACGCGGGCGGCAGGGTCGGCAAGTGGGAAAACCGCTCGAACTCCACGCTGCCGAACATCTATGACACCGAGCAGGCCTCGGTGGAACTCACATGGCAGTTGCCCTTCGACATGAACCTCGTGTTCCTCACCGCGCAGGTCAAGCAGGATGCGAACTCGGTCGTCGACTGGGACAACAGCCAGTACGACCTCGTGCTCGACATCAACCGCAGCGCGCTCGACATGCAAAGCAACGAACTGCAGCTGACCGGTAGCGCACCGTGGTTCGACTGGCTCGTCGGCGCGTACGACTGGGACCAGACGACGAATACGCGCAACGGCCGCTGGCAGGCGAATGAATTCCAGCTGGGGCTGATGGATGTCAACCGCGTGCTGACCTCGGCGGCCTGCAATCCGCCGGGCGGCGTGCCGGCCGGCTTCCAGAGTTGCGCGTCGCTGTGGGCCGGCACGCCGGCGGGTGCCTACGACGTCAGCTCGATCGCGGAGCAGGACGGCTGGGCGCTATTCGGTGAAATCAGCACGACGCTGTGGGACAAGCTCGGGCTTACGCTCGGCGTGCGCCAGCACGACCAGAGCGGCTATTCGCAGAACCTGCTGCGCACCGCCGCGTCGGCGCCGAAGCCTCTCGTGCCGGACCGGTACCACGTCGGCGATGCGTTCGCCGGTACGAAGACCGGCGTGCCGAACGAGTTCCAGTTCGACAAGATGACGGTGCGCGCCGTCGTGCAGTACGACTTCACGGACGACATCAACGCGTACTTCAGCTATTCCGAAGGCTTCAACTCCGGAGGCATTTCGGCGCCGGTGATCTCGGGGCGCAGGACGGAGTTCCCGTTCAAGCCATCCACGCTCGAAAACAGTGAGATCGGCCTGCGATCGGACCTGTTCGACAGCACGCTGCGCCTGAACGTCACGTACTTCGATACGGTGTGGGTGGACCTGCAGGCAGCGGGTGTCGTCAACGATCCAGTCACCGGCGTGCAGATTCCGCAGCTCGTGACGACGAACGTCGGCGAAGCCGAAGCGAAAGGCTGGGAGCTCGAAGCGACGTGGGTGCCGACCGAAGGCCTGCTGCTGACCCTGGGCTGGGGCATACTCGACACCGCGTACACGAAACTTGCGCCGGGCACGATGGCGGGGCATCTGCCGCTGACGACCGGTACGGAGTTCGCGCAGGCACCCGATCGCAGCTGGACTTTCGGCGCGCAGTACACGTCGAACATCGGCGGCTATGGCCAGCTCGTTAGCCGCATCGACCACAACTACCAGGGCCAGTTCTGGCGTTCGGAACCGTTCCTGCGCGTCAGCGCCTACGAGGCCGTGCCCGACGGTTTCGAGGAAAGCGGCGACTGGGGCATCACGAACATGCGCTTCACGTACACGCCGAACGGCGAGAACTGGGAAGTGTCGCTGTTCGGCACGAACATCACCGACGAATACACGATCAACTCCGGATTCTTCCACGGCATCTGGGGCTTCGACTTCGCCACGGTGGGACGGCCGCGCGAGTACGGCGTGTCGTTGAATTACCAGTTCTAGCAGGGCCGCAGCACCGCCAGACCCCGCGGAACGGGCGCCCGGAACAGGGCGTCCGGCTTCCGCGGGAATACATGCAGGCTTCGGGCGTTATTGCCTCACCACCCGATGAGGACTGTGCCATGCCCAAGCTCAAGACCTTCCTGCGCGAATACCGCTCCTTCCTGTTGTTCCTCGGCCTGATCATGGTGTTCCGCACCGGTTATGCGGACTGGTCGCCGGTGCCGACGAGTTCGATGGAACCGACGATCTATCCCGGCGACGTCGTCTGGATCGACAAGACCGCGTACGGCCCGTCGTTGCCCTTCCTCAACAAGCGACTGTTCACATGGGGCCTTCCCGAGCGCGGCGACGTGATCACGCTGATTCCGCCGCACGAAGACACGCTCTACGTCAAACGCGTGATCGGCCTCGCCGGCGACACGGTGCGGATAGAAGGCAATACGATCGAAGTGAACGGCATGCGGCTCGAGCAAGGCGTCGTCGAGCAGCGCGCCGATGCGGTGCTCGGCGTCGAGACGATCGCGGGCCGGCAGCACGCGTTCAAGCTCAGCACGGTGCGCGGCATCCCGTACATCGGCGAGACGATCACGGTGCCGGCCGGCAAGCTGTTCGTCATGGGCGATTTCCGCAACAACAGCGCGGATTCGCGTTACTGGGGATTCGTCGATGCGAGTAACGTCATGGGCAAGGTGACGGCCGTGGCGGTGTCGATTGCCGATGAGCGTAGCGGGCTTGGGCGTGTTGCCGTGCCGATCCATTGAGTCATGGGCAACGTTTTCGTGGACGTGTGGGCAGGACCAGTGTGGCCCGCGGCATAGACGTGCCGGGCAGCATGGCGCATTGCGGTCTGCGTCCGTTATGCTGCCATGACTACGGAAACGCCACCTTCGCGACATGCCTGCGCCTCATGCATTCGATGAACGATCAGCTAACTGACATCCGCCTGCCGCATACCCGCAGCGTAAAGAAAGGGCACGGCAGCCTCCGCCGCGAATGCATCGGGACGGGCCCGTGACGGACTCGATGGACATCCGTGCGCTGCAAAAGCACGACCTCGACCAGCTGCTCGCGCTGTACGAACACCTGAATCCGGCTGACCGCGCTTTGCCGCCGCGGCCCCAGGTAGATGCGATCTGGGACGAGCTGCTGGCGAGTCCGCGCTATCGCTACTTCGGCGGCTTCATCGGGGATCAGCTCCTGTGCTCATGCACGTTGACGGTAATCCCGAACCTGACGCGGGGCTGCGCGCCATACGGGCTCATCGAGAACGTCGTCACGCATGTCGATCATCGCAACAAGGGCCACGGCAAGGCGCTGCTCGCGCGTGCCGTCGACGCGGCATGGTCCGATGGCTGCTACAAGGTCATGCTGATGACGAGCCGCAAGGATCCCGCGGTACACGCGTTCTACAGGTCGGCCGGTTTCGACGGCGGCGACAAGACCGCTTACGTGATGCGCGCGCGGAACTGATCGCGCCGCATGCAGTCGAAACCCTCACCCCAGGAATCAACGCCGGAGTATCCATGGCCACCAGGTCCGACCGCGACATCGAAAAGAACTATCCGAAAGACGAGTTCGTCCAGAAGCTGCGGCGCCTTGCCGACGCGATCGAGAACGGCGAACGCTTCGAAATCCAGATCGCCGGTGAACGCATCTATGTGCCTGCGCGCGCCGAGTTCAACATCGAGCACGAGCGCGGCGACGGCGAAGAGGAAGTCGAGTTCCAGGTTCGCTGGACGATCGGCGGCGAGTCCTGACGGAGGCTGTCAGGCCGGCAACCGCGCGCTGAACAGTAACGGGGCGCATCGGTCGGGAATGCGCATGGCATTCTCCCTGGGTCAATCGAGGGTCCAGGGCAGCAGCAACAGATGCGCGGTCCGCGCACCGAGATAGAGGCCGAGCCCGAACGCGGCATGCATCAGCAAGCTGTGAACGCGCGCAGCATTCGGCTTTGCGGTTCGTGATGCGGCAAAGCCGGCGCCCATTGCCGGCTGCATCAGGCAGAACGGCGCGGCGACGGTGGCGATGCCGACTGCAAGTGCGAGTCCCGGCGTTGGTTCTTCCATCCAGGCACGCCCGCCGATAGCGAGCAGCAGGCCGGCAAACGCAATCCCGATGATGTAGTGCACGAGCCAGCCGAGAGCGCGTTCCCGATTCACGGGCTGTGCCCGTGCGATCGCGGCATGGCGAAAGATTCCGCGCGGCATGTGGCCGATCCATCGCCCGACGAGTGCATAGTCCGGTGCCGGCGTGCCGAGCAGTGGCTTGCGTGCGAATCCCCACAGGTCGCCGACGAGTGTCGCGCCAATGCCGGTGACGATCATGAAAATCACGGTATCCATCGTTCGCTCTCCCCAGTCTTGATTTCAACCTGTGGCCAGCGTACAACTTCAAGTCAACTTGAGGTCAAGTCCCTGTCATGGACATCAGTGAAGTCGCGAAACGTTCGGGTGTCGCCGCATCGACCCTGCGCTTCTACGAAGAGCGCGGATTGATCGCGTCGATCGGCCGGCATGGCCTCAAGCGTGTGTTCGGCCCGGGCGTACTCGATCGCCTCGCGCTGATCGCGCTTGGCCGCGAGGCGGGACTGTCGCTCGACGAAATTGCGCCGATGCTCGGCAGCGATCGCACACCGCGCATCGATCGCGAGGTGTTGAATGCGAAGGCCGACGCGATCGACAGGTCGGTTCGCCGGCAGATTGCGATGCGCGACGGCCTGCGGCATGCTGCCGCGTGTTCCGCGCCGAGCCACATGGAATGTCCGAAGTTCCGGCGGTTGCTCGGGCTTGCGGCGCAACGGCAAATCGTCAGCAGAACAGGAGAGGGCATGGCGACAGTGAAGACAGGCGCACCGAAACGCAAGGCGCCGGCGAAACAAGCTGCAAAGGCAACGGCAGCCAGCGCCGCGGCGCCGAAAGTAACCGGACCGGCCTCGTATTTTCCGTCCATCGAGAAGAAGTACGGGAAGCCTGTCGAGCACTGGTTCAAGCTGCTCGGCAAGCAGAAGTCGCTGGCGCACATGGAAATGGTGAACTGGCTCAAGGGTGAGTTCGACATCGGGCACGGCCATGCCAACGCACTCGTGGCATACTTCCGTGCGAAGGAGAAGCTCTGACGAACGCGTGGACCCATTGCCCGATGATGTCGATGTCTCGCTTTAAACATGCCGTTCGGTGCAGCACACGCCTGCTGGATGCCGTTGTCGTCACGCTGATGGCAGCATCCGCCAGCACGGCCGTGGATGCGCAGATCCCGCCAGAACTCGAAGCGATTGCCGGCGTGTATCACGGCGAAGCGCTCAACGGTGCCGACCTCGACCCGGTGACGACGACCTTCCGGCTCGCCTCCGGCGGGCGGCTCGTCGGCGAGTACGTGATAGATGACGAACTCGGCACCTTCCACGGCACGATCTCGAATGCCTTCTTCGAAGACGGCGTGCTGTTCGTCGAGTGGACCGACCGCGACGGCGAAGGCTATGCCGAACTGACCTTCAGCAGTGACTTCCGCCGCTTCGACGGCTTCTGGGGCGCGCTCGACAGCGACAACGAGAATCCGTGGACCGGCATCCGCGAGTAGTGATCCGCCTGCGCAATGAACATGAATTCACGAAGACGACAAGGAGTAGCGTGATGCGTTTGATCGGCATGCTGGATTCGCCGTACGTGCGGCGCGTGGCGATATCGTTCGACTTGCTGGGTATCCCGTTCGAGCACGAGTCCGTTTCCGTATTCAGCACCTTCACGCAGTTCAAGGGCATCAATCCGGTCGTGAAGGCGCCGACGCTGATCTGCGACGATGGCGAAGTGCTGATGGATTCGTCGCTGATCCTGCAGTTCGTCGAAGCCGCGCACGGCAAGGCCGGCGTGCTGTGGTCGCGCGATCCGCGCACCTTGCAGCACCAAACGCGCGCAGTGGGGCTCGCGCTCGCGGCCTGCGAGAAAGCGGCGCAGTACATCTACGAACGCAACCTGAGGCCGGCGGAGTTGCAGTACGATCGCTGGCTCGAGCGCGTACAGCAGCAGTTGCATGCGGCCTGCGCGGGGCTCGAAGCGCAGTTCCAGGAACATCCCGAGCTGCTCGAAGCAGTCCACTCGCTGGCGATCATCACTTCCGCCGTGGCCTGGCAGTTCATCCAGTCGATGCTCGCGAGTCTCGTGCCGGCGTCGGACTATCCGAGATTGACCGCACTGTCGGCGCGCATGGAAGCGACACGCGAGTTCCGCAAATATCCACCCGATGGCCCCGGCGTTCCGGGTCTCGCGAAGTGAGGAGCGGCATGCGCCCCCACCTTTTCACCGTTGCAGCGAAAGCGTCTTGTCACCTGCGCGGACGCGGCGCATGACGGAACGCGTCAGCGCGGTGCTCTACGCCCGCGACATGAACAGGCTGCTCGAGTTCTACTGCGCAGTGCTCGACAAGCGCTGCGTCTATCGCGACATTTACCATGCCGTTCTGCGCTGCGGCATCTTCGCGCTCGACATTCATCAGCTGCCTGCACACGCAGTTCAGGACAGCGGCGATGCCAGGACAGGCCTCCGCGTGCATGCCGCTGTGAAACTGAGCTTCCCCGTCGACAGCATCGCGCGCGCACGCCGCGTTGCTGCCGAACATGGCGGCAGGCTCGATGCAGCGCCGCCGCGCTGGGTCGTCGAGCAGCAGAAGATCTGCGACGGGGCAGACCCGGAAGGAAACGTCTTCCAGCTACGCGAAGACGATTGACTCAGGACGCCGGGCCTTGGCCATTCTCTGGATGGCAAAGAGGTTCATGCCAGTTCAGGCCATGGCCGGCTTCAATGCTGGCACGTCCGTTTCCGTTTCCGTTTCCGTCTCCGGCGCCAGCCACAGGTATACCGACGGCAGGATGAACAGCGTAAACAGCGTGCCGATCGCCATGCCGGCGACGAGGATGATGCCGATGCTGTTGCGTGCCTCGGCGCCCGCGCCCGTGACGAGCACGAGCGGGAAGTGGCCGAGTACGGTTGCTGCCGTCGTCATCAACACTGCGCGCAGGCGCAGGGAGGCCGCAGAGCGCACGGCGTCCTGCTTCGACACGCCGCGTTCCTGCTCGCGATGCGCGAACTCCGTGATCAGGATGCCGTTCTTCGCGACGAGGCCAACGAGCGTCACGAAGCCGATCTGCGCATAAATATTGATCGTCGTGAGCCCGAGGAACGAAAACAGCATGGCGCCCGAGAGTGCCAGCGGCACGGAGCCAAGCAGCACGACGAGCGGCAGCCGGAAGCTGTTGAATTGCACGACGAGCGCCAGGTACACGACGATCACCGAAATCATCAGCACCGAGACCATCGTGTTGCCTTCCTTGCGCAACTGGCGTGACACGCCGGCATGATCGATGCTGTAGCCAGCTGGCAGCAGATCCGCCGCGGCATTCTCGAGCGTCGTCAGCGCCTGGCCGCTCGTCGTGCCGGGAATCACGGCGCCGGTGATGCGGAATGCGCGCTGCTGGTTGAACGTACTCAGGGCACTCGGGCTCGTCAGCGGCTCGAGGGTCACGAGCGAGCGCAGCGGAATCAGCCCGCCGGCCGGCACGCGAATCGACAGGTCGAGCAGTTCATCAGGTGTACCGCGCGCCGCGTTCTCGACGAGCGGGATCACGCGATAGGCCTTGCCGTTCGAGTTGAAGCGGTTGGCATCCATTTCGGCGAGCAGCGTCGCGAGCTGGCCGCTCACGGTGGTGACGTCCAGGCCGAGGTCCGCGATGCGCTCGTGGTCGAACACCATGCGGTATTGCGGCAGGTTCAGCGTGAGGTCGGCGTTCGCATACAGGAACTGGCCGCTCGACTGCGCGGCCTGAACGAGTTTCTGCGCGTTCGTAGCCATGTTCTCGTAGCTGTCGGTGGACAGCACGACCATCTCGACGTCCGACTGCCCCGCACTCGGCAAGCTCGCTGACAGCGACGGGAATACGCGCAGCCCCGTGATGCCACTGAGCTGCGCGCTGATCGCCGGCAACAATTCCTCGACGGACTGGTCGCGTTCCTCGAACGGGACGAGCTCTATTCCGCCAAAGCCATTGTTCGGGTTGACGATCTGCCAGACCGACTCGAGGCCGGGCACGTTCGCCTGGATCTGCTCGATCACATCGTGCATGTAGTCTTCGGTGTATTCGAGGGAGGCTTCCGGCGGCGCCTCGATGATCAGGAACACGCCGCTCTGGTCTTCCACAGGCGCGAGCTCAGTTGCCGAAAACATGTAGAACGGAACCATCAGCGCCGAGATGAACAGCGCCACGAACAGGATCTGGTTGCGCCATGCGAAGCTGCGCGCGAGAAGGTGCTCGTAGCGCTGCTTGAGGCCTTCGAACGCGGCATTCACGCGCTTCGTCATGCGGCTCTCCCGGCCGGTTTCGGCAACGACCCACGAGCTCATGACGGGCGAAAGAGTAATGGCGACGATGCCCGAGATGATGACGGCTACCGCGAGCGTCAGCGCGAATTCCTGGAACAGGGCGCCGCTGAAGCCGGACACGAAACCGATCGGCGTGTAGACGGCGGCCAGCGTGAAGGTCATCGCGACGATCGGCGTGAACAGTTCGCGCGCGCTGAGTAGCGCAGCCTCCGTGCGGCTTTTGCCTTCATGCACATGTCGCGACACGTTCTCGACGACGACGATCGCATCATCGACGACGAGGCCGACCGACAGCACGACCGCCAGGACCGTAAGCAGGTTCAATGAGAAGCCGAGCAGGTGGATCACGGCCACGGCGCCGAGCAGCGAGATCGGGATCGTCACGAGCGGGACGAGCGAGGTGCGGAACGAGCCCATCAGGCACAGCACGACGATCGCGACGAGCAGGATGGTTTCGAACAGCGTCTTGAAGATCTCGTTCAGCGACGCGCGCATGTACGTCGTGCCGTCCTCCACGATGCGGATCTCGAGGTCGTCAGGCAGGGTGTCATTGATCTCGGCGAGTTTCACGTACAGCGCATCGCCTATCTCGATTTCGTTCGCTCCCGGCATCGGCCAGACCGCGAGGTAGATCGTCGTGTCGTTGTCGAAGCGCGCGTTCGAGTCGCCACGCGTTTCGCCGACTTCGATGCGCGCGATGTCGCCAAGGCGAATGATCGCGTTCTCGCGCTCCACGACGACGAGCCGGCGGAAATCGTCGGCGGTCTGCAGCGTCGCATTGCTCAGCAGGTTGAAACGCTGCTCGCTGTTTTCGCTGCGGCCGACGGTCGCGATGACGTTGTTCGCACGGATTGCAGCCATCACTTCATCGGCGCCGATGTTGAGCGCGGCGATCTTCGCGGGATCGATCCACACGCGCATGGCCGGCGCGCGACCGCCGCTGATGTCGACACGCTGCACGCCGTCGATGCCGGCCAGCAGCGGTGTCACCTGGCGCTCCATGAAGTCGGTGAGCTCGGTGCGCGTCCACGCATCGCCCTTCACATCGAGGTAGAACAGTGCCGAAGAACGGTCGGCGCGCACGACCGCCACCGCGGGATCTTCGGCACCTTCGGGCAATTCATAGCCGATCTGCGCGAGGCGTGTCGTCAGCTCGGCGAGTGCGCGCGTGCTGTCGGCGTTGAGTTCCAGCCATGCGGTGACGCTGCTCGTGCCGGCGGTCGTCGTGCTGTCCACGTAGTCGACGCCGGGGATCGTCATCGCGACTTCCTCGATCGTCTCCGTGATGAAGCCCTGCACGACTTCAGCCGACGCGCCGAAGTACGCCGTCGTGATCTGCAGCGACGTGCTCTCGATCTGCGGGAATTGCAGCACCGGGATTTTCGTGACTGCGAACAGGCCCGACAGCAGGATGACGACGGAGACGACCAGGGCCAGTGTCGGGCGCCTGACGAATATATCCATTACTGCACCTCCACCGCCGATGGCTCGGCAGCGCGCTCCGCCGCGGCGCGGTTACGCTCGCGCACGTGGACGAGAATGCCCTCGTACAGCTTGAACGCGCCGGCGGCCGCGACGCGCGTACCTTCCGTGAGGTCCGCATCGGGCTCGAGCAGCGCCCGTTCGCTGTCGACGAGGCGGACGCGCACCTGCTGGCGCACGGCACGAAATGCCGCGCCGTCTTCGCGCAGCACGAACACGTACTGGCCGAGCGGATCGTTCTGCACGGCGATTGCCGGCACCTGCAGGAGTTCTTCCGGCGCGCCGATCGGCACGTCGAGCTGGACGACAGTGGAAGGCGCGAAGCGCGCGGCATCGTTCGGCACGCTGGCGCGATACCCGCGGCTGCGGTTGTCGGCATTGAGGATCGTGTTCTCGGCGATGATCGTGGCATCCGTGCGCGCGGCACCAGCATCGTTGCTGATCGTCGCGACACTCACCGTATCGCCGATGCCGAGCTGCGGATAGAACTGCGGCATCTGGAAGTCGATCCACATGTCGGCGGTGTCGCCGATCAGTGTCGTGATGAGCGTTCCCGCCTGCAGTATCTGGCCGACTTCGAAATTGTGCAGCCCGGCACGGCCGCTGAACGGCGCGCGTAACGTCAGCTGTTCGATCGTGCGCTGCAGCACCTCGATCTCGGCGCGTGCGGCCGTGAGCTCGGCCAGTGACCGGTCGACCGTATCCTGGTTGACGACGCGCGTATCCAGAAGTCGTTCGTTGCGTTCATGCACGGTCTGCGCGAGTTCGGCGCGCGCACGCGCGGCCTCGAGGTTGGCCTGCTGCACCTTCGTGTCGAGCTGGACAAGCAGCTGGCCCTGCTCGACGCGGTCGCCCGAACGGAAATTGACGGACGTGATCTCTCCGCCGATTTCGTTGCGCAGGTCCAGCCGCTGCGGCGCGAGCACTTCGCCGATGACGCTGATCGTCGGTGTAAAGTCGGCAGTCGACACGCGCGCTTCCTCGACCGTCTCCGACTGCTCCGGATAGGCCTCGGCCATCGCGATCTGCCCGCGGATTTCGTTGACCTTGTATGCGGCGAGCGCGCCGAACACGACAAGGCAGCCGACGATCGTCACGGCCCATTTTCTGAAACTCATCACCCGTCTCCTCAAACCCCAAAAGGGGACAGACCATCCCGGTCAATAAAAGAGCAGGAAGTGGTCGGTCCCCTTTCCGGGCGGTCTAATCTGGCTGCGCATTTTCGCATGCGAGCGCGGGCGAATAGAACAAATCAATCGTCGCCGAGCGTCAGCAGGCTGGCGTTGCCACCGGCGGCAGTCGTGTTGAAACTGAGCGTCTTTTCGACCGTGAAGCGCCGCAGGTAATCCGGGCCGCCGGCCTTGGGGCCGGTACCCGACAGGCCCATGCCGCCGAACGGATGCACGCCAACCACTGCGCCGATGATGTTGCGGTTGACGTACACGTTGCCGGCCCGGATGCGCTGCTGCACGGCGGCGATCGTGCTGTCGATGCGGCTGTGGATGCCGAAGGTCAGGCCGTAACCGCGCGCGTTCAGTGCATCGAGCAGCGCGTCGCGTTCGCTCGCCGCGTAGCGCAAGACGTGCAGGATGGGACCGAAGACCTCACCCGGTAACTGGTCGAGCGTGTCCAGCTCGAAAGCAACCGGCGCGAAGTACGTGCCGTGCTCGAGGCCGGCCGGGAGCGTGCAGCGGTAGATGAGCTTCGCTTCCGTTTCCATGCGCCGGCTGTGTTGCTGCAAGCGATCGAGTGCTTCCGCATCGATCACCGGCCCGACGTCCGTGGCGAAGTCGGACGGGTCGCCGATGGCGAGTTCGGCCATCGCGCCGGCCAGCATGCGCAGCACGTCCGGTGCAATTTCCTGCTGCACGAGCAATAACCTCAGCGCGGAGCAGCGTTGCCCGGCGCTCTGGAAAGCCGAACTGAGCACGTCGGCGATCACCTGCTCCGGCAGCGCGGACGAATCGACGAGCATCGCATTGACGCCCCCGGTCTCGGCAATGAAGCTCGCGATCGGTGCGTTGCGTGCCGCCAGCGAGCGATTGATCGCCCATGCGGTATCGATGCCGCCGGTGAACGCGACACCGGCAACGCGTGCGTCCTGCACGAGCCTCGCGCCGACCTCGCTGCCACTGCCGGGCAGCAGCTGCAGTGCACCGGCGGGAACGCCCGCTTCGATCAGCACGCGCGTGGCTTCTGCCGCTATCAGCGGCGTCTGCTCGGCGGGCTTCGCGATCACGGCATTGCCGGTGACGAGCGCAGCCGCGACCTGTCCGAGAAAAATCGCGAGCGGAAAGTTCCACGGGCTGATGCACACGAACACGCCGCGTCCTTCGAGCACCAGCGTGTTGCGCTCGCCGGTAGGACCGGGCAGCGACTGCGGTGCGAAGTCGCTGCGGGCGCGTTGGGCGTAGTAGCGGCAGAAGTCGACGGCCTCGCGGACTTCCGCGACGGCGTCGCCGAGCGTCTTGCCCGCTTCCCGCTGGCACAGGGCGATGAATGCGGGCATGCGGGCTTCGAGCAGCGCTGCGGCGCGGTCGAGGCATTGCGCACGTTGCTCGACTGGTGTCGCATTCCAGTCCACGAATGCGGCGGTGGCTCGCACGACGGCGACTTCGATGTCATCCGACGTGCTCGTCCGCACATGGCCGACGACGCGGCGGCGATCGGACGGATCCAGCACTGCGTCGCCAGTGCCGGTGTTGCTGAAACCAGGCGCTGGCGCCGCGTGCCACGTCATCGCTTCAGCCTCGGCCATCGACGCGCGTAAACGTCGCAGCACCAGCGGATCGTTCAGGTCGAGGCCTTTCGCGTTGTCGCGGTCTGCATACAGCTTGCGCGGCGACGGAATGCGGGGATGCGGCAGCGGTTGGGTCGTGGCAAGCAGTTCACGTGGGTCGGCAATGATGCGTGCGATCGGCGTGGCGTCGTCGGCAATGCGATTGACGAAGGAACTGTTCGCGCCGTTCTCCAGCAGCCGGCGCACGAGGTACGGCAACAGGTCTTCGTAACTGCCAACGGGCGCATAGATACGGCATGGAAAGCCGGTGTCCGCCATAAACTGTTCGTGCAACGCCGCGCCCATGCCGTGCAGGCGCTGGAACTCCATCGACCCCGTGCCGATGCCCGCCGCGCGCGCCAGCTCGAGCACGGCTGCCGCGGTGTGCGCGTTGTGCGTTGCGAACTGCGGATAAAAACGTGCTGGTTGCGAGAGCAGGCGCCTCGCACACGCGAGGTAGGAAACGTCCGTCGCCGCCTTGCGCGTGAACACCGGATACGCGTCGAGGCCGCGCTCCTGCGCGCGCTTGATCTCACTGTCCCAGTACGCTCCCTTGACGAGGCGCACCATCAGCCGGCGGCGCTGCGCCGCTGCCTGTTCGCCGAGCCAGTCGACCAGGTCGAATGCGCGCTTCTGGTATGCCTGCACCGCGAGGCCGAGTCCGTCCCAGTGGCGCAGGCTGTCGCTGCGCATCAATTCAAGTAGCAGCATCAGCGAAGGCTCGAGCCTCTCGGCCTCCTCGGCATCGATCGTCATGCCGATGTCGGCATCGCGCGCCGCTTCGGCAAGTTGCAGCAGCCGCGGGTAAAGCTCCTTCAGCACGCGCTCGCCCTGGGCAAACTCGTAGCGCGGATGCAGTGCGGACAGCTTGATCGAGATACCCGGCGACCGCAGCGGACCGCCCCGCGCCGCGCCGCCTATCGCCGCGATCGCATGCAGGTAAGCCTGCTGGTAGCGCTCGGCATCGGCCTGCGTACGCGCGGCTTCGCCTAGCATGTCGTAGGAATGCCGGAAGCCCGCGGCTTCGTCTTCACGCGCGCGTTCCAGAGCTGCTTCGATGCTGCGGCCCATCACGAACTGGCTGCCGAGTATGCGCATCGCGTGCTTCAGCATTGCGCGGATCACGGGCTCGCTGCTGCGCTGCAACAGCCTGCCGAGTACATTGTGTCCATTGCCGCCAAGGGATTCATCGGCACAAATTACGCGTCCGGCGAGCATCAGTCCGAACGTGGACGCGTTGACGAACAGGGACTCGCTCTGGCCGAGATGCTTGCGCCAGTCTTCCTGCAGCAACTTGTCGCGAATCAGGCTGTCCGCAGTGTCCTGGTCCGGGATCCGCAGCAAGGCCTCGGCCAGGCACATCAGCACGATGCCCTCGGGTGTCGACAGCTCATATTCATGCATAAGCGCATCGATGCCACTGCCTTCAAGCCGGCGCTGGCGCACGGTGTCGACCAGCGCATGCGCGCGCTGCCGGATGCGCGCGAGCGCCGCGGGATTCTCTTCGGACTCAATCAAGAGCCGGCGGACCTGCGTGGACTCGTCAATGCGCCACGCGTCGCGCATCGCATCGAGCGCGGGCGAAGGCGGCAAGGGGCTCTCGAAGAACTGCATGAATACCTCTTCTGGCGCAACGCAAATCAAGCGCAGTATGCAGCATTTCGCGCGAGAAGAGCTGACGGAGAGGGAGGGGGAGCTGCCGTCGCGATACAGGCCGAGCCTTCAAGCGGGGTCAGGCGAGGCGAACCACGATATCCTGCGTACTGGCGCTCGCAGCCGGAAACCGCTGCATGACGGCCGGATCGTGCCCCGGAATGACCAGCTCCGGTGCATCGGCGAGCGTATGCAGCCTGTGCCAGCCGTCGACCATCGCGCCGATGTCGAGCACTACGGGAAACGGGCGCCCTTCGTTCATGTTCGCGTAGTAGTGGCTCGCGTCCGAGGCGAGCACGAGCCAGCCTTTCTCTGTCCATAGCCGCACGACCTGCATACCCTTCGTGTGGCCGCCGATCAGGTGCAGCGAAAGATTGGGCGCGAGCTGCACATCGCCGTCGTGGAATTCGACGCGACCGGCATAAACCTTGCGCACGATGCCGACGACTTCTTCCACTTCGTATGCGCCCGCGAGGAAGGGGTTACGCATGTGCCGCCCGGTGGCGTAGCCGAGTTCACTGTCCTGCAGGTGGAAGCGTGCGTTCGGGAACAGGTCGAAGTTGCCGATGTGGTCGTAGTGCAGGTGTGTGACGATGACGTCGTCGACTTTCCCCGCGTCGATGCCGAGCATCTTCAGGCCCTCGGTAGGGCAGCGCAGGAACTCGCGTTTGCGCTGCTGTGCCATCGCAGCGTTGAAACCGGTGTCGATGATCCAGGTCTTGCTGTCGCTGACGGCGGCCCACACGAAATAGTCCATCGGCATCGGCCCGTCGTGCGGGTCGCCACCGACGAAGTTTTCGCTCGCGCGCTTCTGCAGCGTGGCATAGCGAATGGCAAAGACGGCATAAGGTTCGAGGCGGCTCATGGTGCCGGATCATATCGGCTAATGGGGGGCAGAGCCCAATTGTTTTATAAAGGCGCCTTACCGGAACATTCAGCTGGTCATGGTGCCATGAATGCAAACAGGTTCTACCTTCCGTTTGCTCTGGGTATCGGCCGCATTTGTTCGTATGATCCGGCACAAACAGAAGAGGAGAAGTCCCATGGCGACCGCAGAACAGAACGAACAGCTCGTACGTGATTTCTTTGCGATCCTGAGCACCGGCCATCTCGAAAACATCCGCAAGGCCCTGCATCCCGACGCCGCGTGGATACCGATGGTGAAAAGCGTGCCGGGCGCCGGCATACATACGCCGCGCGACGTCATCGTCGACGATTTCCTTGCCCCGGTGCGCGGCATATTCGAGGACGGTGATCCGAAGACGATCGTCGACAACATTTTCTGCAAGGGCGACATGGTCTGCGCCGAAACGCACGGCATAGGCAAGCTCCGCAACGGCAAGGACTACAACAACCAGTACTGCTGGGTGATCGGGATCAGGGACGGCATGGTCCACACGATCCGCGAGTACATGGACAGTCATTACGTGATGGGGCTCGTGTCCTGAAGGGCCGCAAAGGGGCGGACCCGTTTGCAATTCCCGGTTCAGCCCTGATTCAGTAGCCCGCCGGAAAATGTCCCCGCGGCAACACGCGGAATTTTTCCGGGCCCGGGACGTTCAAGGCTGACATGACAAGGAAAGCGCTACTCATCTTAGGCACCCTGTGGCTTGCCTGCGCCGGCTGCGCGGTGCACGTGCCGACGCCGTCGCCGTATACGAGCCTCGCCATCCCGCCGGCCGGCATTGCCGAGGCGCAGCTACTCGATGTCGCGATCGGGCAGTTCACGTTCGAACCGCCGCTGTTGAAACGTGGTACTCCTGATCTGCAGCTCGCAGCCGTCCGCACGGCCGAATCGCGATACATGCCGGTGATGCTGCGGCACACGCTGATGCAGTCCGGGGCCTTTGGCGCGATACACGTGCTGCCCGTCACCGATGGCAGCCACGACCTGTACGTCGATGCCCAAATCCTGGAATCCGAATCGCATACGCTGAGCCTGCGTGTGTCCGTGGTCGATGCGAGCGGTGCCTCGTGGTTTGAACGCATTTATACGGAACACGTCGGGGCCGCCGTGCATGACGAGGATGCGCTCGGTGTGAACGATCCTTTCGACGGACTCTACAACCGCATCGCCAACGACATGCTGCATGAAGCCAGCCAACGCGATGCAAATTCCGTTGCGATGATTCGCAACACCGCGGATCTCCAGTTCGGCAATGCCTTTGCGCCGGACGTGTACGCGCCCTACCTCGAGACCGACAGGAAAGGCATCACCACGGTCACACGCATGCCGCCCGCCAGCGATCCTGCCGTTGTTCATCTGCAACGGATTCGACTGCGCGACCAGGCCTTCCACGACATCCTTCAGCGTCATTATGTCGACTTTGCACGCGACATAGCCGGCAGCTATTACGAGTACCGGCGCCAGAGCTATCGGGAGCTGCAGGAACTTCAGCGGCAACAGAAGGACGCGCGCAATGACATCGTCGGCGGCGCGGTCCTGATCGGTGTCGCGATCGCCACGAGCAATATCGACGATGCTCTGGCGACGGTCGGAGCCGCAACCACCGCCGCGGTCGGCGTGGCAAAAGTCGTGCGCGGCGTGACGAACTACAGCCCGGATTCGCCGTTCTTCACCGAGCTCGAGGAAAGTTTCAGCAACGAGGTCGTCAGCGAAACGATCACGCTCGACGAAGAAATCGTGCTGTTGTCCGGCTCGGTCGAGAGCCTCTACGAACAGTGGAAGGACGTACTGCGTGAACTGTTCCGCGAGGATCGCCGCCAGCCACCGGAGTGACATGAACGCAAAACAGTTGCAGAAATACCTGCTGCACCTTTGCCTGTGCGTCGTTGCCTGCGCCTACGCCGCGCTCACGCTGGCCGCGGACGATGCCGGGTCCATGCCTGCGGAGCTGGAGCTAGCCGCAGCAAGCGATGCGGCCGTGCAGGCCGCGCTGAAAGGCCGCTGGGAGGGCACACTGGACGGCGCTTTCCGCTCGCAGGATGTCAGCTGGCATTTCGAGGTCGATGACGACGGCAAGCTGCGCGGCTTCATGGGCCCGAGCAACGCGGGCATGCCCGACCGGCCAATGGAAGATCTCGTCGTCAGCGCAGGACTGGTGAGTTTCACGCTCGGCTCGCAGCATGCGTCCTTCAACGGCACGATCACGCCAGACGGCATTGCCGGCAACTGGCACCAGGGTTCGCCGTTGCCGCTGCGGATGCGCAAGAAAAATTTCGTGTTCCCGTTGTCGGCGGCGGTGCGCGCGGCGCTCGTCGGTACGTGGGAGCTGGAGAACGGAGGCGGCACGACCCAGGTCACGTTCTCCGAGAGCGACGGCGGCACGCTCGTCGGTTTCCTCAGCACGCCGGGTATCGACCTGCACGATGCGCCGCTCGTCGACATCTTCGTGACGGAAGAAGGTTACGCGCAATTCGCCACCGACAATGGCCGGCGCTTCACGGGGCGGCTGGCGAATGGCGTGCTCGTCGGTGAATACGCGTCGGGCGAGCGGCGATACCGGCGCAACTTCCTGCGTCTCGGCGATGCGCGCACGACGTACGATCTCGCGCTCAGCGCGACCGCGCGCGACAGGATGCTCGGCCGCTGGCATGCGGAAGTGAGGGGTGACGACGTAATTCTCGAAGTCGCGCTGGCCGCTGACAACAGCACGCAGGCCCGCCTGCTATTCGACGAGGGGCCGCGCCGCCGTGACGAACTGCTCGAACTGACGGTCGATGGCGACACGGTGAGCTACACGACCTTCGGCGGCCGCACCTTCAACGGCAGTTTCAACGCCGACGGCATTGCCGGTGACTACTTCAGCGGCAGCCGCCCTTCCGGAGTACTGTACAGGCGCGAGGCGAAATAAGCGGCGCCGCGATCACGACCCTGGCGCCGATTATTTCGACCATCGATCGAGCAGCGTGAACAGCACCTGTTTCGTGGCTGCCTTCTTGCCTTTCTCGGCCATGTCGCCAGCGCTCTGCACCCACCGACCCTTGCCTTCGCGCCGTAATTCTTCGGCGCAGCCAGCTACGATCGCGCGTACCGCGGCTGCGTCCATTTCGAGATGGAACTGCAGCGCAAGTACATGCTTGCCGTACACGAAAGCCTGGTTGTCGCACGCGGCGCTGCTCATCAGGTGAATGGCGCCCGCGGGAATTTCGAAGCGGTCGCCGTGCCAGTGGAACACCGTCATCGCGGGATTGAAGCCTGACAGGTACGGGTGCGTCACGCCGGCGTCGGTCAATGCCACCGGAAACCAGCCGATCTCCTTGTGCTTGTGCGGCGCGACCTTCGCGCCGAGGCTCGCGGCGATCAGCTGCGCGCCGAGGCAGATGCCGAGTACGTGCTTGCCGGCGTCGATTGCTGCGCGGATGTGCGCCTTCTCCGGCTCGAGCCACGGGAAGCGATCCTGTTCGTACACGCCCATCGATCCGCCCATGACTACCAGCGCATCATAGTCCTTGGGTTTCGGCAAACGCGCGTTCGTGTCAAAAAACGGCGTGCAGGTAAGAACGTGCCCATGCTTCTTCGCCCAATCGGCAATCATGCCGAGGCCTTCGAAGCGCTCATGCTGAAAGTAATGCAACCTCATGTCTGCTCCTTGCGTATCCTTACACGGTGCGTACTACTGCGTGGTTCACATTTGCTGCTGGTTGTTGCCTGTATCCTTACTGCAGTTATTGTCTTACTTGCGTTGCGTGCCGCTACTGCGAAACAGAAATGTCAGCAGGAACAGCACAAGCCTGAAGCCGAGCAGCTTCAAACCCCTGCGCGCTTCCTCCGGCCGCAGCTTTGCCGTCATCGGCATCGATCCGAAAACCTTGCCCTTCACGATCAAGTCGTTGCCCTTGCGTTCAAGTGCGCTGATCTCCATCAGCACGCTGTTGTCGGGCGCATAAAGCTTCATGCCTGCTCCAGTTGATACGCATTAGTTCAGGTTGTCCAGCGACAGCCCGAGATCGTCGAACATCTTCATTGCCGACGCTCGCCCCGCGCCGAACACGCCGCCGCCCGGATGCTGGAACGGGCCGACGAGGTAGAAACGCTCGACGCCCGGCACCGTGTTCTGCCCGAGATCCGGCGTTGGCCGATGCGCGCCGTTCTGCACGAGGTTGAAAGCCACGCCGTGGATGTCGCCCTTGCGGAAGCTCGATGAGTGGCGCTCCATGTCGAGCGGACTGTCGACGTGGCGCTTCAGGATCGCGCCCGGCAGGTTGTCGATGTAGCGGCTCATCTTCCCCAGCATCGCGTCGGCAAAGGCATCCTTTTTCGCATCCCAGGCTTTCGCGCCGCCGTCGGGATGTTCGTATGGCACATAGTCCCAGGCATGCATCGTCGCCTTGCCGGCCGGCGCGCGCGTCGGATCGATGTTCGTCACCGAGCCGAGCCCGATCAGCGAATCCTTCGGAATGCGCCCGTAACGCAGGTCGTCGAAGTGGCCGCGCAGCGTATCGATCCTGTCCGGCAGCAGCTCGATCATCATCGCGCTGCGCGCTTTGTCGCCGCATTTGAATTTGAGGGGTTCGTTCAGTGCGGCGTGGATCGTCAGCACGACGTTCGCCGTCAGCTCCGCTTTCTGTGCCGCTTCGACGACATCCGGCTCGATGCCGTCGATGAACCTGCCAATATCGTGCGGATGGATCGCGCCGATCACCCCGTCCTTCGCGTTGTACGTGCGGCCATCGGTGGTATGCACGCCGACGGCGCGGCCCTTGCTCGTCAGCACCTTGTCGACGCTGACGTTCGCGATAACCGCTCCGCCATGGTCCTCGATGCAGCGAACGAGTGCCTGCGACAGCATGCCGCTGCCGCCCTGCGCGACGCCGATTCCGTATTTCTCGAGGAACGACAGGAAAACGAAGAGTCCGATACCCGTGCCCTTTTCTTCGGGGCCGGTGAGGTTCTCGCTGACGATGCGCGTGAAATGCAGCAGCACGCGTTCGTCGCTGAAGTATTCCTTCACGATGTCGTACGCGCTCTTCTGCATGATCGACATCATGAGCCGGCCTTCCTTCGACTGGTCCATGAACGCGTACATCGCGCCGGTCGGTGCCGGCGTCGAAAACATGCCGCTGACTATCGCCGGCAAGTACGTTTCGCCGAGCTGCGACAGGCGCAGGTAGGCGTCGGCATCCGCTTTCGAGAAGCGCGCGACTTCCGCGTAGGTCTTATCGCGATCGGTGTACAGCGCGAGCGTCTGTCCGTCGGGGAAAATCGACATCAGTGGAATGTCGGGATAGATGTACTTCAGGCCGTATTTCGACAGCAGGCCGAGCTCGTCATCCTTTATCAGCGGATTCGCCTGGATGAAAATGTGCGCCATGCTGTGCTGGTCATGCCGGAAGCCGGGCAGCGTGAGTTCCTTCGTGACCACGCCGCCGCCGAACCACGGCTGGCGTTCGAGTACGACGACCTTGCGGCCGGCCGCCGCGAGATAGGCCGCAGCCACGAGGCCGTTGTGTCCGGAGCCGATCGTGACGATGTCGTAATTTTCACCCACCGGGATTACTCCTTCTTATTATTGTGGCTGCATCACGTCGATCGGGGCCGGCGCCGGCCTGCCGAGGATCATGTCCGCCGCCTTCTCGGCCACCATCACCACCCCCGCATTCGAGTTGCCGCTGACCATCCGCGGGAATATGGACGCATCGACGACACGCAGCGAGCCAACCCCGCGTACCCGCAATTGCGGGTCCACGACGGCATCCGCGTCGCTCCCCATTCGGCACGAGCCGCCGGGGTGATGCACGGCGCTGCAGATACTTCTTATATAGGAACGCAGCTCGGCGTCGCTGTCGAGTGATGGACCGGGCAAAATTTCAGTTGCCCGGTACTTCGCGAACGGTGGCATCGCCAGGATGCGGCGCGCGATGCGAATGCCTCGCAACAAGGGCTCGATGTCGGCGTCATCGCGCAGGAAAGCGTTGTCGATGGCCGGCGCATCATGCGGATCGGGTGAGCGGATCGTGACACTGCCCCGGCTCCTCGGACGCAGCAGGATCGAATTGATGCCGAAGCCATGGCCAACCGGAAACGGGAAACCCGGCTTCGGCCTGTTCGCAGGCATGAACACGAACTGGACATCCGGCCGATCGAGGCCGGAGGTCGTGCGCAGGAAGCCGGTGACCTCGAACAGGTTGCCGGCGAGCTGGCCACTGTGCGTAACGAGGTACTGCAGGAGGCTCCAGGCATTGCGCGGCAGCGCCTTCCACGAAATGCCGTATGACTCCGAATTCCGCGTCGTCATCTGCACGACGGCGGAGGGATGATCGTGCAGATCCCGGCCGACGCCCGGCAAGTGCGCCTTCACGTCGATGCCGAGGCGGTGCAGAGCAGTCGCATCGCCGACGCCCGAATGCTGCAGGATCGATGGCGAACCGTACGCACCGCCGCACAGCAGCACTTCGCGTGTCGCTTTCAGCACCTCGATGGCGCCGCCGCGTTCGATCTCGACGCCCGTCGCATGACCGTTTTCGATGACGATACGGCGTACGAAGCAGTTTGTGCGGATGTCGAGATTACGACGCTTGCGCACGGGATCGAGAAAGGCCGTCACGCCCGACACACGGCGCCCCTTGTAGATCGCGTTCTGGCGCACGTCGAAGCCGGCGGGATCGGCAACTCCATTGAAGTCTTTACAGCGGCTGAAGCCAAGTGCACTCGTCGCGTCGAGGAAGGGCGTGACCATCCGGTTGTACTTTCGCACGTGCGAGATATGCATCTCCCCGCTCGTGCCGTGCCATGGTGAGTCGCGGTAGTCGACGTTGTTCTCCGAGCGAATGAAGTACGGCAGTACTTCGCGAAAGCTCCAGCCGGGATTGCCTAGCGCCGCCCATTCGTCGAAATCGAGCGGATGTCCGCGGAAGTATGCCATCCCGTTCGTTGCGCTCGATCCGCCGAGGATTTTGCCTCGCGGCAGCAGAATTTCGCGGCCGCCGAGCTGCGGCTGCGGAACGGTTTTATAGCCCCAGCCATAGCTTTTGTGGAACAGCAGCGTGCCGACGAACGACGGCACCTGCGTCAGGAACGTGTCGTCAGGCGGGCCAGCTTCGAGCAGGCACACGTTGTTGTGCGGGTCCGCCGACAAACGATTCGCCAGCACGCATCCCGCCGTGCCGGCGCCGATGATGATGTAGTCGAAATTTTGCGGGTCCATGTCAGGGCTTCGTCGTCATTCCCGCGAATGTGTAAATCCAGCGTCTTTGCAGGACCAGGCAGCCATGGCTCACAAAGCCGCCGATGCCGCGATATCCGACAAACGCTGGAAGCGCTCGATGTTCTGCGCCTGTTGCATGATGCCCGCGGACACGCAGACGAAACTCACGCCGCTCAGCGGATCGACCCAGAACAGCGTGCTGCCCGATCCGTAATTGCCGAAGGTACGCGGCGTCGTCAGCGTGCCGAACAGGTTAGGGCAGATCGTGTCGCCACGCAGGCAGAAGCCGAGGCCGATGTATGCCGGATAGGGCTCCCAGCCATGATTGATCGCAACCGCCTTGTACAGTTCGTTTGGCATCGAGCCGGTGAGGTTGCGCGTTGCAAGATCGAGCATCGCCGGCGACAGGATGCGCTTGCCGCCCAGCGTACCGCCCTGGCGCAGCATCTCGGAAAATTTGAAGAGGTCCGGCATCGTCGATATGCCGCCGACCCATGGCATTTCCGCGGACTCGTCCTTGAATGCGCCCTGGGGATCGTCGTTGTTACGGCTCAGGTGTTCTTGCGGCGGCTTGCCGCGGAAGTCGGGGAAGATGTGGCGCGGCGCAAGGTCCCTGCGCTGGCCGATCGCCGTATCGTGCATGCCGAGCGGCGTGAACAGTTCGTCCTGCACGAGCTGCCGATACGTGCGTCCTTTCGGATCGCAGCGGCGCACGGCTTCGCCCATCAATGCGTGATTGAAGAGCGGAGAATAGTGACACTTCGTGCCCGGCGGATCGATCGAGCGGATGTTCTGGCAGATTGCGTCGATGATCTCGTCGAGGCGGTCGATGTACATGCCCGGCTTGGGAATCCACAGCGCCGGCAGGCCCGACGTGTGTGTAAGCAGGTGCATGAAGTTGATCTTCTCGCGCATGCCGCCGCTGAACTCCGGAATCACGTCGACGACGCGCGTCGTCAGCGCGAACTGCCCCAGTTCGATCGCGCGCAACGTGAGGACCGTCGTGAAGGCCTTCGTCAGCGAAAACAGCGAAAAAACCGAACTGGCCTGCAGCTTCACCTGGCGTGCGGCATCGCCGTGACCGAAGGCTTCCTGCAACCCGGGCTCGCCATCGCGTGCAACCGACACTACCGCGCCGAAGTACCTGTCCCTGGCTATGTCGTCGTTGATCACATCGCGGAGATGCTGCAGACGAGAAGGATCGAGTCCTCGCGAGGCGGCAGTATTCATGGCATCGATTCTTATATTTATGGATCGAGCAGGTGCCCGGGGATATTACTTGGTTTGCGCGAATTGCAACAAGGCGGGGTTCAATCACAGAATGTTCAGCCGATCAAATCGCGATGGAGCACCCATGAATCCGATCGAAACGATGACCATCGAATGGGCCTGCGAGAAGCTTTGCCGCCAGTACAACGTCTACAGCGACCTCGGCGACTTCGGGGCCCTCAGCGCCCTCTTCGCAGAAGATGCACTCTTCATCCGCCCGACGATGCCAGACGTGGAATTCAAGACCCGCGCCGAAATCCTGGCGGCCTTCAACAAACGTCCGCCGATCACGGTGCAACACCAGATCAACAACTGCGTCGTCGATGTGCAGTCGCCGACCGAAGCCATGGGCATCTGCGTGCTGTCCTTCCTGATGGCGCCCGGCATCGACCAGCCGCTGCCGCGTATCGGCGGGCCGATTCATTTCGGCGAGTTCCGGGATCGTTTCTTGCTGACTGCGGAAGGATGGAGATTCGCGGAGAGGCGTGGGCGGATGATCCTGAAGTCGGCGTGAACTGTTGCGCGCCGCGCTTGATACCGGATTCGTGCCGGTTCGCAGTGAATGTCCGTCTTGACGGAATTTGCAGTGAAGCAGCCATCGTGGGCGTTCAGAATCCTTAATCGCGCTTCATTCAAGCAATGGTCGCGCTAACATGGCTGATTGTGTTTTCGCGCCAGTTCTGAAAAATTGCGCGGCTATTCCGCAGATTCACGAGCGTCAGCCGCGATGAGCAAGACACATGAACGCCTGGGCATCGGCATCGACTTCGGCACGTCGAACAGCGTGGCGGCCGTGTATGACGGCACCGCGGTGCACATCGTCGACTTTGGCGATGGCAAGCGTTCGTTGCCATCGGCTCACTATCTCGATGCAAACTACGTGTCCACGACGGGACAGGACGCGCTCGACCTCTACATCGACGACAACATCGGCCGCCGTGTCGAACTCGTCTCGGTACCCCTCGGCCATGCGCGCACGTCGACAGGTTCATACGATACGGAAACCGGCCTTCCGCAGCTCGCGCAGTCGAACGTGATTTTCAGTGCGCCGATGTTCGACGTAAACCTGCCGGGACGCCTGTTCTACGGCAGCAAGCAACTGCTTACCGCGCCGGATGGCACCACGCTGCCGGTGTTCGACAGGTCGTTCCGGCTCGAAGCGATCGTCACTCCTATCCTGCTGCGTATCCGCGAGGGCATCGAAGCGCAGCTGCAACACATGCGTGTGACGGGCGATCCGGACCACGCGGTCGTCGGCCGGCCCGTACACTACGAGCGCTCGGGCGAGGGTGGCGACGAGCGTGCCGTCCGCCGCATGCACACCGCGTGCGCGAATGCCGGTTTTACCGACCATCAGTTGTGCTTCGAACCGGTCGCCGCGGCCGTGAACTACCTGCACAGCCATCGTGAGCAGGGCGGCGGCACGCTGCTCACCGTCGATTTCGGCGGCGGCACGCTCGACTTCTGCCTGTTCACCGGCGGATCACAGGGCTTCACGGTGCTCGGCACGCACGGCATCGCGCTCGGGGGCAACCACATCGACCAGTTGCTGTTCCGCAAGCTGCTGTTCCCGCTGCTCGGCGAAGGCGTCTCAGGTCGTTTCTTCACGGCCGACGGCTTCGTCGAAACGCGCTTCAATTTCTCCGAATACGCCGAGCAGCTGTTGAACTGGCCGGTGTCGTACATGTTGAACCAGAACCGCTACCTGACACCGATTCGCGAGATGATCCGCGGCGGCGGCGAGCACGCAGGCAAATTCCAGCGCCTGTACGACCTGATCCAGATGAATTACAGCTACCTCGTGCTGCAGCATATCAAGGATTTCAAGGAACGCTTCGCGACACAGGAGAGCGCAACCCTCGATATTCCCGAACTCGACATCACGCTGACGCTCGACCGCGCGGCGTTCGCGGCCGCAATCGCGCCGGCGATCGCGCAGTTCCGCGAGGCTCTCGACGAGACACTGCGGCTTTCGGAAATCGCGCCGGGGAAAATCGATCGCGTGATCTGCGTCGGTGGCTCGACACGCTTACCCGATGTGCGTGCAGCGCTCGAGAACCAGTTTCCCGGCCGCGTGGAGGATCATGAGATTTTCACCAGCGTGGCGGCCGGGCTCGCGATTCGGGACTTCGAGCGGCGGAAAGGAGCGCATGGCTAAAGCCTGAACGCGTCGTTCAGTATCGGTTCCAGCGTCTGCCGGTTCTGCTCGAGTGCGGCGGCAAGTTCATCCGCCGTTCGCCATTGCCCGCCCACCATGACGCCGAGCGGTGCGCGTAGCGTATCGAGCGACTGCAAAGGGTTCCCTTCCACCAGCAGCAGGTCGGCGCGAAAGCCGGTCGTAACGGTGCCGACCGGTTGTGCGGTCGGCACGAACTTCGCGAGAAATTCGCCGGGATTTCGTGTGGCCGTGACGAGCGCGTCGTAGCGCGAAAGGCCGGCGTCTTCCAGCAGAAGGATTTCGTCGACCAGACCGCTACCTGGCAGCAGGCCGGGAACGAGCGGAGTATCGGTGCCGGCGAGCAACGGCACGCCCGCTTCCGCCATGGCCTTCGTGAATTGCTTCAGGAACTCCAGCTGTGCCGTGATCCCATCGCCGGGCAGGCGCGCGTAGTTGCGACGTGGCGTTGCCCACATGAAGCGCGTCATCGGCGCGAGAAAATCCACGCGTGGATCGGAGAACATCTGCCTGCGTACGTCCGGCTTTCCCCATTGACGGTCGATGGCCTCCTGGAAACTCAGGTTGGGTGTCACGTAAGCACCCGTGCCTGCAACCTCACGTGCAACTTCAGCCATGCGTTCGCGCGATTGCGGCTCGTTGCCGAACACCGTGTAGTAGAACTCTTCACCATGCGCCACCATCACCTGCCCCCGATGCAAGCCTTCGGGCAGGCCGACAGATCTCACGCCATGACCGATGACGGCAAGGCCGAGCCTGTTACCTTCGTCGACCAGCGCGTCGAACTGCTCGGGGCTCAGGCCGTTGTACACCTTGATGAAGTCGTACTGTCGCTCTTTCGCGACCTGCACCACGAACCTGGCCTCGTCGACGGAATGGAGCGGCCAGCCGCCCGACAGCGGCTCCGGGCCATCAACCATCAACGCAAAGAACACCTGAGGAGCGGGAGCATTCCGCAGCATGCTGCGCAGCATCGGGATCGGCTCGATGCGTCCTTCGCCGCCCATCTGCAACACGGTCGTTACACCGCCGGCGAGATATAACGCTCCGTCTTCGGCGCTCGCCAGGTGCGTATGCATGTCGGCCAGGCCGGGCATCAGGTAGCGCGTGCCGCTGCCGTCGATGCGCAATGCTTCAGCGGGCACCGGAACGTCTGCCACTGGGCCGATGGTATCAATGAGCCCGTCGCGCACGATGACGGTCTGCCGCGGCATTTCCCGCTCCCCATCCATCGGTATGACGTTTACGTCGACGAACGCGGTGACGGCAGGCGCATCGGCGGCGAGCACCATCCTTCCGATAAGCAACAAGGGAAGGAGGCAGAGAGTTGAGGCTTTCATGCAGAAGTCCTTTGCAGGTAGGTCATGGTTGTCGTCATCAGAACCCGGCGGTGACCGCAGTGAGGTTCATCGGCGAGCGACGATCTCGGTGGGGACAGGCGAACGCTCTTCAGCGCCCAGGCGAGTCCGCGGACTGCAAACGCGCGAGAACGTCATCGCGGTCGCTGACGAACAGCGTGTAGAAATTCGAGCCTTCTCCCACCGCGATCGCATTCTCGAAGGCGGCCAGTGCCTCGTCCAGGCGTCCGAGCTCGCGCAAGGCGAGGCCCGTCTGGTGGTATTCAATGGGCCCCTGCGCGAGATTCGCGAGGCTGTACTCGAATACTTCGAGCGCGGCCGCTGCGTCGCCTGCGTCGAGCAGGTCGAGGCCGAAGTCGGAGGCCTGGCGGGCGGACATCGTGATGGGATAGCCGTAGTGGTCGGAGAGCTCGCGAAAGTACGACAGCATCGCATCGAAGGTTTTCACGGAGTCCGGTACTACCCAGTTTTGCCACACGGCGAGCAGGCCATGGTGGATGCCGGGCATCGGTGTGGAGCCATGGTCTTCATCCGGGAAGCGCATGTGGCTGAACTCGACTCCGTCCGGCGTGGTGTCAGCCATCAGCTGCAGGAAGTATTCGTAGTACTCGAGCATGCCGGCGTCTTCGTCGGCGAGCGACGTGAACAGCGTGTTGCTGAATGGCCTGCCGGCTTCCAGTACCTGCTTCACGTCCCCGAACACGGTGCCGTCGTCTACCTGCAGCGCAGGGCTCATCGCGATGTATGCATCGAAGGTTTCCGGCGCCTGCGCGAGCGTATGGATGGCGAAGGAGCCGCCGAGCGAGTGGCCGATCAGTACCGTGTACGGCGCCGTCCTGTAGCGGCTGTCGATGAGTGGCTGGAGTTCGTCACTGAGGAAAGTCCGGAATGCATCTGCACGGCCGCGATCGTTTGTCGGGGATGCGGCGGTCAGATCGCTGAAGCGGTCGGGATTCGTGACACCGACGAGGATCACGGGCGGCATCTTGCGCAGCCCGGCGAGCGCATTGGCTTCGCCGTAAGTGTACTGGAACAGCCAGAAGGTTTGGGCATCGAGCACATAGACTACCGGATAGCGCGCAGTGGCGATGTCGTAACCTGGGGGTAACGCAACGTGGACGGTGCGTTCTTCCGACAGCGCAGTGGATTGAAGCGTCAGCGTCATGCCAATGTGGAGCGGGCTGGACTCCGCCACCTGGATGTCCTGCGCGATCGCCGATACCGGCAGCCATGCCGTCAGCGCAAATGCAGCGAATATCTTGCGTATATCCATTTGATCCTCCCTGTGAACCTCTGCCCGCGTTCACTTTCTTTTCAGCGTTCACTCGTTCATCTGATCATGCGAGGACACTTTTCGCCCAGGCGATAGCGTGGTGAATCGCCAGCACGATTATCGAAAAGGAAAATAGCCAGATGGCCCAGGTGAGGACCCACGGTGGCGCTGCTGGACTGTCCACGAGGAGTCCAACGGTTGCCTCCCAGAAGCCGTGAAAAAAAAGAAGTAGGCCGGAAACTACGAGGGGAGCGTCGGCCAGCGTCAGTCCGATCGAGATTACGTGAAGCTTGTCTTTCCTTGCCTTCTGCGCAGTGTCGTCTCCGCACTCTTCGATCTTGTCGATGATCCTGATTCGTATCGTTGCAAGGTAAGCCGATAATCCAACGATCAAGCTCAGAAAGGCTATTAAATCAGTGGTTGGCATACTTCACCTCCAGGGTGGTTATGCATCAGCTGCGCGGCGCGGCAGGCACGGGAGTCGGGCAGCTGGAGGAAGTGTTCCAGAACGCAGCCGAAAGGTCGAGCCTGCGGAGGCGTGTCGATAGCCGCCTGGTTCGCGTTGCGGACATCCAGTAACCACGCGAATGCCGCCAGTTGAGAGCAATTACCTGTGCTCCCCCGCCACGTTTCCGTGGCGGGGACATCGAAAGGCACTGACTCTTGTGTGCCCCCCCACGCCGCACGTCTGCGCACCAACTCGCCGGAGGGGGGCGGCTTCCCTTACATGGTCCAGCTGAACCCGACGCGGAACACCCGCCCGCGTGCTTCATAGATGTTGCTCGTCGACGTCGTCTGCGCGCCGTGGCGCAGCGGGTCTTCTTCGTCCGTGACGTTGATGATCGTTGCGGTCATGTCGAGGTTCCAGTCGGCGAAGTTGTAGCCGTACAGCAGGTCGATCGTGTCGAAGTCCGTTTCTTCGGTGAGGTTGTTGTTCGCATTCGGCGCGTCGTTCGTCAGTTTCGACGTGTAGCGGTACGTGACGCGTGCTAGGTGGTTGCCGCGGCGCCAGTCGAGCAAGGCGTTCGCACGCCATTCGGGATTCGCCACGCCGAAGGTAGCGCTGTTGTAGCTGCCGACGCCATCGACGACACGGCCCTGCAGGTCCATGTCGTACTTGTGCGTCCATGTGCCGAGCAGGCGCGTTGTCCATTCGCTGTCGAGGAAGTCGTCGAAGTCGTAGCTGAAGTTGAAGTCGAGTCCGGCGGTTTTCTGGAAGGCCTGGTTGATGTAGGTCGTGCGGAACAGCTGCACGTCGAAGCCCGACATGCAGCCGGCCGGACGCGGATCGGCGGGGCGGCCGGACCATCTGCCGGTGACTTCACACACTTCGTTCGGCGCGCCGTCGCGCAGGATGATGCGCGGATCGGTGATGAAGCCGTCGGCGCGATCGAGCAGCAGGATCGCCTGCGAACCTTCGGCGGTGATGAGGTCCTGGAAGTCCACGCTCCAGTAGTTCAGTTCCGCGGTGAACTGTTCGGTGACGTCCCACGTGACGCCGGCGGTCCAGTTGTCGGAGGTTTCCGGCTTCAGGTTGCGATTGCCGACGAGCAGGCCGCGCGCGTTGATCGTGTCGCCGCCGATCGGATCGGTGGAGGCGCCGCCCGGGCCAATGCCGAACACCTGGATCTCGCCGGGCTGGCGGAACGAGGTGCCGGCCGAGGCGCGGAGGAAGAGCCCGGGGCGCGGCGTCCACAGCACGCCGACTTTAGGATCGGTGGAGTCGAAAGTGCCGGCGTCTTCGTAGCGCGCGGCGAGCTGCACTTCGATGGTGTCGGTCGGATACATGACGAGTTCGCCAAATACGGCATCGGTCGAGCGCTTGCCGCCGAAGTCGAGGAACGCGGTGGCGCCGTTGAAGCCCCAGTTGCCGGCTTGCTTGCTGAGCTCATCCCAGCTCTGGCTGAAGTACTGGTCGCGGCGGTGCAGGCCGACAGCGAGGCCGGTCGTGCCGCCGGCCATGTCCCAGAGTTCGCCGGTCACGACGAAGTCATACGTGCGCAATTCGCCTTCGTCGAGTGTCGTGCGCGAGCCGGTGATCCATTCGGTGAGCGCCGGATCGTTGTAGTGCGGCTGGCCGACCTGCGCTGTGATGCTGTTCGCGAAGGGATTCCAGAACTGGCAATTGCCCTGGCCGCGCTGGCGCAGCGTGGGATCGGTTGCACGCGTGGCGGTGCAGCTCGGGCCGCCGTAGCCGTCCATCGCGTTGTTCAGGCGCGCAACGATCGTGTCGGTGCTGTTGAAGCTCGTGTCGTTCCACGAATTCGAGAACATCGCCTGCCAGTCCCAGCCGCTTTCGCCGAAGGTGCCATTGAGGCGCGCGGCGAGCCGGAAGGTGTCCTGCCACGTGTCGTGGATGTTCACGACGCCGCCGGCCGGCGACAGCACGCGACCGCGAAAGCGGTAGCCGCCAATATTCGGATCCGTCGCGGGATTCGGGAAGTTTGGAAACTGGCGTACGGTTTCGAGAGCACCCGGGTTGTCGGTTGGCACGAAGCCGAAGCTCGTGACGCCCGAAGGCGTAACGTAACCGAACGGGATGTCGTACTCGGTTTTCGCGAAGCCGAGTTCCACCTGGCCCGTGGTCGTGTCGTTGAAGTCGTGCGTAAGCACCGACATGCCGACGATGCGTTCGGAGTCCGGCTGCAGCGTCCGGCCAAGCGCGTTGAACAGCAGGCACTGCGTGCCAGTGGCATTCAGTTCCCCGGCCGCAAGACCTCCACCGAGTGCTGCGCTGCCGCACAGCGGATCGGGCACCGTTTGCGTGGCAGGGCGCAGCGTGCCGTTGGCATTCTGGATCTGGAAGGTGGCCGGGTTGCCGAAGCCGGAGGTCAGGCCGAGGCGCAGGCGGGCGTCGTCGTAGCGGTCTTCGACGAGCAGAGTCTCCGTCGTCGCATAATCGAGGCCGGCGACGACGTGCGTCGTGCCGTTACCACCGCCGACGATCAGGCCGACGTTGATGTCTGGCTTGTCGGCCGGTGTGTCCTGGATTTTCTGCAGTTCGGTGCGAATCTCGACGCCCTGGAAATTATTGCGCGTGATGAAGTTCGCGACGCCGGCGACCGCATCGGAGCCGTAGAGCGCCGACGCGCCGTCGGTCAGCAACTCAACGCGTTCGACCATGATCGACGGCGTGAGGTTGTTGATGTCCACGAAGCCGAAGCCGCCGTCGCTGGTCTGGCGGCCGCCGTTCAGCAAAACGAGCGTCGCGCGCGGGCCGAGGCCGCGCAGGTTGATCGTGGCGGTCGGTGAGTTGCCGCCGTTGATGCCTCCCTGCTGCGTGTTGATCGTCGACGTCGATCCGATGCTCTGCGGCAGGTTCTTGAAAACTTCGGCGATGGAGCCGCGCTGTTCGAGGCGCAGTGCATTGTTGTCGAGCACGGTCACGGGTTGCGGACGATCCGCGGGGCGTTCGATGAACGAACCGGTGACGGTTATCTCCTCGACGGCATCGGCCGCGAACAGCGGCGAGGCAACGGTGGGCATACACACGGCGATGGCGAGCGCCAGCTTGTTGCGAACGTACATGAGCATTCCCCTCTGAGTTTTTTATGTGTGCTGCATCTGGAACAGAAGCGCCATGCGAATATGGATTAGCTTCGCGTCGCCACGCAATACTTTCGGCTTTTGCGCGACAGGGAGACGCTGTACAGTGCCGCGAACCGAACTGTGTGGTTTCGGGTGTCACAGGTTGGAGCACATGACGGGAGCTGGAATGAAATTGCACGGCATTGCGTTGAGCAACTACTACAACATGGCGAAGCATGCGGTGATGCTGAAAGGCGTTGAATGTGAGTTCGTCACGACGCGTCCGTCGCAGGAGCCGGACTTTCTCGCGAAGAGCCCGATGGGCAAGGTACCGCTACTCGAGACGAAGCAGGGCTTTCTCAGCGAGACAGACGCGATCCTCGATTATCTCGACGAAGCCTGTCCCGGCCCGAAGCTGTTCCCGCAGGATGCTTTCGCAAAGGCGAAGGTGCGGCAGCTGATGAAGGTGCAGGAGCTGTATGTGGAGACGCCTGCGCACAACCTGATCGGCGCGCTGTTCGGGCGCGAGGTCCCGC
>DASWWP010000172.1:0-11779 GCA_036405915.1 Pseudomonadales bacterium
TGCACTGTTCGTGGCCGTCAGCTACGGCTTGCTGCGCTATAGCGGCTCTGGCACGACGATGCTGGGCCTCGCGATCGCGGCAGGTGCGTGGCTCGCGTACGAAACCACGTACGACATCAAGCCGCTGCTGCGCAGGAAAACTCCGAAATCGATGGCTACGCTGGTAGCTACGATAATACTGGGACTTCTGTACGTGCCTGCCCTGTTGCTGGGAGTGAAGTTCGGCATGGAACTGCTCGCCGGTCCCGTTCCCCAGGTTTAAGTGCCAGCGGGCTCCCGGTTTCGGGAGCACTCGCTGGCTTCGTGCTGACAACTAGTTCGTCACGTTCAGGTTCAGCGCCTGCCCTGTATAGAGCAGCTCCGTGTCGCCACTCAGCCGGTAGCCGACATAGATGCGATGCTGGGCCGGAATCAACGTTCCCGCGAACACTTCGAACGCTTCGATTTCCTTCAGGCTGCTGACACGGGCCGCCGGCCTGAGGTCGGCGATAACGGTCGTCCACGGCACGAACAGGCCGCTGGTGTCGCGGTAAGTCCACGTATCGGAAACGGCCGTGGTCGTGCGCACGACAATGAAGATGTCGGCGGCCCTGCCGATGTCGGCGGTCTGTGGCAACACGCTTGTGGCGATGATGACATTCTCGCCCGTTCTGAACGTCGTCGATGTCGTCGCACCGCGATCCTTCGACGCACCGTACAGGAACAGGCCGTCGGGGATGCCGACGTCGATGCCGGTTGCTGAGTCACGCGAGCGGAGCAAGGTCGACGGCGACTTTGCCACTGCCGAAAGCACCTGCTGGCTGATCCCGACGTTCGAAACGGCTGCCGTGGTGTTGAACTGGCCCTCGATCACGTAGGCATTGCCCGGCACGATCTGCGCAGATTTCAGTGGAAACGCGGTGAACGCGCCATTGCTCGTGACGCCGATGCGTGCACCCTGCGTGCCGTAGTCGCGAGGACCCAGGAAGACTTTGTATGTGAAGTTGTCGGCGGACCTGAAATCTTCCGCGATGCGCTGGTAAAGCGCCGACTGGCCGCTGGCAGTGCCGAGGAGTTCAAAGACATTGCTGGCATTGAAGCTCAGCCTGTTACCCGAGAACGTGATGTTGTCGTCCGCGATGTCGTTCACCTCTTCCTGGATGGACTCACCCTGGCTATCCACCTTTATCGTCACGTTGCTGGTGGGATTGACCCGGCCGGTGATGGTCCCGTCCGCGGCAACCGTCAGGTAAACCTCGTCGGTAAAGGCCCTGACGTATTTGTCGTTGTTGTTGCCGGTGATCAGCACGGCTGCCCAGAAAATGTATTCCCCGGCCTGCACGTTGCTGGCCTGCAGGTCGATGTCGAAGGTCGGCATACCGTAGCCCTGGTTGCCGATTGGCAGGAACGGAACGGTCGTGGCAACGCCGCTGGCGTTCACCGAGACGTCCCTCGCGGATGTTGCGTTGGAAACGATCACGCTACTGTTCTGCAGCGAAAAGTCGGTTGCGCCTGCGTACAGGGACCAGCCCATAACGGCGGCTGCCAAGGCAGTATTCAGGACGGTTTTCATCTGGGGGCGGTACGTGTTCATGGTTCCTCGCTTCTTGTGCATGCTGTTCCGGTAACGCGAACTGCTGACCAATGGGATACTGGAGAGCTGCGCGCACCCGCGTTACAGAGCTGTTACGCTCTGGAAAAGTCATGTACACAATAAAGCGCGACCGTTCCGCCGGTCGCTCGGGAATAGCCTGAAAACCGCGCCGGAAAATACGGGACGGCGCTGGCGGCACGGGCTGCCGCCTATCAGCCGTTACGAACGATCGAATTCGGATCGAGCCCCGATGGGCGCTTGCCGTTGCGGCCTCTCAGCTTCGCATCGATTTCGCTATCTGGCTCGACCCCGGAGGGCTCCTGCTCTTCCGGCTTCAGCGTGTCCTTACCGCCCTTCGCTCCGCTGCCTTCGCGAACGGCGGGCTGTACGGTCGCGTCATCCGTCGCCTCGTCCTTCAATTCTTTTCTGCTCATGGAAACCTCTCATCGCATCGGGTGGGCCTTGAAGCTAAGCCGCGTGCCGCGCGATATCCATCGGGTCATGTATGCACGGATTACAGGGCCGCGTGAAAATTGCGAATGATCCAGCTGCCGGGAACCCGCTTCGATGCCGCAATTCGCGCGTTGTTCGCTGGAATGTCGCTTGCATGTCGTTTGCTGGTTGGTGTCTGCAAATAGCACCAGGTCTCATTCAAACGACGCAGGAGTATGACGCGCATGACGACCCCGACTGCCCGATCCGCCAACGAAGCCAAAGGGCTCGACAGCAGGCCCGGTAAACAAGCGGGACGCCATGCCGACAGCCCGGCCGAAATTCCGGCGGAGGGCTGGAAGGAAATCGCGAAGCGCGTGTTCAAGTCGCTCGGCGCGGACCATGTTTCGCTGATTGCCGGCGGCGTTGCGTTCTTCGCATTCCTGTCGATCTTCCCTGCACTGTCGGCGATGACGGCCCTCTACGGCCTCATCGTTTCGCCGAGCGAGGTTGCGGCGCAGGTCGGCCAGCTTGCGAGCGTCCTGCCGGCACAGGCCCAGGACATCCTGCATCAGCGTCTCGTGGACCTGACCTCGGCGAGTGACGAAAAGCTCGGCTGGGGCCTGCTGGTGAGCATCCTGCTCAGCCTGTGGAGCGCGAACAAGGGCACGGCCGCGTTGGTCGAGGGCTTGAACATCGTCTACAACGAGGAGGAGAAACGTAACTTCATCAAGCTGAAACTTACGACGCTCGCCTTCACGCTGAGCGGCTTCATCGGCGCGATTTGCTGCGTCATCCTGATCGTCGGCATTTCCGCAGGCATCGAACGGCTAGGCCTCGCCAGCTGGCTCGAGTTCGTGATCGCCCTGATCCGCTGGCCGGTGCTCGCGCTGATCTTCATCGCCGCGCTGGCCATGGCCTACCGTTATGCGCCGAGCCGCCGGGATCCGAAGTTCAGATGGGTGTCGGTGGGCTCGATCGTATCGACCGTGCTGTGGCTCGTACTCTCGGCAGGCTTCGCGTACTACGTCGGCAACTTCGGCAGTTACGACGAGGTGTACGGCAGCGTCGCCGCGGTCGTCATCACGTTGCTGTGGCTGTACCTGACCGTCATGACGGTGCTGCTCGGCGCGGAGATCAATGGCGAGATGGAAGCGCAGACCAACAAGGACACGACGGTTGGCCCCGACAAGCCCATCGGCCGCCGCGGCGCGTATTACGCCGATCACAAGCCGGGATGACGACGCGCGACTTACGTCGGCGTCGCAACCTTCATCATGATGAGGCCCGACACGATCAGCACGGCGGCAACCATGCGGGGTGCATTTGCCGGCTCGCCCAGTACGATCACGCCGACGAGGAAGGCGCCGACGGCGCCGATGCCGGTCCAGATCGTATACGCGGTGCCCAACGGCAATACTTTCATCGAGTAGGACAGCAGCGCGAAGCTGGCGATCATCGCGACCAGCGTGATGGCCGACGGCAGCGGCTTCGTGAAGCCGTCGGATAACTTCATGTAATAAGCCCACACCACTTCGAGTGCGCCAGCGAGTACGAGTATCGCCCAGGCCATGGGGCCTCCTGCGTAAGAATCGGTGTCCGCATCTTCGCCGTTTACCTGGAGCGATGCCAGCGTGGGCGCCACGACCCGCCCGGGTGCGTCGTGGCGGCAAGCCAGTCCAGGCCGCTGACAACCGGCTTACGTTGACGCCGCCGCCGGGGCGTCGCGGAAGAAGTCTCCCGCTCCAGGCGTGTGCTTCCTGCGCGCGAACATCGCAATCAGCAGCAGGAGTTCTGCGACATCGCCCCCGTAGTACATCCATTGTGCGCCCGCCTCGATCTGCTCCTGCGGATGCACTCCCCCCGGCAGGCCGTACGCATAGATCACCTTGCTGAGCAGCGTGTGCGCGGCGATGGCGATGAATACCGTCGCCAGCCGCAGGCGCATCGAGTGACGCCGCGGCACGGGGTCTGGGCCATCCAGCACACTCCACGTGAAAAGGCATCCAGCGAGAACGATGTGTACGTGCACGAGGCCATGCAGCACGAGCGATGCATGCATCGCGTCATACAGCGGCGTTAGATACAGCAGATACAGGCCGCCGACATTCAGCAGCAACGCGATGCAGGGATGCGCGACGAAACCAATCCATGCGCTGTGCAACAGCCCTGACAAGCGCAGGACGAGCTTTTTCGGCAGTCTGCGCAGCATGAGGCATACCGGTGCACCCAGCACGAGGCCGAGCGGCGCGAGCATCCCGGCCAGCAGATGCTGCAGCATGTGCAGGCGAAAGTCGGCCATCGCGGCCTGCATCAACGGCGGCGAAGCGCCGATCGCAAGCAGTCCCACGCCGGTCAGGAAGGCTGCCGTGCGCGCACGTGGCCAGCGGCGCCCCGCGCGCCGGAGATGGCGAACGCCGCGCAAGTACGCGACAGCCAGGCACAGCATGAGCACGATAGCGGCGACTCCGGACAACGTGAGGCCAAGGCCGTGCTCGGCGTGCTGTACATGCAGGTGTTCCATCGGTAGCAGCCGTCGTAAGGTTCACACTACGTTTGCGTGCCTGCGCGGGGCACGCGCTTCGTCATAGCCCCGGCTGGGGCTTCCTCGCCCTGGCCAGCAGCCACAGGCCGATGCCGAGCATGATGAGTGCAGACAGGTTCCATGCGATGTCGTACGGCAGCAGGTTGTCGACGTAGCGTATCTGGTGCAACCGAAGCAGCTTGTGATCCACGATGCCGTCGAATAGCTGGAAGCCTCCTGCGCCGAGGAAGAAGGCCGCACGGGCGCGCGCACGATCGAAGGCCTGCCGTTGGCGCAGTTCCGCTAACAGGAAAAATCCGGCGACGAGCGCGATGAGCTCGGCGGCATGCAGCAGACCGTCTGTCATCAGTCCGATTGCCGGCGTGGCCCGATCGTAGAAGTGATGCCAGCCGAGGACCTGGTGGAAGATGATTTCATCGACGCCGGCCATCAGTGCGATGCCGATAAGCGCGCCCGCCTGAAGCGAGCGGCGCAGGTCGGCATGCACCGGGCCAGCCCAGCGAGCCGTCGCCTCGCGTCGTTCACCTGTTGCCGTCATCGGGGTCTACTCAGTTCTTCGCAGCCACTCAGGTTCGCGACGTACGGTTACGCGGGTGGAAGTGGATCTGGACGAGGCTGCGATATACCTGCGTACCGCCCTCTTCCGTGCGGCGGCGCCGCCACGGGCCGAGCGAGACTTTCGGCACGTGCTCGTACTCACGCCACTCACGCTCGACGCGCTTCTGCAGGCGCCGCAGGATCCAGCCGCCGACGCGACGCTTCATGCGCTTGCGCCAGGGCTGCGCCACGTCGCTGACATCGAGTACTTCCGCTATTTCCGCCTCGTTCGCGAGTTCAGCGTTCAGTGCGGGCCTGACGCGCGGCCAGGCTTTTTTACCGGCGCATCTTCCGCGACGGGCGCCCGCCAGCTGGTCCCTTCGCCGTCGCGCAAGGCATCGACGAACGCGCGACAGGCCGCGCGAAACGCATGCGCGAAACGCTCGCCTTCGTTGGCACTGGCTCCGGCTACAGCTTCGCCCGCGCGCCGTATGCTGTCGACAGGGTTCTTCAGCGTGTCCGCCACCTTGCCCGTATCGTCCGCTTTAACCGCCGTAAAGGCCGCTGCAGCAGCAACGAGCGTTTCCGCGATGACCAGTTGCCCTGCCCGCGAATTCAGGAAGTGTCCTATAGCGCCTTTGCGGATGGGCTTCGGAATCTTTACGCCGGCCACGCGCTTCGGGATCTTGATCTTGCCGTGTTTTGCCATGGGGATACCGTTTCAATTCCGTGAACGCCGAGCGCCACGGTTACTTGACCGCGGCGCTGCGACGCAGGTGGAAAGCATCGTGACTTAGTTAGGTGCGCTGCAACCTTCAACCTGGCCCATGGCATCTTTCGCCATCTGCATGTGGTGTTCCAGTTTCGGGCCCATTGCGGCCAGGAAGGCTTTGACGTCAGCGTCCTGCGCGTTCGGCTCAAGCTGCGTCTTGGCCGTGTCGATCGCCGCCTCATGCTGGGCGACCTGCTGTTGCAGGTAATTGCAGTCGTACTCGGCGCCGCTGAGATCCTGCAGCAGTTCGTGCGTTTCCTCGGCCTGCTTGCCGAGCGTTTCGCTGAGCGGGCTGTCTTCGAGATTCAGTGGACCGTCGAGCAGCTCGTCCATCTGTTCGTTGGCCGCTTCATGATCGGTCTTGATCATTTCCGCGACCTGCTTCACCGCATCGCTCTCGCCTTCACCGAGGGCTTCTTCCGCCTGCTTGAGTTCGCCGTCATTCAGCGTGCGGACGACCTGCAGGATCTGGCCGTCGTTCAGCATGCCGCCGCGTGCGGCATCGGTGTTTACGCGCGTGTCGGAGCGCGCGACTTCTTCCTGCGCGCGGGTACGCGCATTGTCTTCGTCAGGGCGTGCGGCATCGTCATCCTGTGCATATGCCGGGCTGACGCCGACCGCCAGTGCCAGCATGGCGGGCGCAAAAACCGCGGTAAGTGAACGTGTCTGCATGGAAAGCAGTTTCAAGGGACGTAGTTTCATGGCATTTGTCTCCGGATTGGTTGAGCTCGCACTTTCGGTGCCGCTTGGGTGGGCTTCGGCGAACGCGTCGTGCGCCGCGAAACTCCTTCATTCCGTGCAACCGCTGTGCCACTGGCCTGTTGCGCTTGTGCGACGAGCTCTCGCATACGCTGCGCATTGAAGGCGGCATGGCCGAGCTCGTCGTTGTCGAAGTACACGAACACGTCCCTGCCTTCGCGCGCATGCTCCATGGACCTGTCCGTCCAGGACTGCAGCTGTGCATCGGTGTAGCTGCCGCTGTATTTGGCGCCCGGACCATGCAGGCGTACGTAAACGAAGCTCGAGGTTACCTGCGGCGGCGACAGGTGCCCGGCGAGTTCATAGATGCAGAAGGCGCAGTCGTGTGCGCTGAGCAGGGCATATACCTCGTCGTGGTACCACGTCGGATTGCGGAACTCGAACACGTAGCGGTGTCCTGGTGGCAGCGCGTCGAGGAAGGCCGACAGGCGCGCCGTGTTGATCTTCCACAGCGGCGGCAGCTGGAACAGGATGGGCCCCAGCTTGTCCTTCAGCACGGCTACCTGTGTCCAGAATTTGTCGAAGCTCTGCTCAGGCTCCATCAGCTTGCGCATGTGCGTGATGTACCGGCTGGCCTTTACCGAGTACAGGAAGCCCGCAGGCGCGGCCTCGCGCCACGCGGCAAACGTTTCACGCGATGGCAGCTTGTAGAACGAGTTGTTGATCTCGACGGTGTCGAAGCGCTCGCGGTAGTACGCGAACTGATCCGTCGCCTTCGTGCCTGAGGGGTACCACGTGCCGAGCCAGTGCTTGTAGTGCCAGCCAGACGTTCCAACACGGACAGTGCCGGCGACGTGTCGACCGGACCCCGCGCGTTTATCGCCCGTTCGCCTGCTGCCCGTCCTGGATGCCGCCAAGCCCTGTCCTCCGCGCCGCCCTTGCTCAGGAGGTGCACAAGACATGCCACGGGTTCAGCGCGCTGCCGTCTTGCGCTTCGGGGCCTTTGCCTTTGGTGCAGACTTCGGGGCTGGGGCGTTGTCGCCGCACTGCGCGCGGCAGTACGCGCACACGTCGCGCATGACGCACTGATCGTGCTGAGGATTAGTCGGCCGGCACGTCTCGCGTCCGAGAAACGACAGGGCCATTCCGGCATCGCCCCACAACTTGCGGTCGAGCACGTCCATCATCTGCAGCTCGATTTTCTTTGGATCGCTCCCGGTAGCGAGGCCGAGGCGCGGCGCGACGCGAACGACATGCAGGTCCACCATGATGCCTTCGGCTTCAAGACCGAGTTCGCGCAAAATCACGTTTGCCGACTTGCGGCCGATACCAGGCAATTGCACGAGTTCATCCAGCGTCTGCGGGATCCCGCTGTCCTGCTTCACGCTGGTGGCGATGGCCTTCAGCCATGCCGCTTTCTTGCCGGCGCCACGTACGCCAGTGATAGCAGCGCGTATCGCGGCATCGTCGGCTTTCGCCAGCGCCTTCATGTCCGGGAACTGCGCGAACAGTGCAGGTGCGATGCTGTTGATGTGCCGATCCGAGTCCTGTGCCGACAGCACGACCATCACGAGCAGCTGGTATGCGTTGCGGTATTCGAGAGGATGCTTGCGGCCCTTGTAGAGCTTCAGCAGCGGTTTCAGTTCCTTGTTCCAGTTCACCATGTGCCCTCCGAGCACGGAGCATAACGTCAAAGAGTGGCGCAAGCCGCAGTAATTCTTTCACGCGACAATAGGAAAGATTTACGTGTGGCCGTCCTTGCGTGGAAGTCCGCGCCGCGAAGCAGGGAAATTCCGCGTGGCATCCTTCTTGCCTCTCATACGCAGCGCCAGCACCTGCGCATCCTCACTCATTTTCATCACACCGATGTCCCCCACACGGAGTCAGCTATGACGATCAACCTACTCGACAGCAGGGGCACACCCCTTGGCAATCAGAAATTCACGTGGAAGGAACTGGTGCAGGAGCCCATCAGCAAGCTCGACGACGACGCCTTCACGCGCGTGCGCATCATCCTGATGAATGGGATCGAACAGCAGGCCAATCGCTTCCAGCACCACTTCTCGCAGTTCAACGGCGAACTGCGCCAGGCGCTCGCCGCGGTGCGCCGCGCCGAGCATCACCAGCAGACGATGATCAACTGGCTCCTGTCCGGCGACCATTCGCCTATCGAAACGACGATTGCCTTCGAACAGGTGGCGATCGAAGTGACCGCCGCGGTGGCACAACAGGAACCGGACGCCTACCTCGCCCAGGTGTACCGCTTTGGCCTGCTCGAGGACTTCGACCACATGTATCGCTATGCGGCGCTGCTCGATCGCGTGGAAGGCAAGGACGCCAACAACATCCTGCAGTCGTACACGGACATCGTTCCGGGGCGTGCCACGATCGACGAGCACCGCCACCCGCACGACGACCTGCGCCGGCATTACCAGAAACGCGAAGCGCATCCGCTGTCGAAGATGCATGCGCTGACGATCATGTCGGCCGAGTTCCAGACGCGGGATTACTACATGACGATCGGGCCGACCTTTGCCGACCCGGTGGCGCGCCAGCTGTATGCCGAGATCGCATCGATCGAAGAGCAGCACGTGACGCAGTACGGCTCGATCATCGACCCGAGCGAAAGCTGGCTCGAACGCTGGCTGATTTCCGAGGCAAACGAAGTGTGGCTGTACTACGGCTGCATGCAGGCGGAAACGAATCCCCGCATCAAGGCGATCTGGGAACGCTTCCTCGATTACGAACTGGGCCACCTCGAACTCGTGCGCCACCTGTTCGAGAAATACGAGAAGCGCGACGCTGCGGAAATCCTGCCACAGACGCTGCCTGATCCGATCGCGTACGAAAGCCAGCGGGATTTCGTGCGCGAAACCTTGAAAGCTGAAGTCGACTTGCGCACTTCCGGCATGGACTTCGTCAGCAAGCAACACGAGAACAACGACTCGCTGGCGTACCGAAACCACATCAACAGCCAGGGTTCTCCGTCGGAAACCGTTTCGGCGGGTTATACCTGGCGTCCGGGCACCGAACTGAGCCACGGCCGCCGTGCGGCCTGAACAACTGGAGACGAACATGGAAAAAGCGACACAAATTGGCGGCAACCGCACCGGCATGGATACCTCGCCACTGATGGCGAAAGAAATGCTAACGGGGGCCGCGCTGTATGAGCCCACACAGCTCGATCCCGAAGCCGCGTACGCAGCGTTGCAGGGCCAGTACATGCGTCCCGACAACAACGTCGGCTCGATGCCGCCGCCCGGCACGATGAAAGGCCAGCTGAAAACCGTCGCCGGCAAGATGAGGGGCCGCAATCCCGAAGTGCTGCTCAACAAGCTCGGCGAACGCCTTGCGTACGAACGTACGGGCGTGCGGCTGTACGAAGCCTTCATCCGCAAATGCGAAGCGCTGCCGGACTCCGCGTCGCTGGTTCCCCTCGTCGACCTGCGCGAGATCCGCGCGGATGAGGAAGCACACTTCATGCTGCTGCAGGAAGCGATCATTCAGATGGGTGCGGACCCGACGGCGCAGACGCCCGACGCGGATGTCAGCGGCGTGGCCTCGCAGGGCTACATGCAGGTACTGACGGATCCGCGCACGTCGATCGTCCAGAGCCTCGAGATGTTGATGAGCATCGAGCTGATCGACAACGCCGCGTGGGAACTGCTGATGACGCTTGCCGATGAGATGGGCCTCGACATCCTGTCGGCCGCTTTCGAGAAAGCCTGGCAGCAGGAAGAAACGCATCTGCAGCGCGTACGCATGTGGTACGAACGCGGCATCAGGAACGAGCTGATGCCCGCGGCGGCAACGAAGTGACACGCATCGCAAGGAGATGACAATGGACGACCTCGGCAAGCTGCATCCTCTCTGGCACGACACCGGCCGGCCAGCCCGCCACGGCTGGCCGGCGCTCGAAGGCGATACCGAGGCCGACGTGGTCGTGATCGGGGCCGGCATCACCGGCCTCAGCGTCGCGTGGCACCTGATGCACGCCGGGCAACGCGTCGTGGTGCTCGAAGCCGACACAGTAGGCTATGGCAGTACGACCGCGGCATCGACAGGCAACCTGTATGCCGCGGTCGGTCCGCGTTTACAGGCGATAGCGAAGAAGCACGGCGACGACGCATTGCGCACCGTCGTCGCAGCGCGCAGCGCCGCCATTGACTTCATCGAAGCGCGCGTAAAGGAGCAGGGCATCGACTGCGGCTTCCGCCGCGTGCCCTTCCACCTGTTCTCCGCACCCGATGATGAGGCCGCGGATGAAGTGCGCAAGGAATTCGAGGCTGCGCAACGCGCGGGCCTCGCGGCAAGCGACACGATGCGCGGCGACTTTCCGTTCAAGGCCGCCGCGCTGCTGACGCTGCCAGACCAGGCGCAGTTCAACCCGCTCCAATACCTGCTGGGCCTCGCCGAGGCACTGACGGAAAAAGGCTGCCGCATCCACGAGCAGTCGCGCGTTATCGACACGCACGACGGCGAACCGTGCACCGTGACGACAGCCGCCGGGCGCGTGACGGCACGGCACGTCGTCAAGGCCACGCACATTCCGCAGGGGCTGTATGCCGTTCATGCGGCGATGATTCCGCACCGCGAATATGCCGTGCTCGCGCTGATCAGGGACGCCGCACCGCCGCCGGGAATCTACTGGAACGCAAACGCCGCATGGCGCTATTCGGTGCGTCCATGGCAATCCGCCGAAGGAAATTTCGTCATGGCGCTTGGCGAATCGCACAAGCCCGGCGAACAGGAACCGGTGCAACTCGAACGCATCCAGCAATTCCTGCATGACCATTTCGACGTGGAACGCATTGCCTATACCTGGGCCGCGCAGAACTGGAAGCCCGCCGATTTGCTGCCGTATATCGGCACGAGTCCGCTCGAACGTCACACCTGGATGGCCACGGGCTTCGCGGCCGATGGCCTCGTGTGGGGCACGCTTGCCGGTCGCATCATCTGCGATGGCATCATCGGCACGCGCAATCCCTGGTCCGACCTCGTCAACCCGAAACGCTTCACGCCGGCAGCTTCGGCAAGGGATTTCCTGAAGGAACAGGCTGCTGTCGTGAAGCACCTCGTGCACGACCTGACGACGTACGGCCGCGAGAAGCAGTGCACGGAGCTGGCGCCGGGCGCCGGCTGCGTCGTGACTATCGATGGCGAGAAGATCGCCGCGTGCCGCGACAACGATGGCGAGCTGCATTTCGTCGGAGCCCATTGC
>DASWWP010000173.1:0-27272 GCA_036405915.1 Pseudomonadales bacterium
AGGCGAGGACGAAGCGCCCATCGTGCGCTTCGTCAACAAGATCCTGCTCGATGCGATCAAGACCGGCGCATCCGACATCCACATCGAACCGTACGAAAAGATCTACCGCGTGCGCTTCCGCGTGGACGGCATCCTGAAGGAAATCGCGCGCCCGCCGCTGAACATCGCAAACCGCATCTGCTCGCGCGTGAAGATCATGTCGTCGATGGACATCTCCGAACGCCGCCTGCCGCAGGACGGCCGCATCAAGCTGAAGATGTCGAAGACGAAGGCTGTCGACTTCCGCGTCAACACGCTGCCGACGCTGTGGGGCGAAAAGATCGTACTGCGTATCCTCGACCCGAGCAGCGCCACGCTCGGCATCGACATGCTCGGTTACGAGCCAACGCAGAAGGCGCTGTACATGAACGCGCTGCACCAGCACCAGGGGCTGATCCTCGTCACAGGGCCGACGGGCTCCGGTAAAACGGTATCGCTCTACACTGGCCTGAACATCCTGAACACGCACGAAAAGAACATCTCGACCGCCGAAGACCCCGTGGAGATCAACCTCGAAGGCATCAACCAGGTGGCCGTGAACCACAAGGTGGGCCTTACCTTCGCGACCGCCCTACGCGCCTTCCTGCGCCAGGATCCCGACGTCGTGATGGTCGGCGAGATCCGCGACCTCGAAACCGCGGAGATCGCGATCAAGGCTTCGCAGACGGGCCACCTCGTGCTGTCGACGCTGCATACGAACAGCGCCCCCGAAACGCTGACGCGCCTGCAGAACATGGGCGTGCCGTCGTACAACGTCGCGACCTCCGTCACGCTGATCATCGCGCAGCGCCTCGCGCGCCGACTGTGCAAGGCCTGCAAGAAGCCGCTGAAGCTACCGCCGCGCGTGCTGATGCAGGAAGGCTTCACTGAGGCGCAGATCAGGACCATGCAGCTGTTCGCACCGGTGGGCTGCGACAAGTGCAACGACGGCTACAAGGGGCGCGTCGGCGTGTACGAGGTGCTCCCGATCACCGATAGAATTTCGAGGTGCATCATGGATAATGGCAGCTCGATTCAGATCGCCGACATCGCGCGTGCCGAGGGTTACCCGAACCTGCGCACGTCGGCGCTCGAGAAAGTCGCGCAGGGGCTCACCAGTCTTGCCGAAGCGAATCGAATCACCTAGAACAAGAACATTCCTCCAGAGTCACCTCGAACGACAGGCACCCAAATAGGCACCGAAGATGGCAGCCCCCGCTAGCGCAAAACAGGACGTCTATGTCTGGACTGGCCAGGACGGCCGCGGCACGCCGCAGAAAGGCGAAATGCCCGGCGCAAGCCAGGCACTGGTCAAGGCCCAGCTGCGCAAGCAGGGCATTCGCGTCACGAAGGTGACGAAGAAATCGAAGCCCCTGTTCGGTGCGTCGAAGCCGAAGATCAAGCCGATGGACATCGCGATCTTCACGCGCCAGCTCGCGACGATGATGCGCGCCGGCATTCCGCTCGTGCAGTCGTTCGAAATCGTCGGCGAAGGCCTCACGAATGCCTCGATGCGCGAGCTGGTGCAGCAGATCCGCGACGAAGTCGCCTCCGGCAACAACTTCGCCGATGCCATCCGCAAGCATCCGCGCCAGTTCGACGACCTGTTCTGCAACCTCGTCGAGGCCGGCGAGCAGAGCGGCGCGCTCGAAACGATGCTCGACCGCCTCGCCACGTACAAGGAAAAGTCCGAAGCGCTGAAGGCCAAGATCAAGAAGGCGCTCAACTACCCCATCACTGTCATCGCGATCGCAATCATCGTCACCGGCATCCTGCTCGTGAAGGTCGTGCCGCAGTTCGCCGAAACCTTTTCGAGCTTCGGCGCCGAACTGCCGTACTTCACGCAGGTGGTCATGCGCATTTCGGACTTCGCGATTGCCTGGTGGCTGTGGATCCTGATCGGCATCGGTGCCGCGGGCTGGGCTTTCAAGGAGGCAAAGCTGCGTTCGAAGAAATTCGCCGAGACCGTCGAGCGGCTGTCCCTGAAACTGCCGGTGATCGGCATCATCCTCGAACAGTCCGCGCTCGCGCGCTTCACGCGCACGCTGTCCACCACTTTCGCCGCGGGCGTGCCGTTGCCCGATGCGCTCGTGTCGTGCGCCGGCGCATCCGGCAACGTCGTGTACCGAAATGCGATCATGAAGATCCGCGATGACGTGACGACGGGCCTGCAGCTGACCTATTCATTACGCTCAGCGCAAATATTCCCGATCATGATCCTGCAGATGGTGTCGATCGGCGAGGAATCCGGCGCGCTCGACGCGATGCTCGACAAATGCGCCACGTTCTACGAGGCCGAGGTCGACAACGCGGTGGACGGACTCACGGCGATGATGGAACCGATGATCATGGCGATCCTCGGCGTGCTCGTCGGCGGCCTGATGATCGCGATGTACATGCCGATCTTCCAGATCGGCTCGGTCGTGTAAGCACGCAGGCACCCCACCCGATGACATATGCGGAATTCTTTGCCAGCCATGCGCTGGCGCTGCCGGCGATGGCTCTCGTCCTCGGCCTGATGATCGGCAGCTTCCTGAACGTCGTGATCTACCGCCTGCCGCTGATGATGGAAAACGACTGGCGCGCACAATGCCACGAATTCCTCGACATGCCGCCACCCGCCGCGCCGAAGAATGCGTTTGCCGTATTCAACCTCGCCAAACCGTCGTCGCACTGCCCGCACTGCAAGCATGCGCTCGGCGCGGGCGAAAACATTCCGGTGTTCAGTTACGTGCTGCAAGGCGGCAAGTGCAAACATTGCCGGAAAGGAATTTCGGCACGCTACCCCGTCATCGAGGCAGTCACCGGCCTGCTGTCGATGGTCGTCGCCTTCACGTTCGGCTTTACGTGGCGGACGCTCGCGGCGCTCGTGCTGACCTGGTCGCTGGTCGCGCTGACGATGATCGACTTCGACCACCAGTTGCTGCCTGACGACATCACGCTTCCGTTGCTGTGGCTCGGGATCGCGGTCAATACGCAGGGTTTGTTCGTACCGCTCGACGCGGCTGTGTGGGGCGCGATCGGGGGCTATGGGCTGCTGTGGAGCGTGTACTGGCTCTTCAAGCTCGCCACCGGCAAGGAAGGCATGGGCTTCGGCGACTTCAAATTGCTCGGGGCGCTCGGCGCGTGGCTCGGCTGGCAGGCTCTGCCGCAGATCATCCTGCTGTCGTCGCTCGTCGGGGCCGTCGTCGGCATCACGCTGATTCTCGTAAAGGGTCGTGACAGGAACGTGCCGATTCCATTCGGCCCCTATCTCGCGGCTGCCGGCTTCATCGCACTGGTCTGGGGCGATGCAATCACCGCGGCCTTCTTCGTTTGGGCTGCCTAGCATGAATACAGCAAGACGCCCTTTCGTCGTGGGCCTCACCGGCGGCATCGGCAGCGGAAAGAGCACGATCACGCGCCTGCTCATCGGCTTCGGCATCGAGGTGATCGATGCGGATGAGGTCAGCCGCGAAGTCGTGACGCCCGGCTCCGCGGCGCTAAATGCTCTCGTCGAGCGCTTCGGTACGAAAATCCTCAATGCCGATGGCACGCTGAAACGCGAGCGCCTGCGCGGCCTCGTCTTCATGGACCCGGAAGCGAAGCGCTGGGTCGAGGAACTGCTGCACCCCGCGATCCGCGCGCGCATCGTCCAGCGCATCGAGCGCTCGACTAGCCCCTGGCTGATGCTGTCGGTGCCTCTCCTGCTCGAGAACAAATCCGCCTACGACTTCGTCGACCGCGTGCTCGTCGTCGACGTGCCGGAATCCATGCAGCTCTCACGCACGATGCTGCGCGACAACGCGACGAAGGACGAAGTAACGCGCATCATGCAAAGCCAGCTGCCGCGCAGCAAACGCCTTGCGGCCGCGGACGACATCGTGGAAAACACCGGCGATACGCTGCAACTGCAGGAGCAGTTACTGCGCCTCGTCAAACGCTACGAGGAACTGGCGCATGCCCGGCATCAAAACGGTTAACTGCCCAACGTGCCAGAAGATCGTGCCGTGGACCGAAGAGCAGAAGTACCGGCCGTTCTGTAGCAAAAAATGCCAGCTGATCGACTTCGGGGACTGGGCGGGCGAACGGCACGCGATCCCGGCGGAGGAGCCGCCGGATGACTTTGACGAGTTCGATGACGATTTAAAGTCGTGATCTCTCTGCTGGTTTGCGCCTTCACAGTTGTAAGGAGACGCCTATTCAGGCTTGGGGGCCGGGACCGGTCATGCTTTGCGGGGAGAAAGCGCACGTCCCTGTGCTGTCGCTCGAGCCATCCATGGCCCTCAACGTCCCTTCAAAGCATGACCGGCCCCGGCCCTTTGAGCTTCAGAGGGTGGTATCCCAGGTGCGGTGCGGAGCATCGTTGAGCCGCCAATATGGAGGACTGATTAATCTTCGAAAGCAGTTGGTCGCTCACGCGTTTTCATCGTCGCCCATGATGAGTGAGTACCTGTTGATGTCTTCGCGCAGCTTCCAGCCACGGCGCGCCCAATAATCATTCGCAAATTCGTTCGTCACGAACACGTCGAGATGCACTTTCAGGATGCCGAGTCGCTTTAATCCGGTGAGGCAGCGTTCAACCAGCGTGTTTGCGACACCCCGCCCGCGATAAGGAACTGCAACGACAACATGCTGCAGGTAGCCGCGGCGACCATCATGGCCGCACATCGCGCAGCCGATCACTACGCCGTCATCGACAGCAACAAAATTCAAACCTGGATTACGCAGAAGATAGCGTTCGGTCGCCTCCCTGGAGTCCGCTGAGCGCACTGACACACCAGGCGTATCGTGCATCAGGGCCATCACGTCGTCATAACGATCAATCCTGTACTCAATCACTTCCATGCGCGGTTCTCGAAGCTCAGAGGCTCAATAGAGGGACACCCCTCTCCGATCTAGGGGGGGCTGGGGACGGTCGTGCTTTGTGGGGACGTTGAGCGCCATGGGTGAGGCAAGCGTTTACCAAGCGCAGCTTGGTGCGCAGCCGAACGCCACGAGGCCAGGCCGAGTTGCTGGCCAGCGCGAGCGACAGCACAGGGGATGTGCGTTTCTCCCGACAAAGCACGACCGTCCGCAGCCCTTACAGAAACTCCAAGGGTGTCCCCCCCAACGAAGCAACGACGCCAACAAGACGTCACTCGTATTCATCCAACGGAGGACACGAACAAATGAGGTTGCGATCGCCGAACACGTTGTCGACGCGATTCACCGGAGGCCAGTACTTGTGTTCGCGTACCCACGGTGCGGGGAAGGCCGCCACTTCGCGTGAATACGGACGATCCCAGTTGTCATCGGTTATGTCGGCAAGCGTATGAGGCGCGCGTTTCAGCGGATTGTCCTGTTGATCGCTGCGGCCGGAGATAACGTCTTCAATTTCTTTGCGGATGACGACCATCGCCTCAATGAACCGATCGAGTTCGGGTTTCGCTTCGCTTTCGGTGGGCTCGATCATCAGCGTGCTGGCGACCGGGAACGACATCGTCGGCGCGTGGAAACCAAAATCCATCAGGCGCTTCGCGACGTCTTCCTCGGTGATGCCGGAGGCCTGCTTCAGCGGGCGCATGTCGATGATGCATTCGTGTGCGACGCGACCGTTCCGGCCCCTGTACAGCACCGGGTAATGCGGCGCGAGCCGCGCGGCGATGTAGTTGGCATTCAGGATCGCCACCTGCGTGGCCTTCAGCAGGCCGCTCGCGCCCATCAGCGTGATGTACATCCACGAGATCGGCAGGATGCCGGCGCTACCCCACGGCGCGGCAGAGACGGCGTTGCCGTATTGCGAGCCGTCGTCAGGCGCAATGATGCTGTGGCCGGGCAGGAACGGCACGAGATGTGCCTTCACGCCGATCGGCCCCATGCCCGGGCCGCCACCGCCGTGCGGGATGCAGAAAGTCTTGTGCAGGTTGACGTGCGACACATCGGCGCCGATGTCGCCAGGGCGCGAGACGCCGACCTGCGCGTTGAGGTTCGCGCCATCCATGTACACCTGCCCGCCGTGCTCGTGCACGATCGCACAGATGTCCTTCACCGCTTCCTCGAACACGCCATGGGTGGACGGGTACGTGATCATCAGCGCGGCAAGTTCGGCACCGTGCTTTTCGGCTTTCTCCTTCAGGTCGGCGGGATCGACGTTGCCGTTGGCGTCGCAGGCCACGATGACGATCTTCATGCCGAGCATCTGTGCGCTCGCCGGGTTCGTGCCGTGCGCCGAGCTTGGGATCAGGCAGACGTTGCGCTGATACTCGCCACGACTGTCGTGCCAGCCGCGAATCGCCAGCAGGCCGGCATATTCGCCCTGTGCGCCGGAGTTCGGCTGCATGCTGACCGCGTCGAAGCCAGTGATTTCCGCGAGCATGGACGCGAGCCCGTGGATCATGGCCTGGTAACCAGGCACGGCGCTCTTCGGCACGAAGGGATGCACGCCCGCGATTTCCGGCCACGTGATCGGCAGCATCTCCGCCGTCGCGTTCAATTTCATCGTGCAGGAGCCCAGCGGGATCATCGAGCGATTCAGCGCGATGTCGCGGTCCTCGAGCTTTTTCAGGTAGCGCAGCATTTCAGTTTCGCTGTGATACCTCGAGAAATTCGGATGCTGCAGGAATGGCGACGTGCGACGGTGGGCAGCATCGAGCGAAGACTCCAGGCGACCGGCGGCAAACTCATCGTCGAGCGCGTCCACCGACAAATCGCAGGCACTGTCGGCAAGCAGCACATTCCACAGCATGATGACGTCGGCAGGCGTCGTGCACTCGTCGAGGCTTACGCCCAGGCGCGTGCCGCTATCGCAGCGCAGGTGGATGCCGGCGGCTCCGGCGCGTTCGTAGATTGCGGCAGCCTGGTCAGGCGGCATGTCGAAAGTCAGCGTGTCAAACCAGCGGCGATTGCGCGGCGCGAGTCCTTTGCGCGTAAGGCCTTCGGCGAGGATGTCCGTCAGCCGCTGCACGCGCCGAGCGATGCGCTCGATGCCTTCGGGACCGTGATACATCGCATACAACGCGGCGATGTTCGCGAGCAGGACCTGCGCCGTGCAGATGTTGCTGTTGGCCTTCTCGCGACGGATGTGCTGCTCGCGTGTCTGCAGCGCCATGCGCAGTGCTCGCTTCCCGCGCGCATCGACTGACACGCCTATCAGGCGGCCCGGAATGCTGCGCTTATGGGAATCGCGCGTTGCGAAATACGCGGCGTGCGGACCACCGTAACCCATCGGCACGCCGAAGCGCTGCGTCGTTCCGACGACGACGTCCGCGCCGAGTTCGCCTGGCGGCGTAAGCAGCGCGAGGCTCAGCAGGTCGGCCGCGACGACGGCAATGGCCTGCTGCGCATGCACCTGCGCGATCAGCGCACCGAGGTCCGGAACATCGCCCGTCACGTCAGGATACTGGAACAGTGCGCCAAAGATTTCGTACTCGCCGATTTTCGCCGGATCGTCGACGACGACCTCGAAGCCATAGCCCTTTGCACGCGTGCGCACGACGTTCAGCGTCTGCGGAAAGCAGTGATGGTCGACGAAGAAGATGTTCGCGTCCTTTTTGCTGCACACGCGATGGGCGAGAGCCATCGCTTCGGCCGCCGCAGTGGCTTCGTCGAGCAGCGAGGCGTTGGCGATATCCATGGCCGTGAGGTCAATGACCATCTGCTGGAAGTTGAGCAAAGTTTCGAGACGGCCCTGCGAGATCTCGGGTTGATATGGCGTATAGGCCGTGTACCAGCCGGGGTTCTCGAGCACGTTGCGCTGGATGACGAGCGGCAGCAGCGTGTCGTAGTACCCCATGCCGATGAAGGCGCGGCCAGGACGGTCGGCGGCGAGCATGCGCTTCAGCGCCGCGAGCGCATCATGTTCTGCCTGCGGTGGTGGCAGCGCGAGCGGTCTTTTGAATGCGATAGCCGCAGGCACCGTGTCGGCGATCAGCGCGTCGAGCGAGGCATAACCGAGTTCGGCGAGCATCGCGTCGGTCTGTGCCTGGTCCGGACCGATATGGCGACGCGGGAAAGCCTCCCGATACATCAGGCTGGCGAGATCGTTCATGGTGCGTCAGTCGTGCGAGGAGTCGTAGGCAGAGGCATCGAGCAGCGCATCGAGTTCAGCAGCATTGCTCACTTCGATGCGGAACAGCCAGCCTGCGTCGAGCGGGGAGGAATTCAGCAGCTCGGGTTTGTCTTTCAGCGCGTCGTTCACCGCCGCGATGCGTCCGCTGACGGGGCTGTAAATGTCGGAAGCAGCCTTCACGGACTCGACGACGGCGACCTGCTGGCCCGCATTCACCGTCGCGCCGCCCTGCGGCAGCTCGACGAACACGACGTCGCCGAGCGCATCCTGTGCGAATTCGCTGATACCGACCGTGGCAGTGCCGTCGGCCTCCACACGGATCCATTCGTGGGACTTTGCATATTTCAGGCTGGACTTGGTCACAGGATCTCCTTCGCGTGGCTGGCGTCGTGTTGGTGGCTTGTTATTGAATCAATGGACTGCGTCAATCGAAAACTTTCTTGCCGAAGCGCACGAAGCGCGGCTTCACGATGCGCACCGGCGTGGGCGTGCCGCGCAGGTCGACCGTGCACGCGGTAATGTGCACCGGCACCCGTGCGAGGGCAATGGATAGATTCAGCGTCGGCGCGAAACTGCCGCTCGTGATGACGCCTTTGCCGCGATCGGTCGTCACTTCCTGCCCTTCGCGCAGCACTCCACGCGTTTCGAGCACGAGGCCGGTCAATACCGGCAACCGGCCTTCGGCAATCAGCGCGCGATCGCGCGTGACGGCAGCGCGGCCGATGAAGTCGCGGTCCGCCGGTTCCCACGCGATCGTCCAGGCGAGGTTGGCGGATAGCGGCGACGTTTTTTCATCCATGTCGTGGCCATAGAGGTTCATGCCGGCCTCGAGACGCAGCGTGTCGCGCGCGCCGAGGCCTGTCGGTCGAACACCGGCAGCGACCAGCTTGTCCCACAGTTGCGGCGCGGCGGCAGCAGGCACGATAAGCTCCACGCCATCCTCGCCGGTGTAACCGGTACGCGCGATGAACAGATCGTCGCTGCCCGCACATTCGAATGGGCGCAGCGCATGCATGCTCTCTGCCTGCGCCGGCGCCAGTAGCGTTGCTACCGTGGCGATCGCCGCGGGACCGTTCACCGCAAGGATCGCAAGATCGGCCCGCTCGCGCAGCGCAAGCTGTTTGCCGGCCGCGTGCTGCCGCAGCCAGGCGAGGACCTTCGCGCGCGTGCCGCAATTGGCAACGAGGCGCCAGCTCCCTTCGCGCCGATACACGATCAGGTCGTCGATTACACCCCCTTCTTCATTGAGTAACAGAGTGTAGAGCGCTGCGCCGGGCTGCAGCTTCGCGACATCGCCGCACAGCATGCGCCTCAGGAAGGCTTCAGCTTCGCTACCGTCGAGGTCCACGACATTCATGTGCGAAACGTCGAACACGCCAGCGTGGTCGCGTACCTGCCTGTGCTCCGCGATCTGCGATCCGTAGTGCAGCGGCATGTCCCAGCCGGCGAAGTCGACGATCTTCGCGCCGGCATCGACATGCTTCTGGTATAGCGGCGTACGCTGCCCCACTGGACTCTCCGATGTTCACGACTAACGGCCTTGTATCACTTCAAAAGGTCCGTATCCAGTTCAGCTGTATCTGGCCTTTTCCGGAATCTTCAAGCCGCGATGGCTGTTGATGAAGACCCGATTGTAACGGAGGCGCCACGATACGAACGCCCCCGGCTTGGTGCACCCGATGAATTCGCTGTATGCTGCCGCCCCTCGCAACCCTTCTCCGCCGCGGCGGCATCCGATGCGCCTGACCAGCTATACAGACTACGCCCTGCGCGTCCTGCTCTTCGCCGGCGCGGCAGGCCAGATCGTCACGATCTCGACGATTTCCGAAACCTTCGGCATCTCCAAGGAGCATCTTCGCAAGGTCGTGCACTCGCTCGCGCAGCTCGGTTACCTGACGACGACGCAGGGCCGCAACGGCGGCATCATGCTAGCGAAGCCGCCGGAACAGATCACGATTCGCGAGATCGTCGAGCAGTTCGAGACGACGACGCTCGTCGAATGTTTCGATGCCGGAACGAACGCGTGCCAGATCGCAGGAATGTGCGGCCTGAAGCACGCATTGATGAAAGCCAATCGCACCTTCCTCGAAACGCTCGGCGAATACCGGCTCAGCGACTTCATTCGCAATCCGAAACTGATCGCATTCACGCGGCAGTAACGCATCATTCCATCGATTTTCCACATTCGTTTGTTGACGCGATTTCGTCTCGAATTTAATAATGCATTACAAATACATCATTTAAGTTTCACCCACCGAAAGAGAAACAGGAGAGCAGTACATGGCCAGCGTATTCGAACAGATCGGCGGCGCACCCGCGGTAGATGCAGCAGTCGACATTTTCTACCGGAGGGTTTTGAGCGACCCCGTCATCAGCCACTTTTTCGACACCATCGACATGGACCGCCAGATCGGTAAACAGAAAGCCTTCCTGACGATGGCATTCGGTGGCCCCAACCAGTACAGCGGCAAGGACATGCGCAATGCGCACAAGCACATGAAACTCACTGAAGAACATTTCCAGGCAGTCGCCGGCCATCTTCAGGGCACGTTGAAAGAGCTGAACGTGCCGCAGAACCTCATCGACGAAGTGATGAAGATCGCCGCGAGCACGCACGACGACGTACTGAACGTCTGACACCCACACACTGAGCGAGCGTAGAACCATCATGCCAACCGTAAGCTTCGACAAGGCCCAGTATGAGCTGCAGGAAAACGAGAGCGTTCTCGACTGCCTGCTCCGCAACAAACGCGACGTGCCGCACGCGTGCAAGACCGGCGTATGCCAGTCCTGCCTCGTGAAGGCCGTCGATGGCACGCCGACCGACAAGGCGCGCAACGGCCTGAAGCCGACGCTGCAGGCCGATGGTTATGCGCTCGCCTGCCAGTGGGTTCCGGAAAGCGACGTCGCCGTCAAACTGCCGGGGCTCGACGAATCGGCCGTGGAAGTCCTCGTCTCCGCGCTCGATCCGTTGAGTCCCGGTGTACTGCGCCTGCGCCTAGCCGCCGCGCCCGGCACGGCGATGTTCACGAGCCGCCCCGGGCAATACGTCAACGTGATCAATCCGGCCGGCGTCAGCCGCAGCTATTCGATCGCGAACGACGCCACCACCGACGGTTATCTCGAACTGCACGTCGCGAACACGCCGCAAGGATTGTTTACCGGCTGGTTGTTCGACCACGCACGCATCGGCGACAAGCTGCACGTGCGCGGTCCGGCCGGCAGCTGCTTCTACGTGAAGGAAGCCGCGCAGGATTTTCCGATATTGCTCGCCGGTACCGGCACCGGGCTCGCCCCGCTGTATGGCATCGTGCACGACGCGCTGCGCAACAGTCACAGCGGCCCGATGACACTGTTGCACGGCGGCAAGAACGCCGAGCGACTGTACTACGTCGACGAGCTGCAGGCGCTCGCGCAACGCCATGAGGGCTTCAATTACCAGCCGCTCGTACTCGAAGCGGCGGCGAACGATACGCGCATCCGCCAGGGCGACCTGTTCGAAGCGGCACTGGCCAGCCTCGATCCGGCACGCCTTGCCGACACGCGCGTGATCCTCTGCGGCGCCCCGGAATTCGTGCAGCAGTTGCGCCGCAAGATCTTCCTGAAGGGCGTCAAGTCCACGAACATTTTCTGCGACGCCTTCGTCACGCGCCCTGTTGCCGCGGCCTGAAGCCAGCGCATTGCCGAGTCCCCTCATTGCCGCGCCTCCGGTATACTGGCGCGGCATTTTTTTGGGAGCGCTTATGGAAAACCTGATCGAAACGATCATGGTGCGTGCACGCTGGCTGCTCGCGCCCATATACCTCGGTCTCAGCCTTGCGCTGATCGCACTGACGGTGACCTTCTTCAGGGAAGTGTGGCACCTGTTCGAGATCGTGTTCGGTTCGAACATAGCGGAAGCCGACGTCGTGCTGATCGTGCTGTCGCTGATCGACATTTCTCTGGTCGGCGGGCTGCTTGTCATGGTCATGCTGAGCGGTTACGAAAACTTCGTATCCGAACTCAACACCAAGGACGACCGCGACAAGCTCAGCTGGCTCGGCAAGATGGATGCCTCGTCTCTGAAGATGAAGGTAGCCGCAAGCATCGTGGCGATCTCGTCGATCCACCTTCTGCGCGTGTTCATGGAATTGCGTACCGTGCCCGAGAGCCATCTCATGTGGTACGTGATCATCCACCTGACTTTCGTGGCGTCGGCCTTTGCGATGGGTACGCTGGACCGCATTACGAAGCACTGAACGGAAAATCAAGCGAGGCGCCCGCCATCCATACCGCGCCGTCGGCCTGCGAGCGCCACGCGCATCCAGGCTAGAACACGCCTCGCACGCTCAACGTAATCTCGCGGCCGGGCCGCGCATCGCGCAGTTCGAGCCGGTCCAGTTGCCCCAGCCGGCGCTGGCCGACGAATTGCAAACGTTCGCGCAGCGTGTCGGCCCGCAGTGCCTGCTCGATGCTGAGCAGCAGTGTCAGGTTCTCGACCGGCCGCACTTCGACGAACAACTCCACGTCCGGGTCCAGCCGCCAGTCGTCGCTATAGTCAATGTCATAGCGCTCGAAGGGGCCGTCTTGCGAAGCCGTTACCCCGTACGACAAGTTGCGCCAGCTCGTGTCGTGACGAAAGCCGATTGACCAGGAATAGTCATTGGTGTCGCTGAAACGCCGCACGACACCGGTGAACGGATCCTCGATGCTCGTGTCACGCCACGTAAACCCGCCTTCGACGACCGCTGTACGCAGCCCCAGGGCGGCAAGCCTCACGCTGCCGTTCGCCGTTACTTCGATTGCACGCCCGCTGTCGATGTTGCCTGTCGCCGTACGCACTTCCTCGACACCATTCGCGTCGCGCACGAGTAGCGGCACCGAGCTCACGCGATCGCGCACGTCGGAATAGAGGCCGGTAACCGACATGACCCCGAGATCGTTCGGCAACCGGTACTCGTAGGCCAGTTCATATTCCCAGGCTTGCTCAGGCACGAGTTCGGGGTTGCCAGCGCTGATGATGCCGACGCGGTTGTCGTCGTTCGAAAAGCTGGAGACGAAATCGGAGAAATCGAGCTGGTCGACCCTGCGCTCGATGCGGCCCCGCACCTGCACGAGCGGCGTGATGTCGTAGCGCGCGACGAGGCGCGGGCGGGCGAAGAACAAGTCGCGGGAACGGCTCACGTCACTGCCTTCCTGGCCGAGCTCGGAGAATTCGAGGTCGAGCGAACCCTCGACAAGCAGCGACGCGCGCGGCTGCCAGGTGTACGTCGAGAAAAGCTCCAGGCGCTTTTCCTCCACCGTTGAATCCTGGTTGAACAGCGGAACGTCCAGCAGGCCGCTTCCGGAATCCTCCTGCAACTGCACACGCTGTTCGACGGTATTGAGCGCAAACTCCGCACCGCTCTGGATCGAGCGCGTTTCGGTACGGCCCCATAAATAGGTTCCGCGCACGATCTTCTCCGCCTCATCAGTGTTCTCGCTCTGGATTTCCCGCACGAATGGAAATTCCCCTGCCTCGGTGACGCGGAAGCGGTTGTCCTCGGCACCCGTGCCGGAGGTAAACACAAAAAGACCCGTAAACACGTTGCCGTTTCCCAGCGTGTGTTCGTAGTCGCCACCCAGTTCCCACTCATCGCCGACGTCGGAGCCGAAGGTGTACAGCTCGTTCGCGAAACGTTCGGCGGGCACAAGCTGGAAGCGGTTCGACCCCTCGTTCACCGCTTCGTCGCCTTCGGCGTAGCGGCCGTTCAGGTTAAGCAGGTCGCCATTCACAAAGGCGTAGGACGTATTCGCGGTGAACGTGTACTCCTCGCTGCGTTCGCGGAAGGCTTCGTCCTGCCGTTCGAAGGCGACGCCAGCAGGGTCCATGAAAAGGTCGGTGCGGTCTTCGAGGTTTTTGCGCGATTCGACGGCAGCGGACATGAGGTAGCTCAACGAGGCAAAGTTGCCGTTGTATGACACTTCGCCTCCACCACCCCAGGAGCTGTCGGAATAATCCTCGACGCTCGCCTGCCAGGACCCCACGCCCGTGACCAGCGCGCCGTCGAGTACGATGTTCACGACCCGCCCCTGGCTGCGCACGTCGAGTCCGGCGACCGTGCCGCGGATCACTTCGATGCGCAGCACCTGCCGAGCCTGGATACGCTCGAGGGCCGACCCGACGTCGTTGGACTTTCCTGCCAGGCGCTTGCCGTTGATCAGTATCTGCGCGCCGGCATTGCCGAAGCCCCTCTCTTCCTCGCCGCCCTGCTCGAGCACCTCCTGCATGCCGGGGATGCGCTCGAGCTGGTCGCCGGCCGTCACGACATTGTATGGCGTGAAATATTGCGGACCGTAAATGACGCGGCTGCCGCCGTCGGTGACGGTGACGCCGAATCCCGACTCAACGGGCTCCTGCGCATGCGCGCCGGTCATACCGGCAAGGAGAATGGTCGGGAGCGTTGGAATGAACGGGACTCGCATCTGCATGGGATACCTGTCCCATCTGGGAAAAATGCAGGATACGGTGCAGTCTGGCGGCCGTCTACCGGGGCAAAGCCGCCCTGGAATGGTATAGAGCCGAAACGATTCCGGCATTGGCTTCGGGAAATTCGTAACGAGGCAAGTCGCGAATCGCGACCCACGCGATCTCCTGCCCTTCCCTGCCGTGCGGCGTGCCGCCGAATTGCGTGACGCGCCAGACGTCGAGCGATACCTGCTTGTCGCCGTAGTCGTGATCGATCACGAGGAAAGGTTCGGCCTGCTCGACGACGAGCGCGATTTCCTCGAGCAACTCGCGTGCAAGCGCGTCGCTCGCACTTTCGCCGGCCTCGACCTTGCCGCCGGGAAATTCCCACAGGCCGCCCTTGTGCTTATGCTTCGGCCGCAGCGCGAGCAGGACCTGCCCTGCGTCATTCAGGATCACGCCGGCGACGACATGGATGTGCGTTGCGCTCACGTACGGTATTCGGCGTTGATCGTCACGTAGTCGTGCGAGAAGTCGCAGGTCCACAACGTTTCGTTGACTGAGCCGCGGCCGAGTTTCACGGTGATCGTGAACTCTTCCTTGCTCAATACGGCCTGACCTTTCTCTTCAGTGTATGCGCTGTCGCGCGCACCGGCACTGACGATGCGGACGTCGTCGAGCCAGATTTCGATGGTATCGAGTTGCAGCGTTGCCAGGCCGGCGCGGCCGACTGCCGCAAGAATCCGGCCCCAGTTGGGATCCGACGCGAACAGCGCCGTCTTGACGAGCGGCGACTCGCCGATCGCATAACCAACCTGCAGGCACTCGTGCACACTGGCGCCGCCTTCTACGGCAATCGTGACGAACTTCGTCGCGCCTTCGCCGTCGCGCACGATCGCCGTGGCAAGTTCGATGAATACGGCCGCCAGCGCGGACTTGAACTGTTGCTGCTCCGGCGCACCTAGCGCATCGATATTGACCCCGCTTTTGCCCGTAGCCACGAGCATGCACGAATCGTTCGTCGACGTGTCGCCGTCGATCGTGATGCGGTTGAAGGATTTGTCGGCGGACTGCTGCACGGCAGCCTGCACCGACGCGTGGCTCATCGCCGCGTCGGTGAATACATAGCCGAGCATCGTCGCCATGTTCGGCTTGATCATGCCGGCGCCTTTCGCGATGCCGGTGATGGTGACGGTCCTGCCTCCGAGCTGCAGTTGCCTCGACGCGGCCTTCGGACGCGTATCGGTCGTCATGATCCCGCGCGCAACGGTATGCCAGTCGTTCGCCTGCAGCGCGCGCAAGGCCTCGGGCAATACCGCCGTGACCTTCGCGGCGGGCAGCAGCTCGCCGATTACGCCGGTGGAAAACGGCAGCACTTCCGCTTCACTGACGCCGCCCTGCTGCGCGAGTGCCGCGCAGCAGGCACGCGCGGCCTGCATGCCGGGCTCGCCTGTGCCGGCATTCGCATTGCCCGTGTTCACCAGCAGATAACGCGGCTGCGATGATGCAAGGTGCTGCTTGCACAGCGTTACCGGCGCCGCGCAAAACGCATTCAGCGTGAATACGCCTGCGGTGACCGCACCCGGCGCAAGTTCGAACAGCACGACGTCGAGACGCCCTGCTTTCTTGATACCGGCGGAGACCGCCGCCATGCGCACGCCCGCCACTTCGTGCAGGGTGCCGAGCTCGCCACTACCTACTGCCATGGTGTTACTCCTATACGAGCCGGCCGTGGCACTCTTTGAACTTCTTGCCGGAACCGCAGGGACACGGATCGTTGCGGCCGACTTTTGGCGCGCGCGTGGCGGGCACATTCGGCGCAGCCTGCTCGGGTGCACCGGCGTCGCCAGCAGCGGCTGCCGCGGGGGCGGAATGGACCTGGCGCTGAACCACGCGCGACTCCTCGGCCTGTCGCTGCTTCTCGACCGAGTCGACTGCCTCTTCCTGCCGGATGCGGACGAGGCTGAGGAACTTGATCACTTCGAACTGGATGTTGTTCAGCAGCGTTTCGAAGAGCTCGAATGCTTCGCGCTTGTATTCCTGCTTCGGGTTCTTGCCGCCGTAGCCGCGCAGGCCGATGCCCTGGCGCAGTGCTTCCATCTGGCCGAGGTGCTCCTTCCAGAAGTTGTCGAGGATCTGCAGCGTGATCTGCTTTTCGAACACGCGCATGTTCGTGCCGATCTGCGCGGCCTTTTCCGCGTAGTCGTCGGCCACGGCCTTCACGATGCGCTCGCGCAACGGTTCTTCGAACAGGTTTTTCTCTTCCTCGAGCCAGCGCACGATGTTCAGCTTGACGCCGAACTCCGACGCTAGCGCGATTTCGAGGGCTGGAATATCCCACTGGTCGTCGAGGCTGCCCGGTGGAATGTAGTTGTTGATGAACTGGTTCACGACCGTCGTGCGCATGTCGTTCAGCACGCTGGAAATGTCATCGATCTCCATCAGCTCGTTGCGGCGGTTGTAGATGATCTTGCGCTGTTCATTCGCGACGTCGTCATATTCGAGCAGCTGCTTGCGGATGTCGAAGTTGCGGCCTTCGACCTTGCGCTGTGCTTTCTCGATCGAGTTCGTGACCATGCGATGCTCGATTGCCTCGCCACGTTCCATGCCCATGCGACGCATCATGTTCGCGACTTTCTCCGACGCGAACAGGCGCATCAGGTTGTCTTCGAGCGAGAGGTAGAAGCGCGAGTAACCGGGGTCGCCCTGGCGTCCGGCGCGGCCGCGCAGCTGGTTGTCGATGCGGCGTGATTCGTGCCGTTCGGTGCCGATGATGTGCAGGCCGCCGGCGGCTAGCACCTTGTCGTGGCGTTCCTTCCACGCTGCCTTGATCGCGTCGATCTTCTCCGGCGTGCGCTGCTCTTCGGGAAGTGCATCCACTTCCGCCTGCCAGCGACCGCCGAGCACGATGTCGGTACCGCGGCCGGCCATGTTGGTGGCAATCGTCACGGTGCCGGGACGGCCGGCCTCGGCGATGATCTCGGCTTCCTGCGCGTGGTATTTCGCGTTCAGGACGTTGTGCTTGATCTTTTCCTTGTTGAGGAACTTCGACAGGACCTCCGAGGTTTCGATGCTCGCGGTGCCGACGAGCACCGGCACGCCCTTGTCGCGGAATTCCTTGATGTCCTTCAGGATCGCTTCGAACTTTTCCTGCGTGCTGAGGAACACGAGGTCGTTGTCGTCGATGCGGATCATCGGCTTGTTGGTCGGGATCACGACGACGTCGAGGCCGTAGATCTGGTGGAATTCGTAGGCCTCGGTATCCGCCGTGCCAGTCATGCCGGAGAGCTTGTCGTACAGGCGGAAGAAATTCTGGAACGTGGTGGACGCAAGCGTCTGGCTTTCGTTCTGGATCGGCACGCCTTCCTTCGCTTCTATCGCCTGATGCAGGCCTTCGGACAGGCGGCGCCCCGCCATCGTGCGGCCCGTATGCTCGTCGATCAGCACGACCTGCTGCTCCTGCACGATGTATTCGACTTCCTTGTGGAACAGGTAGTGTGCCTTCAGCGCGGCATTCAGCTGGTGTAGCAGTGTCAGGTTCGTCGCGGCGTACAGCGACTCACCCTGTTTCAGCAGGCCGCGGTTGACGAGGAGTTCTTCGACTTTTTCATGGCCGGGATCGGTGAGTTCGATCTGGCGCATCTTTTCATCGACATAGAAATCGCAATCCGGGCGCTCATAACCGTCGATCTGGCGTTCGAGCTGCGACTTCTCCGGCTTCTTGTCGCCTTTCTTCAGCAGCGGTACGAGCGCGTTGATCTCGATGTAGCGCTTCGACGAGTTCTGCACGGCGCCGGAGATGATCAGCGGCGTACGCGCTTCGTCGATCAGGATCGAGTCGACTTCGTCGACGATCGCGAAGTTGAGGTGGCGCTGGAACTTGTCCTGCAGGCGGAACGCCATGTTGTCGCGCAGGTAGTCGAAGCCGAGTTCGTTGTTCGTCGCATACGTGATGTCGGCCTGGTAGGCGGCACGTTTTTCCTGCGGGTCCTGGCCCGGCACGACGATGCCGACACTCATGCCGAGGAATTCGTACAGCGGGCGCATCCAGTTGGCGTCACGGCGTGCGAGGTAGTCGTTCACCGTGACGAGCTGCACCCCCTTGCCGGACAGCGCATTCAGGTAGGCCGGCAGCGTAGCGACGAGCGTCTTGCCTTCGCCGGTACGCATTTCGGCGATCTTGCCGGCATGCAGCACCATGCCGCCGATCATCTGCACGTCGAAGTGACGCATGCCCATTGCGCGGACACCAGCTTCGCGAACCACGGCGAAGGCTTCCGGCAACAGCTGGTCGAGCGTTTCGCCGTTCGCGAGGCGCCCCTTGAATTCGTCGGTTTTCGCGCGCAGCTCGGCGTCACTGAGCTTCTTGAGGCCTTCCTCGAAGGCATTGATTTTGGCGACGACTTTCTCCAGCTTCTTGATTTCACGCTGGTTTTTGCTTCCAAAAATCCTGGTCAGGAAGGACATAAAGATCAGATCCGGTTCAACAAATGGATGACGAATACAGCTCGCGAATATGGCACACGGAGCGGCCAGATGTGGGGGCGGAAGGGGCACCCCACAAGGCCCGAGGCAGGATTAGTTCAGCGGACGGTGCTGTGGATGTACGAGGCCGGATCGACGACCCGGCCATTCTTGTGGACTTCGAAATGGACGTGCGGGCCCGACGAGCGGCCGGTGGAGCCCGACAGCGCGATGATCTGGCCTTTCTTGACGACGTCACCAGCCTTCACGAGCAGTTTCTGGTCGTGCGCGTAAATCGTCTCGAAACCATTGCCATGGTCGAGCTGGACCATCCTGCCGAAGCCCTGCTTGTCGCCAGCGAACTTGACCACGCCCGCGGCGACTGCAAATACCTCTTCGCCGGAGCGGCCGGTCGAGAAATCCACGCCCTGGTGGAACGCAAGGCTGCCCGTGAAAGGATCGATTCGACGGCCGAAGCCGGAGGAAATGTAGCCCCGGCTGACCGGACGGCCCGATACGGAAAATTCGGACTGGCTTTCGCGCTCGATCAGGATCGAGTCGAGCAGCTCGAGCTGCTGCTGGCGGCTTTCGATCTGGTTAGTCAGTTCATCGAGTTGATGCAGGAAGTCGGGCATCTGGACTTTCCCAAGCCCTTCCACCGGGACCTCTGGTCCCCCGACGGAGGGTTCCTGCGTGAAATCGAACTCTCCGTCGTCGAGGCCGGCGGCATTCGTCAGGCGTTCGCCGAGGGCATCGAGGCGGATCAGGCGGGCCTGCAAGCTGGCCATGCGGATCGTCAGCGCTTCGAGCTGGGCGAGGGTATCCTGTTTGACGCGTTCGAGATCGGCTTTCTGCTCGCGCAGGCCATCGACCCAGGCCTGGGCCGCTTCGTCGCGCTGCGTTTCGGACTGGAGGGACTGGGCGAGTTGAAAACCGTAGTAGCCGAGGACGACCGGCAGGCCGAGGAGGCACAGGCTCAGTCCGAGGCGCATCCAGCCGCGTACTACCACGGACCGGGACGCACCATGTTGTTCGTCGACTATTATTATTTTCATGCGTTGGCGTTCGCCGCTCTTTCAGCCATTAGACCATTCCAGCAAGGCCCGGAACGGGGCTTCGGACTCACCCCAAAGTGGGGTTCGCGGCAAAGCTAACAGATAAATGCGGAGCTGCAAACCTTGCGGGCGAGGCTGCAGTCCATCGGGTGATACCCCGGAAAATCAGCCAGCGGCTACCGGTCGCATGTACGAAATCGGGGCCTGCGATTCTTCGTCGAACGTGACGATTTCCCAGCAGTCCTGGCTCGCGAGCAATTTGCGCAGCAGGAGGTTGTTCAGCGCATGGCCGGACTTGTAGCCGCTGAATTCGCCGATCAGCGTCTTGCCGAGCAGGTACAGGTCGCCGATGGAGTCGAGGATCTTGTGTTTGACGAACTCGTCCTCGTAACGCAGGCCGTCTTCGTTCAGCACGCGGTAATCGCCGACGGCGACGGCATTGTCCATGCTTGCACCGAGCGCGAGGTTGCGGTTACGCAGTTCCTCGAATTCATGCATGAAGCCGAATGTGCGCGCGCGGCTCACTTCCTTGACGAACGACGTGCTCGAGAAGTCGATGCAGGCATGCTTCGTGTACTTGCGGTGAACGGGGTGGTCGTAAAGGAGCGTGTAGCCGACCTTGAAGCCGTTGAAGGGCTTGAGGCTGACTTTCTTGTCGTCCTGCGTGACGCTGATTTCCTTCGTGATGCGGATGTATTTCTTGGCGGCATCCTGTTCCTCGATGCCGGCCGATTGAATGAGGAATACGAACGGTCCTGCGCTGCCATCCATGATCGGCACTTCGGGCGCGCTGACGTCAACGTAAGCGTTGTCGATACCGAGGCCCGACATTGCCGACATCAGGTGCTCGACGGTCGATATGCGCACGTCACCTTTGACGAGCGTCGATGACAGCGTCGTTTCACCGACGTTGCCGGCAAGGGCAGGAATGCTGACGACGGGATCGAGGTCGACTCGCGAGAACACGATGCCGGTATCGACCGGAGCCGGGCGCAGCGTCAGATAGACTTTCTTGCCGGTATGCAGGCCGACGCCTGTGGCCCGGATGATGTTCTTCAGAGTGCGCTGCTTGATCATGCTGAGGCTTACCTGTGTGGTTAACGCGCTGTTAACACTGTCGCCGATTCCCGCCATTTGACATGGCGGGGGCGGCTGGCCGTTCAGCTCGTCGCTGAGCGGGCGGTGCCGGGCTTGGCCCGAACGAGGCGCGGCATATTAACAAAGCCGGCCTTGGTCCCCCAAGCAGAATCTTGGGCAGCTCCCGCCCGGCACCGGGGGCACGGTGCCGGGTGGAGGCCCATTTTTACCTGTCAGTCCGCCTGCTTGCGCAGGAAAGCCGGAATATCCAGGAATTCCAGGTCGGTATCGGACCCGACAGCGCGAGCGTAGACCTGCTGGCTCTGCGGTTCCGGGCGCGAGGCCGCCTGGCGGCGGATCGAGGTCGGGCGTTCGAGACTGCGGTAGTCGTCGCGGCGCGGCGCGGGAGCGGCACGCATCGGCGTGTTGTCGACGACGACTTTCGTCGGCTTCTCGACGAGCTGCACGTTCGATACGAGGCCGGTGGCGACGACCGTAACGCTGATTTCATCGCCCATCGTTTCGTCGATGACCGTACCGACGATCACCGTCGCATGCTCCGACGCGAACTCGGCGATCGTGTTACCGACTTCCGAGTACTCGCCGAGCGTCAGGCTCGAGTTCGCCGTGATGTTGACGAGGATGCCGCGGGCGCCGTCGAGGTTGACGTCTTCGAGCAGCGGGCTGCGGATCGCGGCTTCAGCCGCTTCGCGTGCACGGTTCTCGCCGGTGGAGCGGCCCGAACCCATCATGGCCATGCCCATTTCGGACATGACGGTTTTCACGTCGGCGAAGTCGACGTTGATCAGGCCTTCGCGGGTGATCAGGTCGGCGATGCCTTTTACTGCGCCAAGCAGCACGTCATTGGCCTTGCCGAAGGCGTCGAGCAGCGATGCGCCGCTGCCGAGTACCGCCATCAGTTTTTCGTTCGGGATCGTGATAAGCGAGTCGACATGCTCGGACAGTTCACGAATGCCCTGCTCGGCCACCGCCATGCGTTTGCGGCCTTCGAAGCCGAAAGGCTTCGTGACGACGGCAACGGTCAGGATGCCCATTTCTCGCGCGATCTCGGCTACGACAGGCGCTGCGCCGGTACCGGTGCCGCCACCCATGCCGGCGGTGATGAACACCATGTCGGCACCATCGATCACTTCGCGGATCCGCTCGCGATCTTCCATCGCGGCCTGGCGGCCGGTGTCGGGATTCGCGCCGGCGCCGAGTCCTTTCGTTACATGGCTGCCGAGCTTGACGATCGTGCGTGCCTCGATCTTCTCGAGTGCCTGCGCGTCGGTATTCGCGCAGATGAACTCCACGCCTTCGATCGAGCTGTTGATCATGTGGCGCAAGGCGTTGCCGCCACCACCGCCCACACCGATCACCTTGATTACCGCGCTTTGCGGCTTGTCTTCCACTATTCCGAAAATACTCATGGTTTGCCCCCGTTGAGTCTGGCTGAATTGATTACGTGTACTGCGTATTGCGTGGATCCGTATTACGCCTGCTAGTCATCTCTGAATAAAAACTTCTTCACCTTGTCCAGCATGTTGATGCCGGGCTCACGCACAGGCTGCATGCCCTCTCGCTCCTGCGCCTGTTTCATGCCGTAGAGCAGCAGCCCCACGCCGGTGGAATAAGTTGGATTGCGCACGATGTCGACGAGACCAGTGACGTCGTGCGGCATGCCGATGCGCACCGGCATGTGGAAAATTTCTTCGGCAAGCTCGATGACGCCTTCCATCTTGCTCGTGCCGCCCGTCAGCACGATGCCTGCTGCAAGTACGTCGGCGTAGCCGCTGTGGCGCAGTTCAGCCTGGATGAGATGGAACAGCTCGTCGTAACGTGGCTCGACGACGTCGGCCAGTGCCTGGCGCGACAGCTCGCGTGGCGCACGATCGCCGACGCCCGGCACCTTGATCATTTCATCAGGGCTCGCGAGCTGCGACAGCGCGCAGGCGTACTTGATCTTCAGCTCCTCGGCGAAGTCCGTGGGCGTACGCAGCGCCATCGCGATGTCGTTCGTCACCTGGTCGCCCGCGATCGGGATCACCCCGGTGTGGCGGATTGCGCCTTCGGTGAAGATAGCGATGTCGGTCGTGCCGCCGCCGATGTCGATGACGCAAACGCCGAGCTCCTTCTCGTCTTCGGTGAGCACCGAATAGCTCGACGCGAGCTGCTCGAGGATGATCTCGTCCACTTCGAGGCCGCAGCGCTTGATGCACTTCTCGATGTTCTGGTACGCGTTCGTCGCGCACGTGACGAGATGGACTTTCGCCTCCAGGCGCACGCCGCTCATGCCGAGCGGCTCCTTCACGCCTTCCTGCGAATCGATGATGTATTCCTGCGGCAGGATGTGCAGGATCTTCTGGTCCGCCGGGATGGCGACGGCCTGCGCGGCATCGATCACGCGCTCGATGTCGGCCGCGTACACTTCGCGGTCGCGGATCGCGACGATGCCGTGCGAGTTCATGCTGCGGATGTGGCTGCCGGCGATGCCTGCATACACCGAGTGGATGCGGCAGCCGGCCATCAACTCGGCTTCTTCCACCGCACGCTGGATCGACTGCACGGTCGATTCGATGTTTACGACGGTGCCCTTCTTCAGCCCGCGCGAGCGGTGACGCCCGATGCCGACGATGTTGAGCCCGCCATCGGCATTGATCTCGCCGACGATCGCGACCACTTTCGAGGTGCCGATATCGAGGCCCACAATCATGTTGCCGCCCGTGTCGTTCGCCATAGCCAGTTTCCTGCGTTTTTCAATTAGTGTTATCGCGTTCACAACGCCACCACTTCCTCGGTTTCAAGTTCTGCCGACAGCTCCGCTCGCGGCGCAACGGCGATGCCGTTGCGGTAGCGCAGATCGATCGAGCCGATGTTCGTCAATTGCTTGCCATGTTCGGATTCAAGGAAGACGACGAGGCGGCGCAGGCGCTCGATCACCTTGTCGCGGCCGAGGCGCACTTCGGCGCCGTTCGTCAGCGTGAGCGTCCATGCGCCGCGGTCATTTACCGCGAGGTCGCGGATGCGCAGGCCGAGCGGATACAGTAGCTGGTTGAACTGCAGGTACTGCAGCATCACTTCCTGCTCACTCTGCTCGGGTCCGGTGAGACGGGGCAGTTGCAGTTCGACCATCGGGTTCTCCGGCGAGAAGATCTGGCCCTGCTGGTTCAGCAGGTGCCGGTCGTTCCAGCGCGCGATCGGCTGTTCTTCGTCCACCTGGATCACGAGGCGATCGGGCCATTCGCGGCGCACGCTGACCTGGCTGATCCACGGCTGCGCCTCGAGCTCCGTTTTCAGAAGGCCGAGGTCGATCGCGACGAGGCTCGCCGATGCGAAGCGGCTCACCGCCTCCTTGATGTCTTCGCCGCTGACGAAGCGCAGCGCACCTTCGATCTGCACGGTGGCTATCTTTTGCGCATTGACCTTGTGCCAGGCCTGAACGGCGCCAAAACCGGCAAGCACCGTGAGGCCGAGGCCGAGCACGGCCACCAGCACGCGGCCGAGCAACGCATACCGGCGCTGGGGATCCTGCGCGGGCATCGCGACGGTTGCGCCGCGTGCGCGGCTGCTGCGGAACGTGCCTACCTGGCGACTCATCGCTTGCCTTCCCCCGTAGTGCCCTGCAGGCCCGCGCGACCAAAACTGCTGTCGAGGATGCGCAGCACGAGCTGTTCGAAACTGTAGCCCGCGGCGCGCGCAGCCATCGGCACGAGCGAGTGGCTGGTCATGCCCGGCGCGGTGTTCACTTCGAGCAGCCAGAAGCGGCCGTCCGGTCCGCGCATCGCGTCCACCCGGCCCCAGCCGGTGCAACCGACGGCCCTGTAGGCGTCGAGAGCCATCTGCTGCAGCTGCCCGGTTTCGGCGGCCGTGAGCTGCGCCGGGCAGTGGTACCGCGTTTCGTCGGACAGGTACTTCGCTTCGTAGTCGTAAAACGTATTTCGTGTTTCGAGCTCGATGACCGGCAGCACCTGCTCACCGAGTATCGCCACCGAGAATTCGCGCCCCTTGATCCACGTTTCCGCGAGCACTTCCTTGTCGTAGGCGTATGCCTTCGCAAAGGCTTCCGCCATTTCGGCAGCGGTGTGCACGCCGCAGGCGCCGATGCTCGAACCTTCGTTGACGGGCTTCACGAAGCAAGGGCCCAGCTGCTTCAGCACGGCGGCGAAATCGCTGTCGGGACGCAGTTCGACGAAGTCGGGCGTCGCGATGCCGCGGCGCTGCCAGATCAGTTTCGTGCGCACCTTGTCCATTGCGAGAGCCGACGCGAGCACGCCGCTGCCGGTGTACGGCAGGCAGAGCCATTCGAGCGCGCCCTGGAACTTGCCGTCTTCGCCATCGCGACCATGCAGGATGATGAATACGCGATCGATGCGTTCCTGCTTCAGTTTCAGCATGAGCGCGCTGTCGGCATCGATGCCGACGACGTCGAGCCCGCTTGCTTGCAGCGCGTGCAGCACGGCGGCGCCGCTGAGCAGCGACACCTCGCGTTCGGCCGATGAACCGCCGAAGACGACTGCGACACGTCCGTAGTCGGAGGGTTTACGCACGGTATCAGCCATCGCCGAGGCCCTCCGCTGCAAGCTGCTTCGCGACCATGTTGACGTTGCCGGCGCCCTGCGTGACGAGGATGTCGCCGTCGTTCAGCACTTCGTCGAGCAGCCGCTTCAGTTCCGCGACGTTCTTCACGTGGATCGGATCGAGCTGGCCGCGTTGGCGGATGCTGCGGCACAGGGCCTTGCTATCGGCGCCGCGGATCGGCTTTTCGCCGGCGGCATAGACATCGAGCATGAACAGGAAGTCGACTTCGGACAGCACATCGACGAAATCGTCGTATAGATCGTGCGTACGGCTGTAGCGATGCGGCTGGTAGATCATGACGAGGCGCTTTTCCGGCCAGCCGTCGCGGATCGCGCGGATGTTCGCGGCGACTTCTGTCGGATGGTGGCCGTAGTCGTCGACGAGCATGACCGCGCCGCGCTTGCACGCGAGCTGGCCCTGCACGTCGAAACGCCGGCCCACGCCCTGGAAGTTCGTGATCCCTTTCTGGATCGTGCTGTCGCTGAGGCCTTCGTCAGTGGCGACGACGACGGCGGCCGTGGCATTCAGCACGTTGTGCTGGCCTGGCATGTTCAGCGTCAGCGACAGGGGCATATCGTGGCCGGGACGCAGCACATCGAAGGTCGTGACCATGCGCTCGAGCTTCACGTTCGTGATGCGGAAGTCGGCCTGTTCGGAGAAGCCGTACGTCAGCACCGGGCGCGATACGCGCGGAAGGATCTCGCGCACGACCGGATCGTCGATGCATAGCACCGCGAGGCCGTAGAACGGCAGGTTGTGCAGGAAGTCGACGAAGGCCTTCTTCAGTTTCTCGAAGTCGCCGTCGTACGTGCCCATGTGGTCGTCATCGATGTTCGTGACGACTGCAACCATCGGCAACAGGTGAAGGAACGAGGCGTCGCTTTCGTCCGCTTCCGCGACCATGTAGTGGCTCGCGCCGAGCTTCGCGTTCGTGCCGGCACTGTTCAGCAGGCCGCCGATGACGAAGGTCGGATCGAGATTGCCCTGCGCGAGCAGGGACGTGACGAGGCTCGTCGTCGTCGTCTTGCCGTGCGTGCCGGCAATTACGATCGCGTGCCGGTAGCGCATCAGCTCGGCAAGCATCTCGGCACGGCGGATGATCGGGATGCGCTTGTCGATCGCCTCGACGATTTCCTTGTTCGTCGGATCGATCGCGGTGGATACGACGACGACATCCGCCGCCTTCACGTTCTCCGCACGATGCCCGATGTACACTTTGGCGCCGAGCGCCTGCAGCCGCCGCGTCGTGGCTGATTCGGCGATGTCCGAACCGGTGATCAGGTAGCCCTGGTTGTGCAGCACTTCGGCAATGCCGCTCATGCCGGCGCCACCGATGCCGACAAAATGGATGTTACGGATGCGGCGCATTTCGGGAATCATCGTGGCGCGCGGCGCCTGGGATTGCTCAACCATGGCAGGCCTCCAGACAAAGGTTCGCGGCGCGCGTGCTCGCATCACGCACCGCCAGCGTCCGGGCTGCCTGCGCATAGCGGAGCAGGCGAATGCGATCATGGTCGAGGCTCAGGTCACGCAGGCAGGCTGCGAGGCCATCAGCGTCGAGTTCGTGCTGGAAAATGACTTTCGCGGCGCCGGCCCGTTCGACGATGCGCGCGTTTTCGCCCTG
>DASWWP010000174.1:0-14305 GCA_036405915.1 Pseudomonadales bacterium
ATGTGCGCTTCGCATCGGTCTATCGCAGCTTCAAGGACCTGAACGAGTTCCGCGAGGAAATCGATCGCATTTCGCAAGACAGTTCCACCTGACAGGCACGCGCGCAGCTGCGCGCCCTTCGATGAACATCGATATCCAGCATATGCGCCGTTGTTTCGAACTGGCGCGAATGGCCTTGCCGCAGTGCCGGCCGAATCCTGGCGTCGGCTGCGTGCTCGTGCGCGAGGGGATCGTCATCGGCGAGGGGCATACGCAGGTTGCCGGCAAGGAACACGCGGAGATCATGGCGCTGCGGCAGGCCGGCACGAACGTGCGCGGTGCGACGGCATACGTGTCGTTCGAGCCCTGCGCGCATCATGGCCGCACGGGACCCTGCGCACAGGCGCTGATCGACGCCGGTGTGACGCGCGTCGTGTATGCGCTCGAAGATCCGAATCCGCTCGTGAACGGCAAGGGCCTCGCGATGTTGCGCAATGCGGGCGTTGCGGTAGTGGGCCCGTTGCTCGCCGATGAAGCGGAGCACATCAACACCGGTTTCATGAAACGCATGCGCAGCGGCCTGCCGTACGTTCGCATGAAACTCGCGATGAGTCTCGACGGCCGCACGGCGATGGCTAGCGGCGAAAGCAAGTGGATTACCGGCGACTTGGCGCGCGAAGATGTGCATCGCTTGCGTGCGCAGAGCTGCGCGATCCTCAGCGGCGGTGGTACCGTCGCGAAAGACGATCCGCAGCTCAACGTGCGGCTGCCCGGTTACAGCGGCATGCAACCGCTGCGCGTGATTGCCGACTCCGACCTGCGCACGCCGCTCACCGCAACGCTGTTGCACATGCCGGGCAAGCTGCTGATCGCGAATGCGAAAGGCAAGGCGCAGCGTGCCGAAGCCTTGCGGCAGGCAGCATCGAACGGATGCGAACTCGAACTGATCAGCTGCGCAGGACACGACGGGCGCGTGGATTTGCGCGCGCTGTTCCAGTATCTCGCCAGCGAGAAACACTGCAACGACCTGCTCGTCGAGACCGGCGGCATGCTGTCGGGCGCCGTGATGCAGGCGGGCCTCGTCGACGAACTGATCCTTTATGTCGCGCCAAAACTGCTCGGCAATGAAGCGCAGGCGCTGCTGCAATTGCCGGGTATCCGCACGCTCGCTGAGGGTATCGCGCTGGAGTTCCTCGACGTGGCAATGGTGGGAAAAGACTGTAGAATGCGCCTCCGCGTTTTACCCGCCGCGCCGCAGGCTCCCCGGAGCTGACAGAAAGCGCCAACAGAACCCATGTTTACCGGCATCATCGCAGCGAGAGGCACGATCGACAGCATCCGCGACAGCGGTGGCGACTGGCGTATCCGCATCAAAAGCGCAGACCTCGATTTCAGCGACGTCGCTACCGGCGACAGCATCGCCGTGAGCGGCGTATGCCTGACTGCGCTGAACATCACGCAGGACGGATTCGAAGCCGACGTGTCGCGCGAAACGCTCGCGTGCACGACCTTGCAGGAGTGGAAACGCGGCGACCACGTAAATCTCGAGAAAGCGCTGATGCCGCAGAGCCGGCTCGGCGGGCACATCGTCAGCGGGCATGTCGATGGCATCGCGGAACTGGTCAGCCGCACGCCGGATGCGCGCAGCGAGCGTCTCGTGTTTCGCGTGCCGCACGCTCTAGCGCGCTACGTCGCCCACAAGGGATCGGTGTGCATCGACGGCGTGAGCCTGACTGTAAACGAAGTGGGCGGCGACACGTTCGGCGTGAACATCATCCCGCACACGGCCGACCGCACGACGCTGCAGGATTACAGACCGGGCCGTCACGTCAACGTCGAAGTCGACGTCGTCAGCCGCTACCTCGAGCGTCTGCTCGAAGGCAGGGCGGACAGCACGGAAGGACTCACGCTCGACAAACTCGCAAACGCCGGCTTCACAAATACGCCGGGCAGGTAACGAAGATGCAGCTGAACACGACGCAGGAAATCATCGAAGACTTCCGCCAGGGCAAGATGGTGATCCTGATGGACGACGAGGATCGCGAGAACGAAGGCGACATCGTGATCGCCGCCGACAAGGTGCGTCCCGAAGACATCAACTTCATGGCTACGCACGCGCGCGGCCTCATTTGCCTCACGCTCACGCAGGAACGCTGCAAGCAGCTGAACCTGCCGCCGATGGTTCACAGCAATGCGACGCCGTTCGGCTGCAATTTCACGATCTCGATCGAAGCCGCCACCGGCGTGACGACCGGCATCTCTGCCGCGGATCGCGCGCGCACGATCAACGTCGCGGTTGCAGCCGACGCGAAGCCTGCCGACATCATCACGCCCGGCCACATCTTCCCGGTGATGGCGAAGGAAGGCGGCGTGCTGCGCCGCGCAGGCCACACGGAAGCCGGCTGCGATCTCGGCCGCCTTGCGGGGCTCACGCCCGCAGCCGCGATCTGCGAAATCATGAATGCCGACGGTTCGATGGCACGCCGCCCCGACCTCGAGAAGTTCGCACGCGAACATGGATTGAAGATCGGCACGATCATGGACCTGATCCACTACCGCATCGCAACGGAGAAAACCGTAGAGCGCACGCATCAGTACCACCTGCCGACCGAACACGGTGACTTCGACGTGTACTGCTATCGCGACCTGTACAAGGACGGCAACCAGACGCATCTCGCGCTCGTCAAAGGCGCGATCACGCCCGATGAACCGGTGCTTGCGCGCGTTCTCGTCACCGACACGCTGCGAGACCTCCTCGGCGTTGCGAATCCGAAGCGACCGTCGTGGTCGCTGCATCAGTCGATGGCACGCATCGCCCAGGAAGGAAAAGGCGTTGTGGTAGTATTGGCCAACGATCGCGGCAGCGGCGACGTGACGGAACAACTCGAACAGTTCCATGAACAGACCGACAGCGCGCGCCCCGTGCCGACGCCGCCGGGCAGTTACCTGACCGTCGGCACCGGCTCGCAGATCCTGCGCGATGTCGGAGTCGGCAAGATGCGGCTGCTGAGTTATCCGACGAAGTACGCGATTTCGGGCTTCGATCTGGAAGTCGTCGAATACATTCCCAATGAGCTTTAAAGCATGAGCAACGTCAGAACCATCGAAGGCGACTTCGCCGTCGCCACGAACGCGAACTTCGCCATCATCTGCGCGCGCTTCAACAGCTTCATCGTCGATGCGCTGCAGGGCGGTGCGATCGACGCGCTGGCGCGGCATGGCGTGTCCGACAAGAACATCACGGTGATCAAGGTGCCTGGCGCTTTCGAACTGCCGCTCGTCGCGAAACGCGTGGCAGCCTCTGGCAAGTACGACGCGGTCATCGCGCTCGGCGCGGTGATCCGCGGCAGCACGCCGCACTTCGATTATGTGGCCGGCGAATGCGCGAAGGGTATCGGCCAGGTCGGCATGACGTACGACCTGCCGGTGGTCTTCGGCGTGTTGACGACCGACACGATCGAACAGGCCATCGAACGCGCCGGCACGAAAGCCGGCAACAAGGGCGCGGATGCCGCGCTGACCGCACTCGAACTCGTCAGCCTGCTGCGCAAGCTGCAGGCCTGACGGCTGCCGCGCGGCTCGCTTCAGGAGCGCCCCATGGCAGACGCCACAGATTTCCCCGGCAAAACACCGATCTCGCATCGCAAGCGCGCGAGAGACCTGCTCGTGCAGGCGCTGTACCAGTGGAAGCTCTCCGGACACGACCCGATCCAGGTCGAAGCTGAATTCCGTGCCGACAACGGCAGGAAAGTCGACTGGGAATTTTTTCATCACGCGCTGTCATATATCGCGGAGCACGCTGTCGAACTGAACAAGCTGTACGCGCCACATCTCGATCGCCCGGTCGACCAGCTCGATCCGATCGAAACCGGCATATTGCTACTCGGCATGTTCGAACTGAGCCAGCGCATCGACGTCCCGTACAGGGTCGTCATCAACGAATGCGTCGAGCTTGCGAAGAAATATGGCGCGACGGAGAGTCACAAGTACATCAATGGCGTGCTCGACAAGGCAGCACGCGCGTTACGCAAGACCGAGCTGGGCGCGTAAACCCGCGTCGCCCGGCACTGCCGGGGTGACGACGAATGCGATCATTCGGCCCTTCGGCTGGTGTGACACAAGAGCGAAATCATGGCTCTGACCGAATCCGACATCATCACTCGCTACTTCCAGCGAGCCGGCCTGCAGGCCGAGCGCAAGATCCACAAGAACGTGCCGCTCGGCATAGGTGACGACTGCGCGCTGCTTAACATTCCGCGCGGCAAGCAGCTTGCCGTGTCGATGGACGTGCTCGTCGAAGGCGTACACTTTCCCGAGGGCGCAGACGCGATGCAGATCGGATATCGCGCGCTCGCGGTCAACCTCAGCGACCTCGCCGCCATGGGCGCCGAGCCGCTGTGCTTCACGCTCGGTCTTACGCTGCCGCAGGCCGACGAACAGTGGCTGCAGGGTTTTTCGACGGGGCTGCGTGACTGCGCGATGCGGTACAAGTGTCCGCTCGCCGGCGGCAACCTGACGAAAGGTCCACTGCAGATCGCCATTCAGGTGCAGGGCACCGTGCCGGCGAACAAGGCTTTGCTGCGCAGCGGCGCGCGCGCGGGGCACGATGTCTACGTTTCCGGCGTCACTGGCCGTGCAGGTTTGACGCTCGACTACCTGCGCGGCAACTGCCCGGACATCAGCGACGCGCAACGTGACGAATTGCTCGCGGCCTACTATCGCCCCGAACCGCGGCTCGCGCTGGGACAGGCCCTGCGCGGCATCGCGAGCGCGGCGCAGGATGTGTCGGACGGCCTGTTGAAGGATCTCGCGCACATCGCGCGCGCAAGCCGCGTGCAGGTCGCCGTCGACATCGCGACGATCCCGCTCGCCGGCGTACTGACGTCGCTGTGCGGTTCCACCGATGTATTCCGTCTCGCGCTGACAGCCGGCGACGACTACGAGCTCGTGTTCACCGCGCCTGCCGGCAAGAAGCGAGCCGTCGCGAACGCCGCGCAGAAGGCAGGCGTGCAGGTTGCGCGCATCGGCAAGGTCGCGAAGGGCGAAGGGGTAATCGTGCAGGATCTGTCCGGACGCGCGCTGGAGTTCACGGGACAGGGCTACGATCATTTCACGTGAGCGGTAGCCCATCGCGCGCGGCATCACGTCCCGCGATAGGCAAACAGGCGCCGCCGCCGCATACTTGCCCCAACATCAATAACGACCATCCGCATGAACCCAGCGCCAAGGCCAGTTTTGCGCAACCCCGTCCATCTGCTCGCGTTCGGATTCGGCAGCGGGCTTGCGCCCAAAGCACCCGGTACGTTCGGCACGCTCGCGGCGATTCCATTCTTCCTGCTGTTGCAGCAACTGCCGCTCGCTGCCTATGCGCTCGCGCTCGTGCTGGCCTTCGGCCTCGGCATCTGGATCTGCGACAAGACTGCTCATGACCTCGGCGTGCACGACCATGGCGGGATCGTATGGGATGAGTTCGTCGGCCTGTGGATCACGCTGTTCGTCGCGCCGCCCGGGTGGTGGTGGATCGTCGTCGGCTTCCTGCTGTTCCGCTTCTTCGACATCGTCAAGCCGTTCCCGATCTCGTGGCTCGACCGACGCGTGTCGGGCGGGCTTGGCATCATGATCGACGATGCGGTCGCGGGAAGCTTTGCGTGGTTCTGCCTGCAGCTACTGGTCATCGCTGCAAATTGAATCAAATGGGCCCTGACTCCATTTTCCTTTAGTGACCGTGGGCAGCGGCACCCGCGGCCTGCGGTGCGTCGCGAAACGTCATATAAAACACCCACCCGCTCACGAGCACGATCAGCGTGAACACGACGAGGATGTCGCTGTAGGCGAAGCCACTGCTGTTGCGCGACAGCGAGATCAGGCCGCTATCGAGCCACTGGCCGTCGAGGATCTTGCCGACGAGCGTTGCACCGAGTGCGCCGGCGACGATGCTGATCAAGTTGAAGATGCCCATGCCGATGCCCGACTGCTCCGGTGGCAGCGTTTGTGACACGGCGTTGATCATCGCCGTCTGGTACATCGTGAAGCCGACGTAGTTCGCGAACATCGCGAACAGCACGACCCAGCTCGTGAAGCCGAGCAGCATGGCCATCGCCGCCATGCTGCCGGCGAGCAGCAGTACGCCGATCGTCACGACGAAGACGTTACCGCGTTTGTCGGCAAGGGCACCGGCGAAGGGACCGAACCACACGGCGCTGATCGCGCCCGGGAACAGCAGCAGGCCGATCTGGTCGGTGGACAGCGTGTGCACCGCGGTCAGCATCAGCGGGATCAGGAAGAACACGCCGAGCGCGACGGAAAACAGCGTCATGCCGACGAAGATGCCGTTGCGGAAGCGCAGGTTGCGGAAGAGTGCCGGGTCGATGAACGGATGCGGCGTGTGGCGCAGCCACAGGACCATCGCGAGCGTCGTGACGACGAGGCCGATCAGGTAGGCGTTCTGCACGAAGTTCAGGTACAGGACGAGCAGGCCGACGGCGCCCGACACGAGCAGCGCGCCGATCACGTCGACGTGTCCTGCGCGGCTCGGTTCCACCGGCAGGGCCTTGCGCAGGAACGGCAAGGCGATCAGTGTCGGCAGCGGCATCAGGAACAGCAGGGCCCAGTGTGCCTGGCCCGACACGATGCCGCCGATCACCGGCCCGATGCCGATACTGACGGAAACCATCGACGTGATGAAACCGAAGACCTTGCCGCGACCTTCCTCCGGTACGTAGCGCGCGATGCACACGAAGCACAGCGCCGGGATCGCCGATGCGCCCATCGCCTGCACGCCGCGCGCGAGCACGACGAGCGGATACGAATCCTGCACGAAGAAGCCGAGTAGAGAGGCCGCGCAATACAGCCACGTGCCGAACTCGATCAGGCGCCGCAGCGAATACAGGTCCGCGAGTTTCCCGTAGATCACGGAACCGATGCCGAAGAAGACCATGAAGATCGTCATGACCCACGACACCGCAGCCGCGCTGAGGCCGAACTCTTCCGCGATCTTCGGAGTGGAGACGTTGAAGACCGTTTCATTCAGGACGGCGAAGAAGATGAGGTATGTCAGCCAGCGGACGAGTGGCTGCCGGGAGGGGGCTGTGGACATAAGGCGGACCAGAGACGGAAAAGGCGCGCGATTGTAGCAGGCAGATTAATTGGGGTCAGAACCCATTTGTTTTATAAAGAAGGCCTGGACGCACCATTTTCAAATGGTACGCCTTGCATGGTGCAATGGTGCGCAGTAATGCTCGGTCCTTGTCCTGCAACACTCTCCCATCACGGCGGAACCCACGATGAACATATATAAGAAGAACGCGCTTCACGTAGCCCTCACGATGGTCGCACTGGTTCTGGCCGGCTGTGGACCGGAAGCGGCGCAGCAGGCAAGCGCGCCGCCGGTACCGGAAAGCTCACCCGAGCGCGCGGCGAGCAACGACAACATCAGCGGCACCGTTACCGGTCCCAACGGTCCTGAGGCCGGTGTCTGGGTCATCGCCGAAACGCAGGACCTGCCGACGCGTTACCTGAAGATCGTCGTGACGGACGACGACGGCCGCTTCCTGATTCCCGACCTGCCCGAGGCGAATTACGAAGTGTGGGTGCGCGGCTACGGGCTCGACGATTCCGCGAAAGTTTCCGCCGCGTCCGGCGCCCAGGACCTCGCGCTGACGGCGAATGCCGCCGCATCACCCGCGAGCGCCGCACAGGTGTATCCGGCCGCGTACTGGTATTCGATGATGAACCTGCCGACGGAAGCGGAAGTCGCGAACATCAATGGCGGCCTGAACGCCTACCTGATGCAAATGAAGAACATGGGCTGTGTCGGCTGCCACCAGCTCGGGCAGCTGTCGACGCGCACGATACCAGCGGCATTCAACGGTCTCGACAGTTCGCACGAACAATGGATTCGCCGCCTGCAGAGCGGCCAGGCGGGGGGCAACATGACGAACCTTGCCGGACAACTCCAGGGCCTGCCCTACAAGTACCTGAGCGAGTGGACCGACCGCATCGCCGCCGGCGAATTGCCGGCGACGCAACCGGAGCGGCCGAGCGGGCTCGAGCGCAACGTCGTCGTCACCGTGCGCGACTGGTCGAACGAGAAGGCCTACATGCACGATCTCTCGGGCACCGATCGCCGCGATCCCACCGTGAACGGTTACGGCAAACTCTACGGCGCGCCTGAACTGTCGACCGACGAGATTCCGATCCTCGATCCCGTGGCGAACACGGCGACGACGTTCACGGCTCCCGTGCGCGACGCAGACACGCCGACGACGAACGACGATCCGGTCGTTGCGCCGTCCGCCTACTGGGGCGACGAAGCGATCTGGAACAGCAAGGCGAACATCCACAACCCGATGCTCGACCACCTCGGCCGCGTATGGTTCACCGCGCGCATCCGCGCGAACGCGAATCCCGCGTGGTGCCGAGAAGGGTCGATGCATCCGTCGGCGCAGGCGTTCCCGACGGAAAACTCCGGCCGCCAGCTCGCCGTGTATGAGCCGGATACCGGCGACTACACCTTCGTCGACACCTGCTTCGGCACGCACCACCTGCAGTTTGCGGAAGATGGCGACAACACACTGTGGACAAGCGGCGGCGGCCCTGTCGTCGGCTGGGTCAATACACGCGTGTTCGACGAAACGGGATCGGCGGAGCAGGCAGTCGGTTGGTCACCCTTCGTGCTCGACACGAACGGCAACGGCCAGCGCGATGAATGGACCAATCCGGGTGAAGACAGGGATCCGGAGAAAGACATGCGCATCGGTGCCGGCTTCTACGCCGTGATGCCGAATCCGGCCGACGGTTCGGTGTGGGGCTCCAATACCTTTGCATATCCCGGTTCGATCACGCGCTTCGATCCCGAAACGCAGCTAACGGAACTCTATATGCCGCCGCTGCCGGGCTTCGGCATTCGCGGTGCGGACATCGATCGCAATGGCGTCGTCTGGATGTCGATGGGCAGCGGGCATCTCGGTTCGTTCGACCGCAGCAAGTGCACGGCGCCGCTGAACGGGCCGGAAGCGACCGGCAACCATTGCCCCGAAGGCTGGACCTATTACGACCTGCCGGGACCGGGCTTCAATGCACTGCCGGAGTTCAGCGTCGAGTCGAGTTATTACACCTGGGTCGACCAGTTCGACACGCTAGGACTCGGCGCCAACGTGCCGATCGCGACCGGCAACCTGTTCGACGGCGTGCACGCAAAAGTGGGCGACGACATGGTCACGCTGCGCGTGCCGTATCCGCTCGGCTTCTACGCGAAGGGCATGGAAGGGCGCATCGACCATCCGAACGAAGGCTGGAAGGGCCGCGGCCTGTGGGTCACGAGCGGCGACCGCACGCCATGGCTGAAGGAAGACGGTGTCGGCACGAAGCCACTCGTCGTGCATTTCCAGGTGCGTGCGAACCCACTGGAGGACTGAGGCTCCGGTTGGTCGCGCCTTTACTGTTTCACGATCACGAGCGTCAGCTCGCCGACGCGAAAGCCGAACTTCGTCATTGCGGTTTTGTTCAACAGGTGCCGCTCGTCGACGAGGTACAGCCAGTCGTCGAGCGTGACGGCGATGCTGCCGTCGCGCCACGGCACGTCCAGCTGGTAGTTCCAGCGAAAGACCGAACCGCCGGTGCTGCCGTTAGCGGTGCCGATCACGTCACCAGCCGTGCCGGTGTAGCGGCCGCCGCCGAGATGCTGCAGTGTCCACGTCCTGTCCTGTTCCTCGCCATCGTCGAACACGAAGTGCTCGACCAGCGTGCCGGTGTCGCCCTGCCAGCTGCCCTGCAAGGTCGCCGTGAAGCGGCGCGTCATGCGGCCGCCGCGATTCTGCAGCATGCCGTAGGCAATCAGCTCGCCGTCGAAAAATTCGCGCAGGTCGAGCGCCGGCTGTGTCTTCGTGTATTGATCGACTCCGGTGGCGCCGCAGGCACCGAGCAGCAGGGTGGCCGCCAGTATCAGGATTTTCGTCATCGCCGGGCTCCGTGGTGAGGCAGTGGTTGGGTCATTCGCTCGCCGGGCGCCAGGCCGGCTTCGCGAGCAGGAACTGGCCGGTGTGGATCACGCGCTCGAGAAAACCGCCTTCACAGAAGCACAGGTAGAAACGCCACATGCGCAGGAAGGTTTCGTCGTAGCCGAGCTGGCGTGCGTCCGCCAGTGAGTTCTGGAAGCGCTCGCGCCAGGCACGCAACGTGAGCGCGTAGTCGTACGTGATGTCCTTCAGGTCGACCAGTTGCATGTCGGTGTGCAGCGCAACCTGGCGCGTGATTTCGCTGTTGCACGGCAACTGGCCGCCCGGAAAGACGTAGCGCTTGATGAAGTCGGTGCCGGCAACGGATGCGGCGTAACGCTGGTCCGATATCGTGATCGCCTGCAGCATCATCAGCCCCTCGGGCTTCAGCAGTTGCGAGCAGCGGCGGAAGTAGTCGGGATAGTAATGCGCGCCGACGGCTTCGATCATTTCGACAGACACGAGCTTGTCGTAGCAGCCGTCGAGTTCGCGATAGTCACGCTCCAGCACGGTGATGCGCTCGCCGAGTCCTTCGCGCGCGATCCAGTCACGCGCATAGGCAGCCTGCTCGCGTGACAATGTCGTCGTCGTCACGCGGCAACCGTAATGGCGAGCCGCGTGGATCGCGAGGCCACCCCAGCCCGTGCCGATTTCGAGCAAATGATCTTGCGGCTGCAGGCGCAGTTGCATGCAGATTCGGTCGAACTTCGCCAGCGATGCCTCGTGCAGGCTGTCCGTCGTGCGCGCGAAGATGCCGGCGGAATAGGCCATCGTGTCGTCGAGGAATAGTCGGAAGAAATCGTTCCCGAGATCGTAGTGCGCTGCGATGTTGCGGCGCGCGCCGCTGCGCGTGTTGCGCCGCAGCCGATGCCACAGCCGAAGTGCATGGCGTTTCAGTGCCGAACGTTCCAGCTGTTGCGTAACTGCCATGTTGGCGACGAACAGGCGCACGACCTGCAGCAGGTCCGGCGTATCCCACATTTCCTGCATGTAGGCTTCGCCTGCCCCGATCGAACCGTTGCGCAGCATGGCGAGCCACGCGGAGGCATCGCGCACGTGTATCGTCGCGCGCAGCGTGGCTTGCTGGCGCGCTTCGCCGAAGTGCAGCACCTGTCCGCCTTCTTCGAGCGTGAGGCTGCCGTGTCTCAGCTGCGCAAGCAGGCGCAGCATCGTGCCGCGCGCCCAGCGTTCCATCAGCGAGGCTGACGCGCGGCCGCTACGGCTGTTGTCGAAAGATTCGAGATCGGTGCTTTTCACGAAATGCTCCTGGGTCACGAAACGCTCCTGTCGACGGGCGTGCCTTGCGCGCGTGGCGCGGGACTGCCATTGATACGCACCCTGCGTCGCTGCGGATCTGGATGCGGAAAAAATGGAACGTGCTTCAGCCACAGCCTCAGCGCCTGCCAGTGAATGCCGAAAGCCACTTCGAGCGTCATCAGTGGATGGCGCCACATCAGGCGCTGCATTGCTGCGCCGTCGAGCGGACGCCTGCGCAGTTGCAGGCCCGCATGGAATATCGGTTTCTCGCCCTGCGCGAGCGCCATTCGGATGCGCAGCGTTTCGGCCGGCAGCTCGCTGCGCCAGCGATAACGCAATTGCATCGGCATGAAGGGCGAGACGTGCATGTCCTTGCCGAAGTCCGCGGCGACCCCGCCACCGTCGTTAGCCCGCAGCACGTAGTGATGGCGCTCGCGCCAGGGCGTGTTAGTCACTTCGGCTACGACGGCCTGCAATCGCTCGTGCGCGTCGAAGCAGTAGTAAACCGTGATGGGGTTGATCAGGTAGCCGAAGTGCCGCAGGTTCGTCAGCATGCACACGCGGCCGAGCGGCCGCAGGCCGCTTTCGCGTTCGACGGTGTCGAGCACGGCCTGTTTCAACGGGACAGCCGGCTGGTCATGGTAGTCGCCGCGACGGAACGCGATCAGGTTGACGCGCTCGAGCGACCACCAGAAGCTCTGCGCGAATACCGCCGGCAGCTCGTCGAGATCGAGATAGACCATCGCCACCGAATAGCGGAAGCGATGCGGCACAGGCACGCGGCGCGCGTGCGTGACGATGCCTTCGTACAGCGCGCTGTGTTGCACCGCCGTCATGCGGGCTCCGCGGCGACGCGCAGGGCGGCCCGGGCCTGCAGCGCGGTGGCAACGCGGTGCGCGCTCCACACGCCGTCTTCGTGGAAGCCGTTGCGCCAGTACGCACCGCAGTACCAGGTGTCGAGCACGCCGTTGATTTCGATCCAGCGCTGCTGCGCCGCGATCCCGGCGAGCGAGAACAGCGGATGCTCGTAATGGCAGACGGCGTGGACATGCTCCTCGCGAATCGCGCCCGTGTGATTCAGCGTCACGCACCAGGTTTGCGGGCTGCGCAGGCCCTGCAGGATGTTCATGTTGTAGGTCAGCACCGGCTTGTCGGCGATGCCGTTGCCGAGGCCCACGTTCCAGCTCGACCACGTGCGCCGGTTGCGCGGCAGCAGCGAGGAGTCCGTGTGCAGGACGACTTCGTTGCGCGTGTACGGGATCGCGCCTAGCACGCTTTTTTCCGCCGGCGTGGCGTCGGCCAGCATCAGCAGCGCCTGGTCACTGTGACAGGCGAATATCACCTGGTCGTAATACTCATGGTGATGCTTCGTCGTCACGCAGACCTGCGGCATGCCGCGGTGCCAGACATTGCGGCGTACCTGCCGCACCGGTGTCGCAAGGCGGATGTTGTCGCGGTATGACGCGGTCAGCGGCGCGATGTAACTGCGCGAGCCGCCGGCGATCGTGCGCCACTGCGGCCTGTCTTTCAGCTGCAGCAGGCCGTGGTTGCGGAAGAAGCGCACGAAGAAACCGAGCTGAAAGCCTTCGATGACCTCGTGGTTCGACGACCAGATCGCCGCGCCCATCGGCACGAGGTAATACTCACGGAACTCGCGCGAGTAGCGATAGTGACGCAGGTAGTCGCCGAGCGTGCCGGCGGCAATCGCGGGGTCCGCATCGATGTCGGTTTCCACTTCGCGATTGAAGCGCAGTATGTCCTGCACGAGCCGCCAGAAGCGGGGCGACGCGATGTTCCGCCGCTGCGCGAACAGCGTGTCGAGCGAGGAGCCGGCGTACTCCAGCCCGCTCTGCGCATCGCTGACGCTGAAGCTCATGCGCGTCGGGCGGGTCTCGATTCCGAGCTTGTCGAGCATCTCGATGAACAGCGGATACGTCCGATCGTTGTACACGATGAAGCCCGTGTCGATGGCGAGCGGCGTGCCGTCGCTGTCCTGCACGTCGAGCGTCGCGGTATGGCCGCCGAGACGCACGCTGCTTTCGTACAGGGTTATGTCGTGGTAGTCCGCGAGGTAGTACGCGGCAGACATGCCGGCGATGCCACTACCGATGACGGCGATCTTCATGCTTTCACTCCGGTGTTGCTCCCGCGTGTGAACGCCGCAGGCGCGGCGCAATCAATCCGAACCACAGCCCGGGCAGGGCCGCGGCGAGCCGCAGGCACAGCGCAAGCTGCCACGGAAACACTATCGTGCGGCGGCCGGACCACAGTCGTGCGAATAGTGTGTTTGCCGCGTCATCGACGGACCACAGCCACGGCATCGGGAAGTCGTTGTGCTCCGTCAGGCGCGTAGCGACGAAGCCAGGCTGCACGAGCGTGATGTCGAGCACATGGCCGAGGTCGACGCGCAGCGCGTCGAAAAAGTATTTGAGAGCCGCCTTGCTCGCGCCATAGGCTTCGGCGCGAGGCAGGCCCGCGACGCTGCTGAGGCTGCCGAGCGCAAGCAGCTTCGGACGATGGCCGTCGCGAGCCGCGGCGCGCAGTAGCGGCAGTGCCGCGTGAACCGATTGCACGGCGCCATGGAAGTTGACGTCCATGACACGCCGGAAACTTGCGATGTCGAGCGCAGTTGCGTCCACGTATTCGCAGATGCCGGCCGCGAGGATCACGCCGTCGAGCCGAGCGGGTGCTTGCGACAGCGTGTGCCACAGTGTCGCCATCGCGCCGGCATCGGCGACATCGGCCGGCAGCGGTATCAGTCGCTCGCCACATTCGGCAGCGAGTATCTGCAGCTCCGCACGATTGCGCGCAGTCGCATACACGGTATGGCCGGCGGCAACGAGCCTCACGGCGAGCGCGCGCCCGATGCCGGAACTGGCGCCGGTTATCCACCAGCATTCGGGGATCCGCTGCATCGCTCCGTCCTCAGCCGCCGATCCGCTGCTTGATCTTGCGCACCGGCATGCCAAGCAACGGAATGTGTTCGTACAGCATTGCACCGAGGTCGTAGCTGTCTTCGTGGTAGAAGACCTTGTCGGTGAACTTCAGGTGGGACATGCCGCGTACGGTGATCG
>DASWWP010000175.1:0-1500 GCA_036405915.1 Pseudomonadales bacterium
GGTATGTTCGCCCGCATCAGTGTGCCAAAGATGCGTAACGTCGTTCGCATCGAGCGCTTCGTGTAGCGCCAGGCTCAGGTTGTACAGGCTGTCTTCGTTGCCGCATGACAGCCACAGCAGTTCGAGCTGCTGCAAGTCGGCCGGCTGGGCGACAAGTTGCGCAGCCGGGCGCATGTTCGGTGCCGACGAGAAGCCGCCGACCCACGCGAACACATCCGGATTGCCGAGCCCTACGTTCAGCGCCTGTCCGCCTCCCATCGACAAACCCGCCACCGCGCGCTGCGCGCGATCGGCGCGCACGGAATAGCGCGACTCGATGAACGGAATCACGTCATCCAGCAGTTCATTTTCGAACGCGAGGTAAGCCTGCGTTTCGAGCCCGAGGTTTGCGTTGGGATTCAGCGGAGGTGCGCGGTCTTCGCCGCGCGACGGACCGAACAGCTCGCCCTGCGGTTCGTTCGTCGCGCGGCCGTTCGGCATCACGACGATCATCGGCTGCGCAGCGCCGGAGGCGATCAGGTTGTCGAGGATCGCGTCGGCCTTGCCGCTTTGCGTCCAGTCCGTTTCGTTGCCGCCGATGCCGTGCAGCAGGTACAGCACCGGGTAGTCGTTCGCGTCGGAGTAGCCCGGCGGCAGGTAAACGAGTGCGGGTCGCTTGTTCCCGGTGACGCTCGAATCGAACTCGACGCGTTCGATGCGTCCGGCCTGCACGCCGGCGCCGCGTACGTCGAAACCGGCGGGCGCTGCCTGCAGCGTTGCTTCCGGTTTCGGATCTGGTGGCGTCATCGCCGGCGGTTGCGCTGTGGCCAGTGCCGATACCAGGCAGCAGGCGGCGATCAAGAACTTGAGAGAGTTCATGGAATGACGAAAGTGTAGTCGAGCGTATAGAACGGCCGATCGAGGCCGCGTGCGGCGATCTCGCCTGCGTCGTCATGCTTCGTGATGTCGACGCGGAAGCTCTTCACCGAGAAGATCGTGTCGGAGTCGACGTACGGCGAGTGGTTGAAATACATCATCGTCGTCAGCGGCTCGTGGCCGTCGGCCTGGACCATGTAGTGCACGTGGCATGCGCGAAAGCTGTGGCGGCCAAGTTTGTGCAGCAGGCCGCCGGTGGCACCCGATACGGGTACGGAATAGTCGCCTGGCACGACAGTCAGGAAATGCACGTCGCCGTTTGCGTCCGTGCGGAAGCGGCCGTAGAAATTCCATTCCGGCAGGTGTTCGCGCTGCACGTAGTAGAAACCTTCGCCATTCGGCTGCCATACATCGACGATCGCGTTTGCGAGAGGCTTGCCGCTGCTGTCGACGATCCTGTGCCGCACGAACAGCGGCTTGTCGTCCGGGCCGATGTCGCCGAGGCGATCGCCGCTTTTGCGCTCCGGCAGGCCGTGCAGGTACAGCGGGCCTTCGACATTCATCTCCGTCGTGCCGTGGTTGTCCTTGTCCTCGAGCAGCACCGACAGCTCCGACATGCCGAGGCAGTCGGTCATCAGCGTGATC
>DASWWP010000176.1:0-20564 GCA_036405915.1 Pseudomonadales bacterium
TGCGAAGCGATCGTGTTGTCATCCACTTCGTAACCCGCGCGCCACAGGATGCCGGCCTGGCTGACGGTCGTGCTGTCGTAGTAACGGCCGATCAGGCTCACGCCGTAGTCGCCGAAGTTGTACGAGCCGATCGCCGTTGCCGTCCATTCGGGGCTCAGCTGGCTGCCGAGGTCGTCACGGTAGGTCGTCGTCGTCACCGAGTTCTCGAGCATGTGGCCGGCGAAGACCCTGAAGCTCATGTCTTCGTCGAGGCTGCTCATGAAGTCCGGTTCGAGCGAGTACCGCGCCTCGATGTCGACGCCCGCGGTGCGTGCGGCGGCAACGTTGAGGTTCACGTTCAGCACGCGCTCGACGAGGCCCGTCTGCGCGCTGCGGAAGATCAGCGCGCACAGCGACTGGTCGCCCGAGTTGCAGTCGTCGATGATGCGCTGCGCACCGAGCGAACCGACGCGGCCGTCTACTTCGATCTCGTACCAGTCGGCGGAGATCTGGAAGCCGTCGATCCACTCGGCGAAGGTCGGCGCGAACACGATACCGGCCGTCAGCGTGTCGGCTTCTTCCGGTTTCAGGCTCGGGTTGCCGCCCGAGAGCGCCGTGATCGTGTACGACGTACGGGTCGTCGGATCGGTGATGTTGGCACCGCCGCCGCCGGATTCGAACTGCTCGCCGAAAGTCGGTTCGCGTACGTCACGCGACTTGGTTACACGGAAGCGCAGGCCGTCGACGATCTGCATGTCGGCACCGATCTTCCAGCTGTCGATCTTGCCGGAGTGCGAGTAGTCGGACTGGCGGAATGCGAAGTTCGTATCGAGGCGCTGGTCGCCGCTGCCGGATTCCCAGGTCGGAACGTTTACTTCCGAGAACCATTCCCACACGTCGAATTCACCGGTCGCCCACGACGTGGCCGAGAACGGATGCATCGAACGGTTACCACCGGTCATGCCCGCGGAGATGCCGCGGATGCCGAGCGCAGGCGCGTTGGCCGGCGAGCGTTCCATTTCGATCGGCTTGCTGAACTGGTTGAACCATTCTTCGCGATACGTCAAACCGCCGGCGAAGGTGACGGGACCGGGGCCCCAGCCTTCATACAGCTCGCCGGTCAGCAGCAGTTCGGCGAAGTGCTGGTCGAGGTCCCTGATGCCTTTCTTGTCGTCGCTTGCGATGTACGCTGCCGCTTCCGGCGTCACGTTGCCGGTACCGAACACGTTCATCGGCACGCAGTCGCGGATCGAGCGTTCCGGCGTGGAGAGGATGTTCGGGATCGGGCGCGTGCCGTCGGGGTATTCGATCAGGTTGGTCGTCGCCACCGTGACGCCCTGTGCCGCAGCCTGCAGTTGCGCCATCGACGGGTTTACGCGCTGAACGTTACAGATGATCGCACCGGTGTTCGGATCGCGCACGGCATCCATCGACAGGTACCAGTGGTCGATACGCGCCATGTTCTCGGCTTCCGAAGTCAGCTTCGATTCGCCGTACTGGTACGTACCGCGCAGCAGCCAGTCGTTCTCGAACTCGGTTTCGAAGCCGGCGCTCGACGACCACATCTGGCTGATGTTGGAGTCGTTGCGGCCGTCGTAGAAGTTGTCGTAGCCGGGGCCGCGCAGCTGGCCGATCTTGTCGATGCGCAGCGAGGTCAGGCCGAGGCGATCCATTTCCGCCGCGAGTTCGGGCGGCAGGTAGGGGTTTTCGCGGTACACCGTGCCGAAGTACTGCTGGCCCATTTCCGGGTTGCCGCGGCGGTCGTACGTGTTCGACTCGGTACGGCCGGCCATGACCTGCGCGAACACGTTCGTCGAATCCGTTACGTCGTATTTCACGGCAGCGAATGCGGAGCGCTGTACTACTTCGGCGCCCTGCGGACCACCGTCGAAGGCCTGCTCTGCGATCGATGCTTCGGGACCGCCCGCCTGCATCTGGTTCGAGCCGACGCCAACGCGGTTGGTATAGTCACCGGCGATGAACGGACGCATCGCGCGGCCGTCTTCGGTGAACGTATAGCCCTGGAAGCGGAACTGGCTTGCCGTGCCTGCAGGCGCGGTAGCCGGCACGGTAACGATACCGGCGGCGTTCTGCGTGGCATGGTGCGCATGCGGCACGGTCAGGCGCTGCGGGTTCGTGCCCGGCGGATCGTTCGGGTTCCATGCGGGGTTGATGACCCAGCCCCAGCTGTTCCAGTTCTCCAGATCCTGCGGCGTGCGGTAGATCTGGTTGATCTCGCGTGCTTCGACCGAGCCGATCACGTGCAGGCGGTCGCCGATCTGCTTGCCGCCGGCCACCGAGAAGTTCCAGTTTTCGCCGTCGCCAAATTCGGTGACGCCCGTGGATACCGTGGTTTTCAGTCCTTCGAACTCGCGATCGAGCACGAAGTTGACGACACCCGCGAGTGCGTCGGCACCGTAGGCTGCCGATGCGCCGCCGGTGACGACGTCGACGTTGCGCACGAGCGCGGTCGGGAAGTTGTCGACGTTGACCGTGCTGGCACGGTCAGCAGGCACGATACGCGAACCGTCGAACAGGACAAGCGTGCGCTGCTTGCCCATGTTGCGCAGGTTCAGGTAGCTGCCGGCCGCGTCGCCGAACAGCGTCGCGCCGCCGCGCTGCGCGGTCTGCGTGTTCAGGAACTGCGGCAGCTGGTCGAGCTGCTCCGATACCGACGAACCCGGATCGAAGTTGCGCATTTCGTCAGTGGTCACGGCAGTGACCGGCGTCGGCTGCACCATGCCGTCGGTGGTACGGATACGCGTACCGGTTACCTGGATTTCCTCGAGTTCTTCTGCTGCCTGGACGCCGCCCGTGACGAGCGTCGCCGAGGCGATCGACAGTGCGATGGCACTGAGTTTGAAATGCCGTTGTATGGCAGGTTTCATTTACTACTCCCCTTGCTTTGATTGTTTGAGTTGTGACGCTCGCCGCCCCGGTGAGTGGGTGTGGTTGGGCGGAAAGCGCGCCTTTGATATACAAAGGCTTATGGAATGTAAAGAACGAACGTTCGTTCGGATTCGATCCGTACGCTACGGTTCGGCGTAGTTGCCGCGTTCGGAAGGGTGCTTGCTTTCAGCGGCGTCGATGCGGCGGCACGTGACGTGCCGAAGCTACCGGACTTGGGCGAGACGCAAGGAACTGGCTACGCGACGTCCTTGTCGTCGTGGCCAGAAAGCGGATGCTCAGAAGTTGTAGTTGAGACTCAGCTGGTACCGCCGGCCGAACACGTCGAATACGTTGTTCGGGTTCTGCTGGCCGCCGCGCGTGTTCTGCGACGCGACGATCGGCGGATCGCGATCGAACAGGTTGTTCACGTTGAAGCTCGCGACCCAGTTACCGCCGCCCGACGTTTCGCCGCGATAACTCAGCACGAGGTTGTGGACAGTCTGTGACGCGATGCTGGCATCGTCGACGTCGATGCCTTCGACCCACAGCACGCCGAAGCCGTTCGTGTACGTCGTGCTGTCGTAGTAGCGCGTGAGCCAGTTGATGCCTATGTTGCCGACGTTGTATCCGAAGGTCGCAGTAGCGTTCCACTCGGGGCTCGTCAGGCTGCCGGTGTCGTCACGATAGGTCGTCGTCGTCACCGAGTTCTCGAGCATCTTGTTCGCGAACATGCGCAGCGTGAGGTCTTCGTCCTGTGCGCCGAAGAAATCAGGCTCCAGCGAATAGCGCACTTCGATGTCGACGCCGCGCGTGACGCCGGCCGCAGCGTTCACCTGGCGGTCCTCCACGCGTTCGAGGATGTTCGTCGCCGGGTTGCGCACGAGTTGCGAACAGAAAGCCGGGCTGCTGCCGTTCGAACATTCATCGACGAGACGCTGCGGGCCGAGCGGCGTGATGCGGCCCGACACGTCGATGTCGTAGTAGTCGGCGGACAGCTGCAGGCCGTCGAGCCAGCTGAAGAAGGTCGGCGTGTACACGACGCCCGCCGTCAGCGTATCCGCTTCTTCCGGTTTCAGGTTTGGGTTGCCGTAGGTCAGTAGCGTGATCGTCTGGTTATTGATGCCCATCACCGGATCGTTGACCTGGCCGCCGCCTCCCTGTGCTTCCCACTGTTCCTGGAAGGTCGGCTCGCGCACATCGCGCGACTGCGTGACGCGCACGCGCAGGTCCTCGAATGCCTGCACTTCGATGCCGGCTTTCCAGCTGTCGACCTTGCCGCTGTGCGAGTAATCGGACTGGCGGAAGGCGAAATTGGTATCGACGCGCTGGTTGCCGCTTTCCGACTCCCACACCGGGACGTTCAGCTCCGTGAACCATTCCCAGACATCGAACTCGCCGGTGGCCCACGAGGTTGCCGAGAACTGGTGGATCGAGCGGTTGCCTTCGCTGATCTGCGACGGAATGCCCCTTATGCCGACCTCCGGCGCGTTCAGCGTCGTCCTCTCGAAATCGATCGGGCGCGTGATCTGGTTGAACCATTCCTCGCGATACGTGAGGCCCGCCGCGAAGCCGAGTGCACCAGCGCCCCAGCCTTCGTGCAGCTCGCCCGTCAGCAGCAATTCGGCGAAGTGCTGGTCGAGGTCGCGTATGCCTTTCTTGTCGTCGCTGAGTACGTAGTCGTCCGCCTGCTCCGACACGTTGCCGAGACCAAACACGTTCATCGGGATGCAGTCACGAATGGAGCGCTCGGGTGTCACGAGGATGTTGTCGATCGGCATCTTGCCCGACGGGAACTCCGTGACACGCGTCGTCAGCACGCTCTTGCCAGCCGCCGCCGCGCGCAGCTCGTCCATCGACGGATTGCGGAGCTGCACGTTGCACACGATCGCGCCGGTATTTGGATCGCGCACGGCGTCCATGGCCATGAACCAGTGGTCGACGCGGATGATGCCTTCGGCTTCGCTCGTCAGCTTCGATTCGCCGTACTGGTAGTTGCCGCGCAGCGTCCATTCGTTGGCGAACATGTGGTCGAAGCCGGCGGAGGCCGACCACATCTGCGACACGTCGGCGTTGTCGCGATCGTCGTAGAAGTTGTTGTTGCGGCCAGTACGGACCTGGCCGATCTTCGCGAAGTTCACCTGCGTGAGTCCGAGCCGGTCCATTTCGGCGGCGAGTTCAGGCGGCAGGAAGGCGTTCTCGCGGAAGACCGTCGCCGTGTAGATCGCGCCCATCTCAGGGTTGCCGCGGCGGTTGTAGCCGTTCGATTCGGTGCGGCCCATCATCACCTGCGCGAAAAGCGACGTGCTGTCGGTCAGGTCGTACTGCAGGCCGCCGAATCCGGAATGCTGGATCACTTCGTTGCCGACGAGTCCGCCTGCGCCGTCGAATGCACGCTCGGCGAGCGACGCCTCGGGACCGCCTGACTGCATGCCGTTTCCGAGGTTGCGATAGTCGCCGGCGATGAACGGACGCATCGCGCTGCCGTCATCCGTGAATGTGTGGTTCTGGAAGCGGAACTGGCTTGCGAGCGGGCCGCTGATACTGACGAGGCCGGCGGGGTTCTGGTTCGCCTGGTGCACGTGCGGCACGGTCAAACGCTGCGGGTTCGTGCCGCGCGGGTCGCTGGCGCGCCACGCCGGGTTGATGACCCAGCCGATGCTGTTCCAGTTGTCGAGGTCCTGCGGGTCGCGCTTGATCTCGTCGATGTTGCGGTGCTCGAGCGAGCCGATCACATGCAGGCGATCGCCCAAGCGTGTACCGCCGGCGATGCTGAAGTTGTAGTTCTGTCCGTCGCCGCGTTCCGTGATGCCGGTCGACACGCTGGTTTTCAGTCCTTCGAATTCGCGGTCCAGCACGAAGTTGACGACGCCGGCCATCGCATCGGCGCCGTAGGCAGCGGATGCACCGCCGGTGACCACGTCCACGGTGCGGATAAGCGCGGTCGGGAAGTTGTCGACGTTCGGCACGCCGGCACGGTCGGCGGGCACGATGCGCGAGCCGTCGAAAAGAACAAGCGTGCGCTGCTTGCCCATGTTGCGCAGATTCAGGTACGCGCCAGCGGCGTCGCCGAACAAGGTGCCGCCACCGCGCTGCGCGGTTTGCGTGTTCAGGAACTGCGGCAGGTTGTCGAGCTGCTCCGATACCGACGACGATGGATCGAAGTTGCGCATTTCCGCGGTCGTCACGGCCGTGACCGGTGTCGGCTGCACCATGCCGTCGGTGGTGCGGATGCGGGTGCCGGTTACCTGGATTTCCTCGAGATCTTCTGCCGCCTGCGCATGCCCGGCGGTTGCCGTCATGATCGCCAGCGCCAGTAAGCCTGTTTTGAAACGTCTGTTTCCTGCACGGTCCATTGCAACCCCTCCCCTTGATGGGTTCATGTTCGAGATGTGAGTGTGTGTGGATTTTTAAAAAGACACTTGCCGCCCTGAGGCGGAAGCGCAGCCTTGATATCCAAAGGCCTGTGAAAAGTACAGAAAGGCTTGGGCAGTTCTGGAACGCGCTGGATGCAGTCGCCTTAGAAAGCGACACCTGTTCCGTCAGGAAGCGGCGAGAGGTGGCAAAACGCCATCGGCGTCTTGCTGCTTCTATATATGGGGGTTCGGGGCAGGGGAGGCTAGTTGCCGAGTAGCAGCATCAGCAGCGGGATGTAGAACAGTCCGACGAGCAGCGAAATCGACACGGCGCTCGCGCTAAGGTCGGCATCGAGTTTGGCGAGCGAGCTATACGTCAGCGCATTGAAGCCGATCGGCCCGGCGCAGCAGAGCACGACCACCGTGAAGGTCATGCCTTCGAGGCCAAGCAGGGTTGCCAGCACGAGTCCGGCCACGAGTCCGCCGCCGAGCCGGATGCCGGCCGTCAGCAGCGCCAGCGGCAGGTTCGCGATCTTCAGTGAGAAGAAGATGCCGAGGGCGATCAGGATCAAAGGCGCCGTCATCTGGGCAAGCGGATTGACGATCGTCAGTACGACTGCCGGCAGCTGGGCGCCGCTCACCGCAAGTGCCACCGACAGGAACAGCGACCACACGAGCGGCGACTTCATGATGCGAACCAGCATCGTCCAGCGGTCGCCCGCTGCGCCGCCGTACTTGAAAGCCTGCGCGTAGACGAAGGTCGCCATCAGTAGTGCGTTTCCGAAGTCGAACAGGATGGCATCGGCGAAGCCTGCCTGGCCGTACACGGCGAGGATGAACGGGAACATGAAGCTGTTGTTCAGGATGCCGGTGTTCACGAGCATCGTGCCGGTGGTCCTGCGATCGAGCTTGCGCATGCGCGCGGCGAGCCATGCGAGCCCCATGCAGAACAGGTTCACTGCCACGTTGATCAGCGGCAGCAGCGCCTTGTCGGCCGTGAACGCTATGTTCGGTACCGAACTCAGGATCAGCAGCGGCAGCGTGACGAAGAACACGAAGCGCAGCAGGAAGTCGCCATGCGCGCGCTCGGCGATGCCGGTGCGCTTCAACAGCATGCCGAGTCCGAAGTACGCAAAGATCGGCAGGAGCTGGAACAGGATGGATGGCATGAGAATGACCCGGGCTGGCAAAGGCCCGCGCATTCTATGGGGGACGCCCGGGATTTGAAATCACGGCGGCGGCCTGGAGCCTTTACGGCAATCGCCACGTGTTGCATGGGAGGCTTAGAGCAGGTCGGGTCAGCGGTCTGTCATGCACCGGAACAGGGCGCAGCGCTCCATTACGCAGGCTTTGAAGAACAGGAGTTTTTCCTGTCGATGCACGCTAAATCCATCCTGTCTTTTCCGCTATGTTGCACGCCGTTGTCAGCATGGCCACCACCACGTCATAACAACTAGCAACACCACAACAAGCAACACCACAACAACCAACAACGATCAGGAGTAGTTAGATGAAGTTGTCGTTCCGCAAGATGGCAGGTATCGCCTGTGCCCTCGTCATGGGCGCAAACGTACAGGCGCAGTCGCTGAGTTCCAGCGAGGAGTACGTGCTGGGTCTGGCCGCCGAACTGTATCCGGACCTGTTCAACGTGGACCATCAGCCGATCAAAGCAGCCCAGGGCTATACGTACATCACTTACAGCAGCGGCGTAGCCGTGGGCTTCAAGGACGGTTCGCTATTCCTCACCGGCGGTCCGTTCGGTACCCAGATCAAGAACATGGGTACCGTGTCGAAAGTCACGACGGACCTGACGCTCGCGAAGAACCGCCTCACCGTCACGCCGACCGCGGACATGACGAACCTCTTCAACCTCGCCGCGCAGGTCTACCCCTCGATCTTCCAGAGCGGCGGCTCGTTCCAGGTCGATGCAAACGGCTACCTGTACAAGTACTTCAGCTCCGGCGTGTACGCCGCGATCAAGGATGGCGTCGTATACGTGAAAGGCGGCTCGTATGGTTCTGCCTACACGAGCGTCGGTGCGTTGAATACGATGCTGAGCCGCTTGCAGACTGCCGTGAACGGCGGCGGCAACAGCAACCCGGGTGGCGGCACGTCGATTCCGTCGGGTAACTACAATCTGACCGTGTCCGGAACTGTGACGCTGTCCGGCCCGGTGGCCGTGGCGACGCCGTTCTCGTTCACGGTCAACGGAATTCCCGCGCCGAACGTATCCGACCAGGACGACATCAAGGAGGCGTTCACCAATGCGATCGCTAGCAGCTCCGGTAATGGCGTTACGATTACGAACTTCAGCTATACGACAAAGTCGAACACGGCGGATCTCGTGGAGTTCGACGTGACGGTGTCGGCGACGATAGCGCAAAACGGTTTCAACATGGGCTACTCGTACGCGCTGAACTACAAGTACACGAAATAAGCACGACGCGATTAAAAAAAAGCCCCGCATTGCGGGGCTTTTTTCGTTTCAGTCAGTCATGCCGACGGATGCTGGCGGGAACGGCCCGGGCATCGTCCTGCTCCGCAATCAGGATCCGAGACCAGGAATCGACTCGCGCAGCTTGCGCCAGAAGCTGTTAGCTGCCGGTGCATTGTGCGTCGCGTAGGCCGCGGTGTTGCCGCGGTTGTCGTCGTCGCCGGTGATGCGTGGCGGCGGGTTGTTGCCATTGCGCTGGTCCTGGCGCGGGCGGTCGCGGCGCTGCTGCGGGCCGTTGCGTCCCTGTCCGTTGCGCGCCTGGCCATTGTTCGGCTGGCCATTGCGTGACAGTCCATTTCGTCCCTGGCCGTTACGTGGCTGGCCATTGCGCGCCTGGCCATTCTGTCCGCCACGCTGTGCTTGCCCGGAGCCTTGTCCATTGCGCTGGCGGCCTTCGCCCTGCTGGCGTGCCTGGCCGCCGCCCTGGGCCTGCGCGCTGCGCTGCTGCGGACGTTCTCCGCGGCGCGGGTTGTTCTGGTTCGGTGCAGCCGCCTGTTCGTTGCGCTGTTCGTTACGCTGGCCGCCACGGCGCGCGCCATGCTGGCCGTTGCGTTGGCCCTGGCGTCCGTTGTTGCGCGGCTGGCGTTCGCGGTCGTCGTCGGCGATTTCCACGGAGCCTGCCTTGCGTTCGGGCAACGTGGCGCGATCGAACTCGAGTTTCTCGATGCGGCGCTTGATCAGGCGTTCGATCGCGCGCAGCTGGCCATTCTCGTCATCGGCGACGAGCGAAATCGCAAGGCCAGTTGCGCCCGCGCGCCCGGTGCGGCCGATGCGGTGAACGTAATCTTCCGGCACCTGCGGCAGTTCGTAGTTGACGACCATCGCGAGCTGCTCGATGTCGAGGCCGCGCGCGGCGATGTCGGTCGCCACCAGCACCTGGATCTTGCCGCTCTTGAAATCGGCCAGCGCTTTCGTGCGCTGCGCCTGGCTCTTGTTGCCATGGATCGCCGCGCCGTTTACGCCGTACTGCGCCAGCTTCTTCACGAGGTTGTTCGCGCCGTGCTTCGTGCGGTTGAACACGAGCACCTGTTCCGGCGTGTCGAGCAGCAGTTTCGCGAGCAGCGGCAGTTTCATGTCCTTGTTCGCGTGGTACAGGCGCTGCGTGATCGCGTCGACCGTGGAATTGCGCGGGGCAACGTCGATCTCGACCGGCTCGTGGCAGATCGTGCGCGCGAGTTCGCGAATTTCGTCAGAGAAGGTGGCGGAGAACATCAGGTTCTGACGCTGTTTCGGCAGCAGCGCGAGGATCTTGCGGATGTCGCGGATGAAGCCCATGTCGAGCATGCGGTCGGCTTCGTCGAGCACGAGCACTTCGATGGCGTTGAATTTCACGGCGTTCTGCTGGTGCAGGTCGAGCAGGCGGCCTGGCGTTGCGACGAGGATGTCGCAGCCTTTGCGCAAGGCCATCTGCTGCGGATTGATGTTCACGCCGCCGAATATGACGACCGAGCGCAGCTTTTCATGCTTGCCGTAGGTTTCGATGCTTTCCTGGATTTGCGCGGCGAGTTCGCGCGTCGGGGTCAGGATCAGTGCACGCACCTGATTGCTGCCGACGGGAGGTTTGCCGCTGAGCCGCTGCAGCAGCGGAAGCGTGAAGCCGGCGGTCTTGCCGGTGCCGGTTTGCGCGGCGGCCATCACGTCCTTGCCGGTCAGGATGGCGGGAATTGCGCGGGACTGGATGGGAGTAGGGCTGGTGTATCCGGAGTCGTTGACGGCTTGCAGGAGAGTTTCTTGCAGGCCAAGTTCGTTGAAGCTCATTCGTTAATGGGTCCTTGGGGTTGCACGTGATGATCACGAAAAAACGGCAACACAGGATCGTGCGTGACACCTTACGTGTCCGTGGCGCAGAGCGCGTTGCCAGTGGTTTGCGCGGGTCCGTAGTGAGGATCGGCGCAGTGTGCAGATTCGATAGCTACTGCTGGAAAGCTGCGTGGCGAGGCTGCTGAAAAGAGCGAGCGCCTGCGGCTGACGTGAGCTGAGAAGTGGGCGCCTTGTTGCCGGGTATTACGGTGTTGCGGCGCGTCACGAACTAAAGATATGCACTGTCGGGGGACGATGTCCGGCTCGACGGCGGGCACTCTAGCACAGCCCCGCCCGGAAAGCCCCTGCAAATTTCAGGGACAGGGAAAGCAGCCGGTGATTTGCAGGGTTCTCCGCAGAAACCCGCGGCAGCGAGCATGTAAATAATGTGCAGGGGAGACTGGCATGCAGACGACGCGCGCGATCAAGGGGCTCTTGCTGGATATGGACGGCGTCCTGCACATCGGCGACCGGGCCATTCCCGGTGCCGCCGCCACGTTGTATGTGCTTCGCGAGCGTGGCATTCCGTTCCGCTTCGTCACGAACACGAGCAGGCGTCCGCCCGATGAGCTGCAGCGTGCAATGGCCGCGCTCGGAATCGACGTCGGCGAAGACGAAATATTTTCCGCCGTCGCCGCCACGCGCCGCTATCTCGAGCAGGCGGGACAGCCACGCTGCCATCTGCTCGTGGCCGATGCAGTGCAGCCCTGCTTCGCTCAATTTCCACGGGACGACCACGCGCCCGACTTCGTCGTGATCGGCGACATCGGCGAGCGCTGGGATTACGCGCTGCTGAACGAGGTCTTCGGCATGCTGATGCGCGGCGCGAAGCTGGTGTGCATGCATCGCAACCGCTACTGGCAAACGGAGCAGGGCCTGAAGATGGACATCGGCGCGTTCGTCGCCGCCCTCGAATACGTCAGCGGGCAGCAGGCCATCGTGATCGGCAAGCCTTCGTGGGACTTCTTCCGGCTGACCGTGCAGGCCCTCGGCCTGACGGCCGGCGAGGTCGCGATAGTTGGCGACGACATCGACAGCGACATCGGCGGCGGACAGGCAGTCGGCCTGCGCGGGATCCTCGTTAGGACGGGCAAGTATCGCGAGGAGCTCGTGCAGCGGTCATCCGTCAGCCCCGATCATGTGATCGACTCGATCGCGGAGCTGCCGGACCTGCTGGCGACGACTCAGGGGTAGCCCCAGGCCGAAGTCCTGAACCACTCGAGCAACTCGTCTTCCGGCAGCGGCCGCGCGAACAAATAGCCCTGCCCGAGTTCGCACCCGAGCCGTTGCAGCTCCGCGCGCGTGGCTTCGTCTTCGATACCTTCGGCCGTGATCTGCATGCCGAGCTGGTGGGCCAGTTCGATCGCATCGCGGACGACCGTGGCGTTGCGCGGCGTCGCGAAATCCATGACGAAGGACTTGTCTATCTTCATGCGGCTGATCGGCAGGTCCTTCAGGTAGCTCGGCGCGCGCTGGCCGGTACCGTAGTCTTCCATAGTGAACTGGATGCCGTAGTCGTGCAGGTCCGTCATCACGCGCTTCGCGCGCTCCGGATCGCCCATCACCGTGCCTTCGGAAATTTCCAGCGTCAGCTGGTCCAGCGGAAAGCCGGCGGCCCTCGCGAGTTCGAGAATCTTCGTGCGCAGCGAGCGATCAAGCAGGTTCCGCGTCGACAGGTTGATCGACAGGCCGGGCTGTATGCCGCGCTGCTTCCAGCCGTGCCAGTGGCGCAGCGCGCACGTGAGCACCCAGTGCGTCAGCGTGTCGATCAGCTGCTGGCCGCTTTCGGCGAGCGGCACGAAGCGGTCGGGATAGATCAGGCCGTAGTCGGGATGCTGCCAGCGCACGAGCGCTTCCACTTCCACCGTGCGGCCGCTGCGCAGGTCCACCTTCGGCTGGTAGTGCAGCACGAGATGGTCATGCTCAAAAGCATCGGCCAGCTCGGCGAGCAGCGCGACGCGTTCGGGCTGCAGTCGGTCGATGTCCCCGTCCACGTCGTTGCGCTTCTGGCGGCTCTTGCGCGCGGCGCGGTGGCGTTCGAGGTAGGCGACGAGCAATTCGGTGACCGAGTCCAGCAACGCGCGTTCTTCGGCGAGGAAGGGGCCTTCCTGCGCGAGCGGTGTCTGTTCGAGGTAGATGACTTCGACGACGCCTTCGCGGCCGTCGCTCGTCGTGAAGCTCGTCGACAGCTTCCACGGAGACTCGCCCCAGAACGGTGTAGTCGCCTGAGTGCGCCCGTAGCGGATGCGCGCCTGGCACAGGTCCGGATATTGCCAGGCCGGCGGCAGCAAAGCCGCGACCTCGGTCAGCGTTGCCTGCAGCGACAGGCGGCTGCCTTGCAGCAGTCGCGTCGCGACGTGCAGCAGGTTCAGTTCCTTGACGCGCTCCTGCAGGCGCCATTGCAGCTCGGCGGGCGGCTCTGCGGGATCGGTGTGGGAGTTCGCTGTGGGAGCATCCTTGCCGCTATGCTTGTCGATGGAATCAGAATGCATGATTTCGCTTGGATAACGAATGACGGTTCGCAGGATATGCCCGTGCCGCCGGGCTGTCTACGTGGGCGGTTCGATGAGTATTCCGAAAGCGCGCGCCGCTATTCCACTCGACAAATAAGGCCTTTCAGGTAGAAGCCCTCAGGGTAGGCCGCCGCCACAGGATGGTCACGGTCCTGTGCGAGCTTTTCGAGGTACTGCACCGTGCGTCCCGCGTCGAGCGCGGCATCGGCGACGACCTTGTGGAACAGTTCTTCCGGCATCAGGCCGGAGCAGCTGAACGTCGCGAGGATCCCGTCGGGATTGAGCAATTGCAACGCGAGCAGGTTGATATCCTTGTAGCCGCGACAGGCCTGCGTGAGATGCTGCTTGCTTTCGACGAACTTCGGCGGGTCGAGCACGATCAGGTCGAAGCGGCGGCCCTCGGCGCGATACTTGCGCAGCTCGGCGAAAACGTCTGTCGTGACATGCGCTGCGTTGTCGGCGTCGAGGCCATTCATCGCGATGTGCTGCGCGGCCTGCGCGAGCATTGCTTCGGAGCTGTCGAGATTAGTCACGTGCGCAGCCCCTGCACCCAGGCAGTACACGGCGATGCTGCCGGTATAGCTGAAGCAGTTCAGCACGCTGCGGCCTTGCGCGTACGCGGCGATCCGCGCGCGGTTCGTGCGCTGGTCGAGGTAGAAGCCGGTCTTGTGGCCGTGCATCAGGTCGACGTCGAACTGGTGGCCGGCTTCGACGATCGTGACGGTCGACGGCACGTCGCCATGCAGCGTCTGCGTCAGCAACGGCAAACCTTCCTTCTCCCGGATCTGCACGTCGGAGCGTTCGAGGATCGCGCAGTCGGGAAACAGCTTGCGCAGTGCCCAGACGATCTTGTCGCGGTGGCGCTCCGCGCCGGCGCTCAGCAACTGGCATACAAGAACGTCGGCGTAGCGATCGACCGTCACGCCGGGCAAGCCGTCGGATTCGGCAGCGACGAGGCGATATGCATTGCCGTCGAGGCGCAGCAACTGGCGCGCACGCCACGCGCTTTCGATGCGGCGCACGAAGAACGCATTGTCGATCACTTCGGCCTTGTCGAAAGTCCACGCCCGCACCCTGATCGTCGATGCCGGCGAGTACGCGCCGCGCGCGAGCCAGCGTCCGTCGGCGGCATGGATATCCACCGTATCGCCGCTGTGAAGCTTGCCGCCGTGGTTGCGGATCGCGCTCGCGAAAACCCAGGGATGCCTTCTGAGCAGCGATTTCTCGCGTCCGGCTTCGAGTACTACAGTCGCTTTCATTACTACCTCATTGCTGGTTCATTGCGCGCGGCGTCATTTCGGTGGGCGCGGCGAACCGGCGCGTTACGTAGCCTCGGTGCGCTTCCGGCGTGAACCGATCGGGTGCTGGGCCTGCGGCGGACGCGAGCGTGGCAACGCAGCGGCCAGTACGACACGCGTGAAAGCTGGCATGACGAAGTCCCCGGGATGACGCTCTGTGGGGCCTGGCCCGCGCATTAAACCACAACGGTTTGCGCGCGGCGCTCAGGGTCGGCAGCGAACGCGGATCAGTGGAGTGAGGGCTGGATGGAGCAGCGTCTGGTCGCGCGGCTCATTGCGCGCCGCGGCGACCAGGCTGCATGGGTGGTCATTCCGCCGCGTTCGGACCGGAAGCCGCGCGGTCGCGGATGTCTTCGTTGAACTGCATTTCATCGATCGGCGCGAAGATCTGTTCCATCAATTCGCCGTTAAGTGAATCGGGCGTTTCGAACGAAAAGGTCTTCGTGTCGCTCGTCCATGGCTGCGTGTACAGCTCGGGATCGGTGACGGTGATCGTCAGTTCGAGGGTTTGCGCATCGCTGCGACGCCAGCGTTCCTCGACTTCGGTGAGATCGGTGTACGGCGTACCCCATTCATCGAGCCATGCACGGCCGTCGAGGCCGACGGTCTTCACGACGAGCGTATCGCCCTGCCATTCGCCGACGGAGTAGCCGTACCAGAACGGTCCGGCGACGAGAGCATCGGGCACGGGCCTCCCGTCGGTCCAGATCGTGCGCCAGTGCTTGCCCCATTCGAACAGCTGGATAACGCGGTCGGGCAACTGCACGAGTTCCATTGGGCGGCCATACACGAGCGTGCGATACAGGCCCGGCGGATTCGCCTGGCCAAGCGGATCGTTGCCGAAAGCCGGCATTTGCTGGCGCGGACCCTTGCCCGGGCGGTTCGCATCGAATGCGGCACGACCCTCGGCGGTGAATGGCAGTTCTTCCGGGCTCCATTGCGACATCGGATACGCGTTCGAACCCGACGCGCGCAGCCAGACGCCCGTCAGTTCCGGGCTTTGCGCATTCGCGAAGGCGGCGCCTAACACGAGGAACGATGCGCCGCACAGCGCGGCAATCTTTGCGAGTGGTTTCATCATCAGCTCCTGGTTACTGCCTTGCCGCGGGTGCTGCTTCGGCCGCCGGGGCCTCTTCGCGCGTCTCGCCGTTCGGCAAGCGCGACGGTAGCAGCTCGCCGTTCACATGGACGAGGCAGTCCGTGAGGCATTCGCCTACCGCCGCGCCGGTGCGTGACGGATGCACCCTGAATTCCACCGTGTCGCCTTCCTTGAATGTCGCGCGCGTCCAGCCGTTAGAGCGTGACATCAGCACCGGGCTCGGCAACTCGATCGCGTAGTTCACCATCTCGCCCTTGTCATCGACGATGTCGAGGAAGAGGGCGGAATGCGGATTACGCCAGCGAAATTCCGTGACGGTGCCTTTCACGGTGATCCACGCGCCCTGTTCGTATGACACGGCCGTGCCGTGATGCGCCGTGGCTGGCAGCGCCGCCAGCAGCGATGCGCCGAGCAGTGCGGCGCGGAATGTATGCAGGTTCATGGTAGCCCTCCAGTATGCGTGAGGCGGCGATGGTATGCCGATTTGCGGCGCAGGCCGAGGACCGGATGGTTTGGTGGTGGCGCTCGTTACTACGAGGCCTTCTGTCCGTACCAGCCGCAGATCATGAAGGCCTGGAAGAAGCGCACGGGGGTGTCGATGCCGCTCGCGCGCATCAGGTCTTCGGTCTCCTCCGGAGGCAGCACGGTCAACACTTCGCGCAGCTGGCGTGGCAGAGCGGCAAGCGACTCGGCCGTCGCGCCCATCAGGGTCTGCACCGATTTCCAGGTATCGAGCATCGGCGGGAACGCCGCGGACTCGAGATCGCAGCTGATTTCGGCCGTGACGAGGTAGCCTCGGGGCTTGAGGCGCTGCGTCATCGCCTGCAGGAAGGCGGGGCGTTCGGCGCGTGGAATGAAATGCGCTACGAGGATGCTGAGCGCCGCATCGAACTGCGCGCCCTGCGGCAGGTCGTTCACGTGGCCATGAACGAACTCGCAACGTTCATGTATGCCGGCCTCGGTGCAACGCCCGCGGCAGACGTCGAGCATCGGCAACGATGGGTCGAGTGCCACGAAGGTCCAGCGAGGAAACAGGCGTGCCAGGTACAGCAGCTCGGCGCCGGTGCCGACACCTGCGCAAAGCACTCGGGCATCGGACGGGAGCGCCTGCAACGCGAGACCCGTGAGGAAGTGCAGGCAGTCGGAAATACGATTCAGCCTGCTGTTGCGTTCGTCATAGCGCTCGGCAGCTTCCTTCGGGAAAAAGTCGGGCATGTGCGCGGCTCACAAAGAAAAAAAGGCCACTTTTCTTGCCCGCCGCAGCCAATGAAAAGCGGCGTGGAAGAAAAATGACCTTTGCTCGACCATCATCAAATCTGAAATGGTCGGAGTGAGAGGATTTGAACCTCCGACCCCTGCCTCCCGAAGACAGTGCTCTACCAAACTGAGCTACACTCCGATCGCTTGCGCGGGGCGGCATTGTAATCAGTCGTTCCTGCGCTTGCCACCCCTCTTTTGAGTCTCGTTCGGCATCGGTTTCGACAGCTTGTCCGGCTCCTACAGCGGCGGTACGCCGATCAGCACGCGATGCAGCCAGAAGGCGAACAGCGCCCACACGGCGCTGCCGAGGATGACGGCCACTGCCGTGTTACGCGCGATGCCTGCCGGGTAGCGAATGCCGGCGCGGCGATCGCGCCGCCGCGAGATGGCAAAGCCAATGACGGCCCACAACAGCAGCGTGCCAAACAGCACGACGTCGCCAAGGCGGCCGTTCGCGAGCAGGTGCGCGAAGGCCCAGACTTTCACGCCGGCATACATCGGATGCCCGAGCTTCTGCTTGATGTGGTTCGGGGGACCTTTCGACGCAGCAAACAAAATGAATGCGAGGAGCGTCAGCGCCAGCGCGATGTGACGCGTCCACAGCGGCGGGTTCCACAGGAACACCGGCTCGGCGCGGCTGAGTCCGTAGCCATACACGATCAGCACGAGTCCGATCAGCGATCGCACGCTGACGAAAAGTTTCCAGGATTTCTCGCCGCGATGCGCAATGAAGCGTGCGCGCCAGCGCGGGAACGCCAGGTGCTCGCTGTGCGACCCTACGAAGAGCCAGAGTCCGACGATTAGAAAGAACAGGTTCATGGCGTACTCCTGCGCGTGGGTTCCCAGTGCCAGTTGTCATCCGGCAGGTTGATCTGCTGCACGCGTGCGACGACCGGCACGGCGGCATTGCGATGGCGGCTGCCGACGAGCGTGATCGCTTCACCCGGCGTGAACTGTTCGCGGCTGACGGCGGTGACGTGGGCACCAGTGATCGTCACCCATTCCACGCGCCACGTCCGCTGGCCGTCTGATACGAACAGCAGGATGTGTGGATTCGTCCACTGCACGTCCGTAAGCGTCCCGGACAGCACGAAGCGCGTTTCCGTGTCGAAATCGGCGTAGCTGTGGTGCGCGCCGGCGGGTGCGGCGCACAGGGCGAGCAGGATCGTGATGCAGTGGCGAATCAATGCGTGCCTCACTGTTGCGTCACACATCCTGAGGGCATCCTCGCCAGGACTCATTCTCCGATCGTCACCCCCGCGAAGGCGGGGGGTCCACATGGATTCCCGACTGCGCGGGAATGACGAGGGTCGAACCAGGGTGTTGCTCTGGCTTACTTCTTCTGTGCCTTGTCCCAGTCCGTCTTGCCTTCGTCCTTGCCGGCGACGGAATAGAGCACCTGCGCGTTACGCGTTTTCTGGAAGTCGTCGAGCGTCATGCCCTTCATCGCGGCGTAGATGTGCAGGTTCGTCGTGCCGACGACGGCGCCGAGTTTCTCGAGCATGAAGAAGATCACGCCGTAGTGGATCATGCCGCGCCAGTCGCGGCGGCGGACGAGGTCCTTTTCTTCTTCCGTCAGGTCGAACTTCGCGAAGGCCGCTTCCGGATCACTGAGGAACAGCTTGCGGTGTTCGGGTTCGATCAGGTGATGCAGGAAGTCGTTCAGGCGGAAGGCCTTGACGCTGCGCTCGATCGTGAAGGGGTAGGTACCTTCGAGTTCCTCGATGCCTTTCAGCTGCTTGTTGATGCGCGCGATGTAGGCTTCGTTGCTTTCGGCAGGCTTCTCGTTCGAACGCTCTTCGAATACGAGGCTCGCGATCGGCGTCATCGACGGCAGGTAGTAGGTCTGGTGCGTCTTCTCGACTTTTTCCGACAGTGCGCCGCGCATCATCATCCACATGACGACTTCCGCGCCTTCCATGCCGCCGAGCTTCGCGAGTTCGGCGATCGTGTAATTCGTCAGGCCTTCGGGATCGGTGCCGAGTCGGTCCATGAATTCCATGTCCCACGGCGTGTTGTTGAAACCGCAGCGTTCGCCGTGAACCTGGTGCGACAGGCCGCCGGTGCCGGCGATCGCCACCTTGATGTTTTCCGGATAGCTCTGGATCGCTTTACGCAAGGCTTTGCCAAGCTTGTAGCAGCGGCTTGCGGTGGGCGAGGGCGCCATCAGTACGCCGACCTGGAACGGAATGATCCTGGTCGGCCAGCCCTGCTTGTGTTCGGGGAACAGCAGCGACATCGGCGAGAAACAGCCGTGGTCGAGGCCCTTGTTCTGGAAGTACGAGAGGTCGAACTCGTCGGCCACGAGGCCTTTCGCTATGTGCTCGGCGAGTTTCGGATGGCCCTGCAATGCGGGCAGGTCGCGTGCGCCGCCGCCTTCGTCGGCTACCGGGAAACTGTCACCGACGCCGAGCGCGAACTGCGAATAGTGATCCATGAAGAACGACGTCATGTGATCGTTGAAGATGTAGAAGATGACATCCGGCGCCGTGTCCTTCAGCCATTTCTGAACAGGCTCGTAGCCTTTGAAGATCGGGGCCCAGATGGGGTCATTCTGCTTGTTCGTGTCCACCGCAAAACCGATGGTTGGAGTATGGGATGTGGCAAAGCCGCCAACGATAGTGGCCATGAAATGCTCCGAATGATTTCAGAAATGGACGGTGTTCCCCTGGGTAGAGCGGGCCGGCTGATGTTGTGTTTTGCGCCGGCGGCCCAATGATACGGGTAACAGGGGGAAATTACACTCGCCCGGCCCGCGCCGGGAAACTGAACTGGGGATGAATCGCGCGCAACACGAGCTGAATCCCGTCTGAATGCTGATGCGGTTTAAACAACCTCGTGAGCGGTCCTGCGATATCGTGCATCCGTCAGCAGAGTGAAAGGTGAGAGGTATTGGCCATGAAGAAGCATTTGCATAGTGTCGTGCTCGCGACTGCCTGCGGGCTTGCGCTGGGCACCAGTGCGAGCGCCGCAACGCTCGTGTTCGAACACGGCGACCCGAATGAATTTCGCGACATTCGCGCCACCGATCAAAGCCAGGTGCGTTTCGAAGAACGCGTGCTGAAGGATCTCGAGGAGCACTTCCGCAAGGAAGCCGCCGCATTGCCGGAAGGCCAGACGTTACGTGTGAACGTGACGGACGTAGACCTTGCTGGCTTCGTCGAGTATTTCCACCAGCGCTACCCGATGGGCCTGCGCGTGATACGTAACGTCGACATCCCGCAGATGGAGCTGAGTTACGAACTGCGCGACGCGAACGACGCCGTTATCCAGTCCGGCGACGAAATGCTGAAAGACCTCGGCTTCCGGCTGACGACGATACAGCCTCGCCGCGATGATCCGCTCCGTTACGAAAAGTGGATGGTCAGCGAATGGTTCGAGCGCACGTTCGGTAGTTGATCGATGACGGACTCGCGATGCACTCGCTCAGTGCGGATGCGTCGCGAGATGCTGTCGCAGTAAATCCTTCCCGTAGTCGTTGCCATTCGGCGTACGCACCGTCGAATGCACGTGTTCGCGGTAAGGCACGCCGCGCGGATACAGGTGTGTCAGTCCGACTGGCGCCTGGTGGTCGAACTCGATGACGAGCACCGGGCTCTGGATGCGGTAGTAGAACACCGACGTATCCTCCATGCCGCCTATCCATGCAAACCAGGTCTTGTCGAGATGGCGCGTGATCTCGGCCATCTCGTATTCCGCGATCGGATCCTCGAGATTGCCGATGTAGAGGCCGATCAACTCGATCAGCGCTGCCTTCTGTTCCTGCGTGAAGTTCGCCACTTCGATGCCGGCGTTCTCGAGCACCGCGTTGTCGCTCCAGGCTTCAGTAGCGATGTCGTTGCCGGTCTTGTCACGCTTGATGACGGCCGCCGCAAGCTG